>JANPKP010000376.1:0-4436 GCA_031426095.1 Gemmataceae bacterium
CAGCCGGTCGGTCAGCGACTTCACCAGGTCGAACGACAGGCTGCCCGTGCCGATCACCAGGGACGCCCGGAACTCGACGGTTTCCACGCCGGACGCCCGCAGAATCCCGCCGACCTCGTGGCGGCTACGCAGGTGCGGCGACAGCTTCGGGTCGGCGGCGTCGCCCAGCCCGCCGAGATAAATGACGCGCCGCACCCCGGCCTTCCGGGCGGCGGTAGCGAAGTTGGTCGCCGCGCGGCGGTCCTCCGTCTCGAAGTCCGTGGAGCCGGACATCAGGTGGACGAGGTAGTAGGCGGTGTGGACCCCTTGCAACGCCCCGTCGAGCGAGGCGGGGTCGAGAACGTCGCCCCGGACGACCTGCGTGCGCGTGCCGACGACGGGCCGCAGCTTGTCCGGGTTGCGGGCCAGGCACCGGAGGACCACCGACTGACGTTCGAGCAGCGGGACGAGCCGCCCCCCGACGTACCCCGACGCCCCCGCCACCAGCACCGCGGGTGTGTCCGGCCCGTCCCGGTTCTCCCGCCCCGGTTGCGGCATCGTGTTCAGTCGGACCTCGGTTGGGAAGGGGTTCGGGTTGCGGATAGTATGGTGCGGGGACATTTTACCGCTTGCGGAATCACCGCACAGGCTCGCCGGCGGGCGGGATCGAAGGTGGGCATGTGGTCGATGCGAAAGCCGTCTGTTGACGCCATGCGCCGCTTCCTGGCGGCGCAGCGGGAGTTGCCCACCACCTACGGGGCGGTGGGCGCAACCGCCGGGACGCCGCCCGCCGGGTACGTCGTGGATCGGACTCGTATCAAGCTGGGCGAAGGCGAGTCCGTGTTCCGGTCGGCCATCGCCGCCCTGCGGCGGTGGGAGCAATTCGCCCTCGGCTGGGTCGAGACGTGGCCGTCCGGCACGCCGATTCAATCGGGCGAAGTCGTGGCGGTGATCGGGCGGGCCGTTGGCGTCTGGTGGCTCAACGCCTGCCGGGTCGTGTACGTCGTGGACGAGGCGGGGCCGATCTCGAAGTTCGGCTTCGCCTACGGCACGCTACCCGGCCACGTCGAGAGCGGCGAGGAACGCTTCCTGGTCGAGTGGGACCGGAGCGACGACGGCGTGTGGTACGACGTCCTGGCGTTCTCCCGCCCGAACCAGTTCTCGGCCCGGCTCGGCTACCCCGTCGTCCGCCGCTTGCAGAAGCGGTTCGGGCGGGACTCGGCGGCGGCCATGCGGAGGGCCGTCGGCAGCGTGGCGTAACCAACAGAAGCCAGCGAACGGATGGAAGATACCTGGCCGAAAAGGCGTGCACCTACCACTTGACCAGAAGATTGGCCCCGACGAAAGCTCCGGGGCGGACATCGACTCGGTCCTGCAAGTTCGAGAATTGATTCCGCCCCTCGCCGTAGTAGCGGTCGAAGGCGTAACCGGCGTTCACGTCCAGCACGGCGTGCTTCCAGACGTCCCACCGGAAGCCGCTAACCAGTCGCTTCTCGAAGGCCAGAAACCGATCCCGTTGAACGGTCCGGTCCGCCAGAAAGTACGCCTCGTTCAGCCACTCGAATCCTCCGTATGCCTCCAGACCGTCTCGGAGTCGGTAGGTGGCACGGGCGTTGACATTCGTGACGGGAATGTAGGAGAACGTCAGGGTCAGGTCTTCGACCGGCTTCCACTTGGCCGAGAACGGGAGTCCGATGCTCACGTGCAGGTCGTCCGATGGCTTCCACGAGTACGCAACGCCCGGAATCGGGACCGCCAGATTGCCGACCGGCGAGTACATGAGCGAGAACAGCCACGAGTCCCGTTCGTTTCTCGCAGGCATTTGGAGGAAGCCGAAAAGGCTCACGTTCATTTCGTCGATGCTGTGGAAGGGCTTGTCACTGGCCGACCCAAAAGTTGTACTCAGTCCGCCCGACCACCCGTTATCGAACTTGCGGATGTACGTCAGCCCCGTGCTGACATTCCACAACTCGCTCGGAAACGGTCGCCGAGTGTCGGGGAGGATGGCATCGGTGAAGAACTGCGTGTTGCGGACCCCGCCCATCAGCAAAAGCGTGTCGCCGCCATCCCGCCAGATCGGCGCAGCCGCCGAAAGGTTCTGCCGGACGAGTCCGAGGTCAACCGCCGAATGGGACGCAGGCCGGGACGGGTACCATGTGGCCTTGTACCCCGGCGCACCCATCCCAGGTCCGCCCATACCCCCACCGATCCCCGGCCCGCCAAATGCCCCAGCGCCGGCACGCTCATCCTTTACGGGAGCCGGGGTCGGAAGCTCTGTGTCGGACGCCGCAACGCCTTGGGGCAGTAGGTCTTGGCCCCGAGCGAAGCCGGTTGTCAAGAATGACGCAATAATCATAGCCCAAACGGATTGTCGTACATTACGCATGAAGGAGTCCTTTCCTCGTGCGTTAACGAGTTCAGCCGTCGCCGTCAATCCCACGGCTTCTGGCGAAGTGTGGCTGCTACATTAGTAGTGCGACATCCACGGAAGGCGTGAATCGGTTTCTACGCAGTCGCCACGCCGTTGCCTTGGCTACCGGATGGGTCGTCGGCCCTACAAGTGTTTCCGGCGCTGCCCGGGGTCGGCGATAGTGAAGGCCGTTCGTAGCGTGAGTTCCAGATAATGATGCCGTGAGGGATGACCGATGAAACCTGCTTGCGTGGCGATCTTTCTGGCTCTGGTAGCGGGAACAACGGTAATGAGTGCCGAAGACACGCCGAAAACCCTGTTCGACTTCTCCGGGGCCGACGCTGCGAAGAACTGGCAGGCGGTCAACGACGGCGTGATGGGCGGCGTCTCCGAGGGCAAGTTCCAGATCGTCGACAAGAAAACGCTGGAGTTCTTGGGCACCCTGTCCCTGGAGAACAACGGCGGCTTCGCCTCGGTGCGGACGAAGGCCAAGGAGCTCGGCCTGGAGAAAGGCGATACGGTGGTCGCCAGGGTCCGGGGAGACGGGCGGGAGTATTCGTTGAACCTCTACCTGAACAAGCCGCTGGTCGCCTTCTCGTACCGGGCGGCGGTGCAGACCAAGAAGGACCAGTGGACCGAGGTGAAAGTCCCGCTGGACAAGTTCGAGGCGACTTCGTTCGGGCGGGTCGTGAAGGACGCCGGTGCGGTGAAACCGGAAGAGATCAACGCTCTCGGCTTCATGCTGAGTGACAAGAAGGCCGGGCCGTTCAAGTTGGAGGTCGAGTCAATCAAGGTCGGGCGGGCGGCAAAGTGAGTCGGGTCGATTCCACGAATCAGTAACCCGCCGCTCACCGATCCCGTCCCTTACGATCAGCAAGCAGCTGTCCCCAAGCGTTGGGGCCGAGTGGTGCCTTCTTCGCCCGAAATCCTTCAGCCGCATACCGTTCGAGGGTATCCAAAGCCTCATTCGTTCTGCACTCGCCCAATTTCTCGGCGACGTGCGGCGGTAGCCCTTTCACCCGGATCAGGGCTTCGACCGACGAATCCGCATTGACGATTCCCTTCTCGAAATCCGGGTTCCGTGCGCTCAATGCGAGCCGCAAGCTCTCGACGACGGCGGGCAGGTCGGCGTCGTCTTTCGGCATCGTCGCCGCCAGCGTCGCCAACCCCCGCACCATGATGTAGTGGTAAGCGGGCCGGGCGTTGTGGGCGTCGGCCCACCGGCCCTTGCGTGGCCCTTCGGTGAGTTGCCCCGGCAGTATCCCGAGGCGGGTCTTTGTCTTGGCGGATTCGAGGTACTTCTTGTCGCCGGTGATACGATAAACTTCGGCCAGCAGGTAGACGCTGAAACTGTTGTAGTTCCAGTTCGGCACGACCCGGCGTTTCAGCGCCCAGTCCGCCGCCCGGGTCGCCGACTTCTTGTACTTCTCGTCCTTGGTCGCTTCGAAGAGCCGTACCAGTGCGACCCCGGCCAGCCCGTTGTCGAACTGGAGCCCGCCGTCGTCGAAGTCCTCGACGGACCAGCCGCTCTTGATGATCTGGTCGAGGTTTCCGTTCTTCTCGGCTTGCCGGTAGAACCGCTCTGCCGCCTCGAACGGTCGGCCCTTCCCGTTCCGCACGGCGGGGAACGGGAACACACCGGTCCCCGCCTGTTCTTGCGCCCAGACGAGGAAATCCCCGGCGTCCTTGGCGATCTGGAGCAACACTTCCGCTTCGGCGGCACCCGCACGGCGGGCGGCGAGACAGCCTTCGATGACGGCGGCGACTTCTCGGAGGGCGTGGTTGGTCTTGGCCGGGTCGAGGCCGACCGTCCACCACTTCTGCCGCCCGATGTAGCCGATGTAGGGGTCGAAGGCGGTGGCAAGTTCGTCGGGCGACAGGGGCTTGGCGTCCTCGGGGACGGGGTGGAACTCGTCGGCGACCTCGGGCAGTCCGGCCTGATCGCCGAGCAGTTCGACGGCCCGCTTCGCCACCTTCTTGACCTCGGCCTCGTCCTCCGCTTTCTGGGCGGCGGACAGGTCCACGGCGGCTTGACGGAGCTTCTGCT
>JANPKP010000377.1:0-2426 GCA_031426095.1 Gemmataceae bacterium
CGGCGGTCGCGTGCGGCGACCGCCGGTCGCGGCGCTAAACCACAATCCGACTCACTCACTTCTTGAGCCCCGCCCGCCGCTCCTTCGCCACCTTCGCGTACTCGCTGCCGGGCGGCGCGTCCTCGATCACCTTGTCGAGCAGCTTGGCGGCCTCCTCGACCTGCTTGTCGGCGGCCAGCACCCTCGCGGCCTCGGTCATCGCCGTGAAGCGCAGGTCCGGGGCGTCGTAGGTGCCGGCGACGTGCTTGAACACCTTCACGGCCTCGCCGTTCTGCCCCTTGGCGGCCCGGCACAGGCCGATCTGGAGGTGGGCACGGCCGGCCAGCTCGTCCGCACTCTTGGCCGTCACCTGGGCGTACTGGTTGGCCGCCTCGTCGAACTTCCCCTGGTTCTGCATCGCCCACCCCATCCCGTAGCGGGCCTCGGGCACCCACGTGCTGCCGGCGTAGCGGTCCAGAAGGAGCTGGAACGCCTGCCGGGACGACTCCCAGTTCTTCACCGCCGCGTAGGCGTGCCCGAGCCGCAGCAAGGCCCGGTCGCTCACCCGGTCGACGTGCTGGAACTTGCCGTCGTCGCGGAACACCTTCAGCTTCTCCTTCGCCTCGTCCGGCTTGTTCAGGGCCAGCAGGCACTCGCCGGCCCGGTAGACCGCCTGGGCCAGCAACTCGGACTTGGGGTTGGCAGCAATCGTGTCGAACTGCCCCCTCGCGGCCTCGTACTCCTTGCGGGCGAACAGCGCGGCCCCGAGCCGGAGGCGGACGCGGTCGGCCGTCTTCGGGTCGGTCGGCTTGTCGTCCGGCTCCTTGTCGAGGGCCTCCTTCAGGAGCTTCACCGCGTCGTCGGGCTTGCCCGTGTCGGCGAGTAGTTCCGCCAACTCGAAGCGGGCCTCGACGGCGAGCGAGGCGTCGGGGAACTCGGCGATGAACTTCGTGTACGCCTCCCGGGCGGCGGCCAGCAGGGCGGCCGATTGCGTGTCCTTGTCGGCCTCGGTGGCGGGCCGGGCGTTCGGGTTGAGCGGGGCGAACGGGGCGGCGTTGCGGTAGAGCCACGCGGCGTCGTAGAGCAGCCGGCCGCGGGCGTCGACGGCGGGTTGGAGCTTCTTGAACGCCTCCGCCCGCCGCTCCATCTCCTCGCCGACCTTCACCAAATCCTTCTTCGCCTCCCGCAGCCGGTAATCGACGGCCGGAATCTGGTCCGGCCGCAGCCCCGGCTGGTTCCGCTCCTTCTCCGCGAGCACGATCCGCGCCCGGCAGTCTTCCGCGTGGGCCTGACAGCCCTTGAGCGCGGCCTCGACGCCGATCGGCTTGCCGCCCGCACCGTTCGCCACCGCCTCGAACAGCAGGCGGGCCTCCGTCGGCCTGCCGGCTTCGAAAAGGGCGACGCCGTGGTGGTACCTCAGGAGGGCCGTCCACTCGCCCCGCGCCGGGTCGCCGGCCAGCGGGCCCTCGTAGCGGTCGCGGGCCTCCTTCAGCACGGCGGCGGCCGGGGCCGGCTGGTTCTGCTCGCGGAGGAAGGTGGCCAGGGCGATGGCCGCCAGCGGGGCGATCGGGTCCTGCCTGAGCGGGTCGCTGGCGAACGCCCGCAGGTCGTTCACGGCCCCGCCCTTGTCGCCCTGAAGCGCACGAACCTTCGCCCGCTCCAGCACGGCGGACCCGAGGACGGGCGTGACGCCGTACTCCTTCTGCACGCGGTCGAACGCCGCCCGGGCCTTCTGGAACGCCTCGGCCCGCTCCTTCGGCTCCGCGAGTTGGACGCCGATCCGCTTGTGGCAGTAGCCGAGCTTGAGCAGCGCCTCGGCCGCCTCCGGGGCCTTCGGGTTGGCGGCCACGAACCCTTCGAGCAGGCCCGCGGCGGCCCCCAGCTTCTCGCGGAGCATGTTGTCCTGGAGGGCGTCGTCGGCCTTGGCGGGGGCGGTGCGGATGAGGCAGTCGGCGAGGAGGAACGACGCGGCCGCGGCGTCCCCGACGCGGTCGGCGGCCGGCAGGGCTTCGAGGACGGCGGCCGCCTTCTCCCACTCCTCGGCCGCCGCGTGGCACAGGGCCAGCCCGTACTTCGCCCGCCCCGCCCGCTCGAACTCGGGGAACTTCGCCACCACCTCCTCGTACCGCCCGGCGGCCTTGGCGAACTGCTCCTTCGCCCCCGGGTTCTTCTGCTTGGCCATCGCGGCGGCGTGGGCGTACTGGTTCTCGGCCCCGCGGAACAGGGCGTGCGGCGTCAGCGGGCTTTGCGGGAAGAGCTTGCGGAAGGCGGCCAGCTTCTCGTCCGCGGGGTAATACTCGCCGTTCAACTGCCGGGCCGCGACGACCCGCAGGAGCACTTCTTCCGCTTTCTCCGGTCGCGTCTTGTCGTTCCACAGCGTTTCGAACGCGCCGGCCGCGTCCGTGTAGTGCCCGGCGGCCAGCAGCGAGTCGCCCATGTCGAAGAGG
>JANPKP010000378.1:0-1590 GCA_031426095.1 Gemmataceae bacterium
TGAGAATCGCGGCGTCGAGCGGGCTTTTGATCCCGGTCTCGTGCCGGCTGTTCAGGTGGGCGAGCAGCAGGACCCGGACGGCCGGTACGCCAGCCGCGTCGTCCCACCGGGCGAGGCTCACCTCCCCCCGCGTCAGGGTGCCGGTCTTGTCGGTGCAGAGGACGTCCATGCTGCCCAGGTTCTGGATCGCGGCCAGGTGCTTGACGATGACGTCCCGGCGGGCCATGCGGACCGCCCCGCGGGCGAGGGTCAGGCTCACGATCATCGGGAGCAGCCCGGGCGTCAGCCCGACGGCGAGGGCCAGGGCGAACAGGAGCGACTCCGTCGCCGGCAGGCTCCGGGCGGCGGCCACCACGAAGATGAAGAGGACCAGCACGAGCACCGTCTGGGTGATGAACAGCCCGAACCGCCGGGTGCCGCGGTCGAACTCGGTCTCGGGGGGCTTCGCCGCGAGCCGGGCGGCCACGTCCCCAAACGCCGTCGCGCGGCCGGTCGTCGCGACGACCGCGGTCCCGGTCCCGCTCACCACCGACGTGCCGAAGAACACCAGGTCGGGCCGGTCCAGGGCCGCCGGGTCGCCCGGTTCGGCGCGCGGCTCACACGCTTCCTTCTCCGCGGGGAGGGACTCCCCGGTCAGGGCCGCTTGCTGGACGTGGAGGTCCCGGGCGGTAATCAGCCGGGCGTCCGCCGGGACGAGGTCCCCGGCCGCAAGGCGGATGACGTCCCCGGGGACGACCTCCCGCCGCGGGATTTCCGCCCACACGCCGTCCCGCCTCACCGTCGCGGTGACCGCGACCCGGTCCTGGAGCCGACGGACCGCCTGGTCGGAGCGCAGGGTGTGGAAGAACTGGATCGCCGAACTCACGGTCACCACGACGGCGATGACGGTGGCGGTCGCGTAATCTCCGACCCCGGCCGCGACGCCCCCGGCGACGAGCAGGATGAGGGTCAGGGGGTTGAAGAACGTGGTCAACAGTAGCTTCACACCGCCCGGGCCGGCGGTCGGTACGACCTCGTTCGGCCCACCAGCCTCGAACCGGGATCGGGCCTCGGCGGTGGTGAGCCCCTCTGGCCAGGGCGGCGGGATGGGGTCCATGCGGAAGCCTCCGGTCAGTAGTCGGTCAGGGACCGCGGCGGGAACGCCATCCGGAGCGCGTTCAGGACCGCGAGCACGTCGATGACCTCCTGGAACACCGCCCCGGCCACCGGCGGCAGGTAGCCGGCCGCCGCGGCCGCCATTCCCACGATGCTCAGGGCCATCCCCCCGACCGCGCTCTGCAAGGCGATCGTTCGCAGCCGGCGGCTGATGTGCAGGAGTTCGTCCACCTTGCGCAGGGTGGCGTCGAGGACGACCGCCCCGGCCGCCTCGGCCGTGACGTCGCTGTTCTGCCCGAACGCGATCCCGACGGTGGCGGCCGTCAGGGCCGGGGCGTCGTTGATCCCGTCCCCCATGAACACCGTGTCCGCGGCCGCCGTCTCCCGGCGGACGATCGCCAGCTTCTGCTCCGGCGATTGGCCCGCGAACACCTCCGTGATTCCCACCTGCTCGGCCAGATACTTCACCTCGGACTCGCGGTCCCCGGAGACGAG
>JANPKP010000379.1:0-16126 GCA_031426095.1 Gemmataceae bacterium
AACCGGAACGCCCACAAGGTCGATATGTGCATCTTCCGCGAGAACACCGAGGACGTGTACTGCGGCATCGAGTTCAAGAGCGGCAGCGACAACCAGAAGAAGGTGGTGGCGTTCCTGCGGGGGCTGGGGTACGGGCCGGACGTGCTGCTCGACTCGGCCGGCATCGGCATCAAGCCGATGTCGCCGGAGCGGAGCAAGCGGCTCATCCGCATGGCCATCCAGTACGCCATCGACAAGAAGCTGCCGAGCGTGACCATCTGTCACAAGGGCAACATCATGAAGTTCACCGAGGGGGCGTTCAAGGACTGGGGGTACGAGCTGGCGAAGGCCGAGTTCCGCGGCCACATCGTCACCGAGGACGAGGTGTACAAGGACCACGGCGGCAAGGCCCCGGCCGGCAAGGTGGTCATCAAGGACCGGATCGCCGACAGCATGTTCCAGCAGATCCAACTGCGGCCCGACGAGTACAGCGTGATCGCCACCCCGAACCTCAACGGCGACTACCTGAGCGACGCGGTGGCGGCCCTGACCGGCGGCATCGGGCTGGCCGCGGGGGCGAACATCGGGGACGGGGCGGCCATGTTCGAGGCGACGCACGGGACGGCCCCGAAGTACACCGGCCAGAACCGGGCCAACCCAGGGGCGGTGCTCCTCTCGGGGGTGCTGCTGCTGGAATTCCTCGGCTGGTTCGAGGCGGCGGCGGCCGTGAACCGGGCCGTAGAGGCGACCTTCGCGGAGGCCGAGGAGACGGCCAAGAAGGGGCCGGGCGGCAAGCTGTACGTGACCTACGACATCGCCCGCCAGTTCCCCGGGTACGGCGAGGGGGCGGGGGCGTCGAGCACGGCGTTCGCCGACCGCGTGATCGAGCACCTGGCCACGGCGTGAGGGGGGCGCGATGCGGGAGCCCGAACCCCGGGACGCGGCCGGCTTCGTTGTCCGGGGCGTCGCCCGCCTGCGGGCCGGCGACGCCGCGGGGGCGGCCGCCGACCTCGCCGCGGCGGTGAGGCTCGACCCCGAACTGACCGACGCCGTCGCCGGGCGGGGGCCGCGGGCGGCGCTGGGGGTGGCCCGCGGCCTGGCCGAGGCGTTCAACGACCGGGCCGGGGCGCGGCTGGCGAAGTGGGACTTCCGCGGGGCCCTGACGATGTCCGACGTGGCCGCGGCCCTGGAGCCGGGGGTGTGGGAGTTCCGCCTCACGCGGGCCCACGTCCACTACCACCTCCGCGATTCCGAAGCCGAGGCCGACTACCGGGCGGCGTTCGCCCTCGACCCCGCGGCCGTCGCCCGGTCGGCCGTCGGCAGCGTCGAGGAGGCCGCCCGGGTGAACCCGAAGGCGGCCCTCAGGGATTGCGACAAGCACCTCAAGTTCAACCCGGCCGACGTGGTCAGCCTCGCCCGCCGGGGGCTGCTGCGGCTCTTCCTGGGCCAACCCGACGAGGCGGAGGCCGACTTCGCCGAGTTCCGCCGCCTCAACCCCGGCGGGTCGGGGCGGCTGGCCGCTTACGTCGCGGAAGCCCGGCGGCGGCTGGCGGCGACCGTCACGCTCACCTCGGACCCGGGCCGGCCGCTTTGACTTCGGCACGACTTTGTGCCATCCTTAACGGTTGAGATGGCTCTCCCGTCGTCGCTCGTTTCCCCCCCGACCCCCGACCGCCCCGGTGAGACGCTCATGCTGGAACCGCCCCGCACCGGCGACGCCGTCCTCGACCTGATCCGCAAGAGCGAACTCGTCGGCGACGACGTGCTGAGTTCCTACGTGGATCAGAACGCGCTGCCGGCGGCCGCGTCGGACACGGCCTCGATGCTGGTGCGGTCCGGGATGCTGACCGCCTTCCAGGCCCGCCTCATCCTCCAGGGGCGGTACAAGGGGTTCAAGCTCGGGGCGTACGTCATCCTCGACCAGATCGGGGCCGGCGGGATGGGCCAGGTGTTCCTCGCCGAGCACACGGCCATGCGGCGGCGGGTGGCCCTGAAGGTGCTGCCGTCGAAGCAGGCGGCCGACCGCAATAACGTCGAGCGGTTCTACCGCGAGGCCCGGGCCGTGGCCGCCCTCGACCACCCGAACATCGTCCGCGCCCACGACGTCTGCCACGACCGCGGGGCGTACTTCCTGGTGCTCGAATACGTGGACGGCAAGAACCTCGCCGACCTCCTCCGGGCCCGCGGCGGGCGGCTCGCCTACGGGGAGGCCGCCGGCCTCGTCGCCCAGGCCGCCGCCGGCCTCCAGCACGCCCACGAGAAGGGCCTCGTCCACCGGGACGTGAAGCCCGGCAACCTGCTCGTGGACCGCGACGGGGTGGTGAAAATCCTCGACATGGGCCTGGCCCGGTTCTTCGAGGACGAGAACGACCAGCTCACCAAGAAGTTCGAGAGCGGGGCCGTCATGGGCACCGCCGACTACGTCGCCCCCGAGCAGCTCCTCGACAGCTCGGCGGCCGACTGCCGGGCCGACCTGTACAGCCTCGGGGCCACCCTGTACCACCTGATCGCCGGGCAGACGCCGTTCACCGGCACCACCACGGCCAAGCTCGTCGCCCACCAGTTGAAGACGGCCCCGCCGGTCCACGAGGTGCGGCCCGAGGTGCCGGTCGGGCTGTCCGACGTGGTCGCCCGGATGATGGCGAAGGACCCGGCCGCCCGCTACCAGACGGCGGCCGAGGTCGTCCACGACCTGCTGCCGTTCGCGGCCGACCCGGCGGGGGCCGGGCCGGGCACGTCCCGCCGGCTGCCGCCGATGGCCCAGGCCGGGGTCAGCCGCTCGACCGGGAACTTGACCACGGCGGTCCTCCGGGCGAAGGAACTGGCCGCCGAGGAGGCCGGGAAATCGACGGCCTCGGTGACGGCCCAGGCCACGATGAAGGTCGGCGGGCCGGCGGCCCCGGCGTCGGGCCCCCGCCCCGTCGCCCCGGCCCCGTCGTCGGCCGTGATCGACATCGAGGTGGGGCCCGAACCGGCCCCGCGGGGGGGCAAGCGGCTCCTCGTGTTCGCGGCCGTCGGGCTGGCGGTGGCCGCCGCCGGCGGACTGACGGCGTTCGCCCTCATCGGGAAGGGGCCGGACAAGCCGACCGCCCGGGTGCAACCCGACGACCAGGCCGCCACGCCGAAGCCGCCGCCCGCGGCCGACCCGGTGACGCCGCCGGCCCCCCCCGCCGGGGGAAAGCCGCCGGCCGGCCCGCCCGCGCCGCCGGCGCTCGCCCTCGCCTACAAGTTGCCGGTGGCCGACCCGAAGACGGCCACCGACGCCGTGCTGTTCACCCCGGACGGGGCGCGGGTGGTGACGGCCGGACAGGACCGGAAGGTCCGCGTGTGGGACGCGGCGACGGGGAACCCGATCCGGGTGATCGACGGGCACCTGAACGCCGTCCGGGGGCTGGCCCTCATGCCCGGCGGGCGGCGAGTCCTCTCGTGCGGGCTGGACAAGACGGTCCGGCTGACCGACCTGGAGGCGGGGCACCCGGCCCGGGTGTTCGAGGGGCACGGGGGGAACGTCCAGTCGGTGGCCGCGCACCCCGACGGGCGGCGGTTCCTGTCCGGGGCGGCCGGCGGGGAGATCTGGCTGTGGGACGCCGAAACCGGCGAGGTGGTGCGGAAGTTCAACCACACGAAGGGGACGGTGACCGGGCTGGCCGTCCTCGCCGACGGGAAGCGGGCGGTCGCCGCCTCGTTCTACAACAAGAGGGCCGACGCGTCCGGGGAGGCCGACTCGGCCGCCGCGACCCGCCTCCTGTGGGCGTTCGACCTCGAAACCGGAGCGGTCCTCCGGGAGACCACCCCGCCCGCCCCGCCGGCCCACGTGGCCGTCTCCCCGGACGAACGGACGGTGGCCCTCGGCACGTTCGACGGCGTCATGCTGTGGGACCTCGGGACCGGGGGGACGCGGGCCCTGGTCGGGCTCACCCCCCCGGCCGACGGCACCTCGGCCCGCGTCCTGGGGGTGGCCTTCACGCCCGACGGCCGGCACGTCCTGGCCACCGGGTGGGACCGCGGCCTGAGCGCCTGGGCCGTCGCCGACGGCCGGCGGGTGATGACCGAGCCGGTCCTGCCCGCGGCCGGGGCCGACGTGCGGGTGTCGCCGGACGGGCGGCGGGCGGCCGTCGTCGGGGCGGGCGGCGGGGCCGGGGTGTGGGTCCTCCCCGCCGGCGTCGCGCCGTAGCCGCCCCGGACGGTCCTGTCCTCCCGCCGAAGATGTGGTAAACTCGTGGGGTCCACATTCGCCCCCACCAAACGAGTGACACGATGGCCAAGAAGAAGAAGGACGCCACCCCCTCCGAGCACAAGATCGCCAAGCCCAAGCCCCTCTCGAAGATGGCCGCCCAGCACCGCGACCCGGCCGAGGACGAGCGGGAGGCCCGGCGGGCGACCCGCGAGGCGGCGGCCATGAAGGTCGCCAACGAGCGGACCGCCCTCGAGCGGGTGAAGGCGGCGGCCACCGCCGTCAAGGCGGCGGTCGTCGAGGCGAAGGGGGCCGTCGTCGAGGCGGCGACCACGGTCGCCGACGCGGCCGAGAAGCACGTCGTCAAGCCGGTCGCCAAGGCGGTCGGGGTCGTGAAGGTGAAGCCGCCGAAGAAGCGGTTCGTGCGGCCGAAGGCGGAGCCGAAGGCCGAGAAGCCCGACACCCCTGCCGCCCCGCTCCCGCCCCGCAGCACCAAGCTGACGGCCAGGCTGATGAGCAAGGGCCTGGCCGTGCCCCCGGCCGACAAGCCGGCCGACCGCCTCGGCGGGAAGGGGCGGTAAGCCCGGGCCGACGGGTATCGAAACGGCGAAGCCCGGGGACGGCCGTCCCCGGGCATTTTCGCGCTTTAAAAGCTCGAAACACGCCCCGCGGTCACGGGGCCGGCGGCGTCCCGCCCGCGGCCGGCGGGTTCACCCACACCGTGTCCCAGTAGGCCCGGCTGTACTCCCCGGTCCCGCCCTTGAAGGCGTCGTCCGGCAGGGCCTTGAACGCCTCCTTCATGCGGTCGAGGGCGGCCACGGCCAGCTCCGGCCGGTCCGACTGCTTGTGGGCGTGGTACATCATGCTCAGGACGATCAACTCCTCCACCTGCCCGCGGGTCTTCTCCAGCAGCTTCGACCCGCGGAACACCACCTCGTCCGGCTTGCCCATCTGCTGGTACGCCTGCAACACCCGCAGGGCCGACTGCGTCCGCAGCCAGCCGTCCCGCTCGGTCGCCGCCTTGCCCTTCGCGTCCACCCCGGCGGCCACCTCGTCGAACAGCTTGAGCGCCTCCTCCCGCCGCTTGTTGGCGTCCGCGGCCTCGGCCCCGCCCGCCGTTTTGGCCGTCTGCTGGAGGAGCGTGACCCCGAGCAGGAACTTCCCGAGGGCCGCCTCCGGGCCGTTCGCGTAGGAGCCGAGCTGCTTGCCGAACCACGTCTGGGCTTCCGCGAACCGCCCCTGCCGGAGGGCGTCCTGGCCGAGGTCGACCAGCGCCCGCTCCTGCACCTCCTGGTCGGCCGGGTCGACGGCCGTCGATTGGGCCACCTGCGTGAGCAGGTCCGACCCGAGGGCAACGAGGCCGGGGTTCTTCGAGTCGGCGAAGCGGCGGGCCAGCTTGTACCGCACGGCCGTGCCGACCGGGCCGGAGGACGCCATCGCCCGGTTCAGCGCGGCGACGGCTTCTTCCGGCTTGCCGGTCGCCACCAGGGCCTCGCCGTAGTCGGCCCACACGGCCCCGGTGGCGTCCGGCGGCACGTCCGTGCGGGCGGCGAGCCGGCCGAGGGCGGCGGCGGCCGACGTGGCGTCGTCGGCCAGCCGGAACAGCCCGGCGGCCCGGCGGGTGAGGGCGGCGTGCGCGGCCGGGGCGGCGGCCTGGTCGCGGGCCAGGGCCTCGAAGGCGTCGGCCGCCTCCTTCGCCTTCCCCTTGAAGTCGCCGCCGCGGGCCTGGAGGTCGGCCGCCCACGCCGCGAGCAGCTCGGCCCGCACGTCCGGGGCGCGGCCGACCGCCGCCACCGTCCCGTAGGCGTCGGCCGCCTGCACCGCCGCGTCGAACGCCCCGTCGGCCCGGAGCACCTGCACCGCCTGCTCGAACGCCGCCCGCACCTCTTGCGCCGGGACCAGGGCGTTGCCGACTTCCTTGCCCGGCGGAAGCGTGGCGACGGCCGACACCAGCCGCGTGACCGCCGCCCGGTGGGCCGCGGCGTCGGGCCCCCGCAGCGTTAAATCCGTGAGCTTGACGACGGCCGCGAAGCCCTCGGGGCCGTCGGCCCGGGCCGCCTCCCCGAACAGCCCCGCCGCCGCGTCCGGCCGGCGGGCCATGAGCTTGCAGACGCCGAGGTAATAGGTGGCGGTGAGCTTCTCCGGGGTCGGCACCGCGGCCGACGCCCGGACGTACTCCCACTCGGCGGCCGCCAGGTCCCAGGCGTTCTCGGCCATGAGCAGGCGGGCGAGCCGGCCCTTCGCCGGGGCCAGCACGTCGGCCGGGGCGTCCGGCCCGACCTGCGAGAGCCACTTGCGTGCGCCGTCCGGGTCGCCGCCGTCCTGGAGCAGGGTGCCGAGCGCGAGCCGGGCCCGGGCCAGCGACGCGGCCGGCGTCGAGAGCCCGGCGTCGGTCAGGTAGAGGGTGAACAGGGCCTTCGCCCGGGCCGCGTCCGGCGGGTTCAGCCGCAGGCACAGCTCGGCGACCAGCCGGTTCCCCTCCCCGGGGGCCTCGCCGGCGGGGACCGTCGACAGTTGGGCGACGACTGCGGCGAGGTCGGCGGCCGGCGTCGCCGGGGGGAACCCGCACCCGGCCCGGGCCTTCGCCAGCCGGTACGCCAGCCGCGGCCGGTCGTCGTCGGGCAACTGGTCGGGCGTGACCTTCTCCAGGTTCTGGCGGGCGAGCGCCCACGCCTCCTTCCCGGCGGCCGGGTCGGTCGCCAACTCGGCCAGGCGGACGTGCCCGGTGCCGAGGACGAAGTGGGCGAGGGCCTGTTCGGGGGCGTGGCCGGCGTCGAACCCCTTGGCCCGGTCGCGGAGGGCGGCCGGGTCGGGGTTGCGGGACTCGGCGAGCGACCGGAAGGCGGCGAGGTCGTCGCGGGCGGCGGCGAACGGGTCGGGCGGCGGAACGGGGATGGCGTCGGCCCAGGCGGCGGCGAAGACCGCGGTGCCGGCGAGGAACGTCGGCCACTGCCAGAGGGTGCGGGCGTACCGGCGGCCGGGTCGCGCGGGGAGACGGGCCGAATCCGTGGCCATGCGTGTGATCCTGGTTGGGGCGGGCGGCCGCGAGTGAAGGCCGCCGGAGTGCGCGGACTCCCGGCCCGGGACTCTCGCACGACCGGCCGGGCGAATCAAGGGCAATCGGGGGGCGGCGGGGTTACGGGTAAGGGCCGGCCGCCGCGAAGTGCTTCGCCAGCAACTCGTTCACCCGGGCCGCGTCGCTGATCGGTGCCCCATGGGCGGCATCGGGCAGTTCCGCGAACGTCGCCCCGGGGATGGCGGCGGCCAGCGCCCGGCCGAGGGCCGGCGGGGCGATCAGGTCGTGCGTCGCGCTCGCCACCAGCGTCGGCAGGCCGGCCAACTCCGCGAGCCGGGGGGTGGCGTCGAACGCCCGCAGCGCCCGCAACTGCTCGCCCTCGGTGGGGCCGTGATCGGCGAGGTCGTGGCCGAACAGGGGGGCGAGGCTCGCCGCGAGGGCGTCGCGGTCGATCCCCCGGAGGGCGGCCGGCGGGAGGAGGAGTTCGAGGAACGCCCGCCGCCGCCACCGCCGGGGGCCGACCTGGGCCCGGAGGCCGGCCCACACCATCCGGGCCGCGAGCGGGGCCGCCGACTTGCCCCGGGCGAACGTGCAGAGCAGCGCCAGGCTCCGCACCCGCGGACGGGCCGCGACCGCCAACTGAAGAACGACCGGCCCGCCGAGCGAGTGGCCGACGACGTGGGCCGCTTCGACCCCCGCCGCGTCCAGCACCGCCCGGGCGTCGTCGGCCATCTGCTCGATCGTGATCGGCCCCCCCGCCGGCACGCTCCGGCCGACCCCCCGGTTGTCGAACGTGACGCACCGGAACCGCCCGGCGAGCCCCTCGACCTGCGGCGTCCACCCGCTCCCGGCCGCCCCGACGCCCTGCACGAACAGAACCGCCGGCCCGTCGCCGCGGACGGCGTAGCTCAGCGAACAACCGCGGTGGAGGACGGTGGCGGGGGTCATGTCAATCCATTACGACCGCACGTAGCACACGGCTGCGGGAATCCGTCTCGAAGGACAGGGTGTACGGGAATACCATCGAGGCATCTGAGGCCGTATCCGACCGGGGGCAGCAGGGGCGGCTCGCCCGCCCGTGTCGGGGAGCGAAGGAGACTAACCCTTCTTGTGGCCCGGGGTGATACCCGGCTCCGGGCTTGGAAGCCCGGGCCACAAGATCGGGCGTTCCGCGTGCCTCCCGGACACGGGCGGGCGAGCCGCCCGTGCTGCCCAGCCCGGGGGTCAAACACCCTCAGACGGTCGCTTAAGTCTCCCCTCGAACTCGCCGCGCCAGCCTAGCCACCCGTGCGGCTCATCGCAAGCACCCGCATCCCATCAATCTCGGAGCGGGCATTTCGCCCGGAATCGGCCGACGCTCCCGCTTTACCGGGGGTGCCGGGGGCGGTAACAAGCAACTCGTTCTTTGTCATGAGGATGCGTCGAAACGCAACGCAATAAAGCGGGAGAATCCGGGGGCACTTCGACGCCCGCTGGACGAAAAAAGCCCGCCCGGGAGCCGGGCGGGCTTTCGCGTTTCACACGTTCCGTGAACCTATTCGAGGAGCAGAGTCGGCTCCCAGCCGACGCGCTCGGCGCTGGCCCGGAGCTTTTCGAGGGCGCGGTTCTGGATCTGGCGGACCCGCTCCTTCGAGATGCGGAGCAGGTGGCCGATCTGGCGGAGGCTGTGGGTGCCGTTGCCGGTCAGGCCGAAGCGGAGGTCGAGGACCTTCCGCTCGCGGGGGCGGAGGTTCTCCATCAGGAAGCCGAGGGCCTCCTGCCGCTCGTTGTTCTCCTGCATCGTCAGCGTCTGCGTGTCCGGCATCGCCTCCGTCAGCTTGAAGTCGCTGTCGTCGTCGAGGACGGCGTTGAGGCTCACCGGGGTGCGGGTGGCCGTCTGGAGGTGGGTCAGGTGTTCGAGGCTGCTGCCGGTGCGGCTGGCGAGTTCCTGCGGGCTCGGGAGGTGCTTGCCGCCGTGGGCCAGGGCCTCGCTCTCCTGCTGGAGCAGGCCGAGTTCCTGCAAGTGGTGCGGGCTGAGGCTCACGAGGTGACTCTGCCGGGCGACGGCGATCTGGAGCGTCTGGCGAATCCACCACGTGGCGTAGGTGGCGAGCCGGGTGCCGTGCGACACGTCGAAGCGGTCGATGGCCTGCATGAGGCCGCAGACGGCTTCCTGCAACAGGTCGGCGTAGGCGAGGCTGTGGTGGCGGAACCGCTTGGCGACGTGGGCGGCGAGGCGGATGTTGGCGCTGGCGAGGCGGTGCTTGTAGTGGACGTAGCGGTCCTTGAGGCGGCGCAAGGCCGTCACGTCGCAGCGCTCCTCGGTACAGTGCTCGCGGATGAACTGGGCCATCGGCCAGGGCTCGAGGGCCGGGCGGGCGGCGCGGAGGTCGGCGTGCTGGCGGATGAGGACGCGGACCAGCTCCATCTTGCAGTCCCAGAAGCTGGTCAGCAGCTCCCGCTCTTCTTCCGGCGTCAGCAGGTCCGACGAGAAGGTGGTGAGGGTGGACTCGTCGAGCTGGGCGGCCTGCCCGGATCGCTTGCGCCGTGCGGTCGTCATGTCTGCCATCTCCCAGGCACCGTTTAAGCTAGAGGTTAAGGGGCCGCCCCGCACGGCGTCCGGGCCGGGGGGAGTGCTACCGCCGAGGGACAAAAAAAAACGCGACCCGGTTGGAGTCGTGTCCCCGAATGTCGGTTCGGTCTGTCCGAATCCCGTCTCGCGGCCTCGGGCCGAACCCCCGTTCGCCGGTCGTCGGCGGGGGGGCGTGTCGCCCGGTAATGCGTACCCTTGAATCAGCCTGATTGTACATGTCGGCCATTCGCCGATCAAGTATCAAGGTCGGCAAATGACACATTTTCCGCCCACGCCCTGCCCCGGGTACCCCCTATCATACCGCAAGCCCAGGCCGTCGCACTTGCCCCACCCGCGGGGATTGCCTCAAACCCCGCCTCCGAACCGGGGGGGCGGCATTTTCCACAAATAGGGAACGGGATTGAGCCCGCCGGCCCGCCGTGGGCTAAAGTTTTCACTTGTCGGCCGCCGAACCGTCACGTGGCGATCCCCGGCGGCCGCCCACCCGCCCGGCCGCCCCCGGACGCGGGGGACGCCCACCCCAGGCCGGCCGGACCGGCGGGACCGGCCATGAACGCGACCCGCTACAAGTGTTCCGTCCTGGTGGTGGACGACGATCCCGCCGTCCTGGCGCTGCTCGTCGCCCAGCTCGCCAACGACTTCGAACTGCTCACCGCGTGCTCGTCGGAGCAGGCCCGGGGGCTCCTGTCCCAGCGGTCGGCCGACATCCTCATGACCGACCTGACGCTGCCCGACGAGAGCGGGGTGCGGCTGCTCGACTGGGTCCGGCGGACGGCCCCCCGCACGGCCCGGGTGCTGCTCACCGGCACGGCCCGGCTCGAAGACGCGGTGGACGCCATCAACCACAGCCAGGTCCACCGCCTCGTCCTCAAGCCGTGGCGGCCCGAGGACCTCCTCCAAACCCTCCGGGCCACCGCCCGCGGCCTCCTCCTCGAACGGAGTCACGAACAGCTCTTGGACGAACTCCGCAAGCTCAACCTGGAGTTGGAAGCCCGCGTGGCGGCCCGCACCCGGGAGCTCGAACAGGTGCTGCACCAGCTCCAGCAGAAGAACCAGATCCTCGAGAAGATGGCCCTCACGGACCCGCTCACGAGCCTGCCGAACCGCCGGGCCATCGACCTGATCGCCCGCAAGGAGCTGCTCCGCCGGACGCGGACGGCCACCCCCATCGGCATCGCCCTGATCGACGCCGATCACTTCAAGGTGATCAACAGCACCCACCTGCTCTCGGGCGGCGACCACGCCCTGACGTGGCTCGCGGCCGTCCTCCAGAACTCGATCCGGGCGACCGACTCGGTCGGCCGGGTGGGCGGGGAGGAGTTCATGGTGGTGGCCCCGGGGACGGACGAGGCGGGGGCGGTGACCCTGGCCGAGCGGATCCGGGCGAACGTGGAGGCGGCCACGACCGAGTACAACGGCCAGCCGATCCGGATGACCGTGAGCATCGGCCTGGCGATGGCCGCCGCCGACGCCCCGGCCGGGTACGACCAGCTCCGCGAGGCGGCGGCCGCCGCACTCAAGCAGGCGAAGGACGACGGCCGCAACCGGGCGGTGCTGCGGACGCTGTGAAGCCAGGGGTCAGGGGCCAGGGGACAGGGGCCAGAAAAACGCCGCCCTTTCTTGCTCCTACCTCGATGGCGTCGGTGTGCCCGACGATCCGTTCGGGGACAGGGGCCAGAAAAACGCCGCCCTTTCTTGCTCCTGTCCCCTGGCTCCTGACCCCTGACTCCTGTCCCCCCCTCTCCCTACAATGATCCCCCGCAGGAGCTACCGTCCGACGTACCGCGGAGCGGGCCGCCGCCGAATGCCGATCACCCTGTCCGTCACCGGCCGGATCGCCACCCCCGGGGGCCGCCTCGGCCGGGCCGAGGCCCGCGAGTGGCTGGCCCGCGCCGCCGTCTGGTTCGAGGCCCTCGGCGACGTGGTCCTCGACGCCCACGTCGTCCTCGACCCCGACGGCAAGCCGGTCCTCGTGGTCGCCCTCCACCCGGCCCCGCCGCCGGTCGAAATCCGCCTCTACTCGTCGGGCAAGGTCCGGGCCGACGCCGTCACCGGGCCGGCCGGCCCGGGGTACCACTCGTACCTGTGCGGCCTCCTCCGGCAACTGTCCGACGACTTCGGCGTCCGCTGGGACCCGCCCGACGGCCCCGGCGACCCGGCCGGGTACTTCGGCACCCCGGACAGGAGCGCCCTCGAACGCCACTTCCTCCGCTGGCTCTCCTCCAGCTGCGCGACCGCCGCCGGCCGGCTCCCGGGGCCGGTCCCCGTCCACCTCGGGCTCTCGAAGAGCCACCGCTTCCGCTACCCCGCCCCGGTGCTCACCCCCGTCGGCCCCCGCGACCGCGACTGGCTCTCGCGGGTGGCCGTCGATCCGTCGGTCGGCCGCGACTTCTTCGCCTGGTGGTGCCCCGACCCGGACGCCGCGTTCTACCGCAACCGGGCCGTCGTCCGCCTCTGGTGCGACTTCCCCTGGCGGCCGCCGCTCACCGAGGCCGAGGGCGAACTGACCGACCAGATCGGCAACGACCTGGCCACCGCGTTCAAGCTCGACCCGATGATCGAGCTGCCGTGGAACGAGTGGCTCGAAGTCCTGGCGGCCGTGGACGGCGACCGCGAGGGGTTCACGGTGACGCCCAACGACATGGCGTTGAGCGTCGAGCTGTGGAAGCGGGCCGGCCCGGTGCCGCCGCGGCCGGGGGTGCCGCCGGCCGGGTACCGCCGCTACCCGGTGCGGGAGAACCTGTGCGGCGGGTGGTCGGTGGAGGTGCCGGGGAACTTCGCCCGGGAGTGGGACGACGGCCGCACCTGGACGGCCTGGGACGACACGCGGACGGTCTGGTTCCACGCCCTCGGGTACAGCAAGCCCGACGGCGAGCCGCCGACCGCCGACGAGGCCCTGGACGTGGGCCGCCGCAGCCTCCCGAAGGGCGAGGAACTCCCCCCGTGGGAGCGGGACGGCGTGGTCGGCGAGGCGGTCTTCGGCCCCCACGACGACGACGGCCGCACCGTCTGGCGGCTCAGCGGCCTCGCGGCGACGGCCGGCCGGCTGGTGGTGTGCAACGTCTACGTGGCCGACGAGAAGGCCCGCGGGTGGGCGGTCGAGACGTGGAAGTCGCTCCGGCACGAGCCGCCGGTGGGGTGAACGCGGCCGCGGGGTCCGGGCTTACACCCCCTCGTCGCGATGCCGGACCGCTTAGGCCTCCCAGGTCGCACGCCCCCGCGGCGTCATGCGGAACCAGTACCCGACGGGGGTCGGCCACCACCGCGGCCGGGTCGATGACCTCGTGCCGCATCTCCTCCATCATTCCGTCGCGGACCAACCGGGCAATCACTTCTGCGAGCGTGCGGGGGTCGGCGACGCCGCAAGACTCGCGGGCCTGGGGAGCGATCTGCTCCAGGGACTCACAATCGTCGGCCGTCGCGTTCATCACGTTCCACGAGAGCGAGTCGAGCATCGGTTTCTCGACGGTGAAGGGGTCGATCATCGGCGTGCGCGGCCGCCTTGTCAAGGGGGTGGGCACCCACCAGCCCGTTCGCCCCCTCGTCCACGGCGTCGTCGCGTTCCTCCGACTCGTGGCTGCCGGCAGTGGCACCGCCAACCGTGAGCCCCGGACGTCACCCGGCCGCGCGGCCCGTATAGTGGCGGGCGATCAGGTCGTTCTGGAGCCACAGGAGCTTGCCGAAGGCCCGGAGCGTCGCCGCCTCCGTGTCGCGGGGCAGGCCGAGGCCCAGCACGGTCGCCGTCAGCGCGTCGGCCACGAACCCCATCAGGGCGTTCATCTGCACCAGCGGCACGTCCAGGTCCGGGCTGCCGGCCGCCGGGGTGTGGATCTTCCCCACCATGTCCAGGTAGGCCACCATCTTCGCGTCGTAGGGCTTCGTCACGAGGGCCACGAGGTAGCGGCCGAGGTGCTGCTTGCGGAAGGCGATCTGCGGGTGGCTCGGGTCCAGGTCGGCGAGGGCGGCCGGCACGTCGCCGGCGTACCCGCTCTGCCGCGGGAGGAAGTGCCGCCAGGTGGCGTCGTACTGGTGGAGCTTGTCGTACACGGCGTCCACCAGGCCGGGCACGAGCGGGGCCAGGTGCGGGGCGGCGGCGTGGACGGCGGCCGCGTCGGCCGGGCCGAAGCCGACGAACCCGGCGACGTACTCGAAGCGGTAGGCGAGGTCGGTTTCCAGGCGCGGCTCGTCGACGTGCGTCATGGCGGACTCCGGACGGGGGGCGGGCGGGACTAAACAGGATCATTATATCCTGTTTAGGGCGGCGGTCAAGCGGCTATACTAATGGGGCGGCAGTCGCGAGGGGCGTGGGGGGGCGTGGCCGATGTTCAGCCAGACGGTCGAGTACGCCCTGCGGGCGGTCGTGTACCTCGCGTCCCAGGCCCCGGAGGCCCGGACGACCGACCAGATCGCGGCCGCGACCCGGATGGCGGACAAGCGGCCGTACCTGGCGAAGGTGCTGCAAGGGCTCGCCCGCAAGGGGCTCGTCGTCACCCAGCGGGGGGTCGGGGGCGGGGTGTCGCTGGCCCGCCCGCCGGAGCGGGTCACGATCCTCGACGTGGTCAACGCGGTCGAGCCGGTGCGGCGGATCACCACCTGCCCGCTCGGACTGGCCGCCCACGGGGCGCGGCTGTGCCCCCTGCACAAGCGGATGGACGACGCCCTCGCCCACGTCGAGCGGGCCCTCGGCGGCACCACCCTGGCGGAGGTGCTGGCCGAGCCGACGGCGAGCGTGCCGCTGTGCGACGGGCCGGTCGGCCGGGTCGCGTTGCCGGCCGCCCCGGGGTAACGCCCGAGCCCCGGGCCGGGGCCCGGGGCTCGGTTCGCGTCCGCCTCCCGCCGCCCCGGTTACGGGCCGGTGAAGGTGGTCGTGAGTTGCGTGTTGGCGGTCTGGATCGGGTTCTGGTTCAGGGTGAACCGGTACGTCTGGGTGATGTACCGGAGCACCGCCTCGCTCGGGCGTTCCTGCAGCACGAGGGTGTCGCCCGGCAGGATGATGATGTTCTCCCGCTGGTCCGAGATGGCCCGGTTCAGGTCGACCCGGATCGGGATCGTCTGGTTGTTGGCCGTCACCCGCATCACCGTGAGCAGGCTCGGGCTCGGGTTGCCGAGGCCGCTCTGGACGGCGTTGCCGATGAACGACGTCTGGTTGAACGACCCGTTGAAGAGCGGGGCCCGGATCTGGGCCAGGGCCTGGAGGGCCCGCAGGTCGTAGTCGCGGGGGAGCGGCACCTGGGCCCCGCCGACGAGGCCGGCCGTGTAGTACACCTCGGTGTCCCGGGCCTCGATGTAGATCGTGTCCCCCTCGTTCAGGATGATGTCCTGCTCGGTGAACGTGATCGGCTCGTCCGGCCGGGCCCGCAGCGGGATGCGGACGAACCCCTTGTTCGGGTCGGCCGGGTCGTACTGGCCGCGGCGGATGACCACCTCGTTCTTGGCGTTGAGCCCGGGCGGCCCGCCGGTCGCGTTGAGCGCCCGGAGGAGGTCGTTCTTGTAGGCGTCGAGGGAGATCGTGAACCCGGCCCCCCGCCGGTCCCCGCCCTGCACGCCGAACCCGGTCGACTGCTGGCCGGCCCCCTGGGAGTCCTCGCGGACCACCGCGACCGTGTACTTCCGCGGCTGGAGGAGGTCGACCAGCACCCGCTCCTTGCCCGGCTGGACGATCTGCTTGCTGCCCGGCACGGGGCCGCCCGTGATGGTCGCCGCGATCAGCTTCTGGACCTCGATCAGCGTCTTACCGCGGACGTTCAGTGGCGGCAGTTCGGGCAGGTTGATGGTCCCGTCCTCCTGCACCGGGACGGGGTAGCCGACGACCGCCTTCGTGCTCTGGCCGAGGGCCTGCTGGACGAACTGGACGGGGGTGGCCTGGCCGCGGGCCCCGAGCACCTCGTCGGCCACGACCGAGAGCACGTCCCCCCTGTCCAGCAGGTACTGGTCCGGCTCCTTCTGCCGCAGGAGCGTGAGCGGGAGGGGCTGGAGTTCGCTCCGCGGGCGGCCCAGGACCTCGGCCGGCAGGCGGTTCACCGGGATGCCTTCGGACGCCGTCGGGTTGCTCAGGGCGGCGCACCCGCCGGCCCAGGCGGCGAGCGGGAACACCAGCAGCCGGGACAGCCTCAGCAGCCGGGCGGCCCCCCGCGGGCGGGGCCGGGCCGGCACGGTCGTCGGGGTCATGGCGGGAGTCCTCGGGCGGGTCATCGCGACTCACACTCGGTGGGGTGGCGGCCGGCGGGTCTTAACGCCCGGGCATCACGGGGTGGACCGGCGGGCGGACGGGCAGGTCGTCGAGGATCGACGGCGTCGGCTGGCCCTCGGGCACCCGCTCCACCTCGGGCGGCGGGGGCGGGATGACGGGCGGCCCGGTGAACCCGATCGGGTCCACCCCGCCGGC
>JANPKP010000380.1:0-8208 GCA_031426095.1 Gemmataceae bacterium
GTGGGCCACGACCGTGTCGGTCGAGGCCGTACTCGGGTGGTCGGCGTGGCGGCGGGCCCACCAGTATCACGCCCGCCGGTGCCACTACCGCGCACGCGGGGCAGACCCGCCCCGATGATCATCTACAACTGTAGTACTAAGCTCAGCGGCGGCGGGGGCCGAGTGAGCTACACGTCTGGGAAAGCCGTCGTGCCCCCGCCGTCTGCTGCAGCGCCTCACATGTTACCGTGAGGTGGTGTAGGGGACGAGCCCGGCGGTCGGGTCAACCGCATGCAGCGCATGAGGCACCCGACCTCGCGAACCCGGTGGCGGACCGGCCGCCGGTGCTCCTCGACCTCGGACGCTACCACGCGGGCGGCCCACTCCGGGCCGACCCCGCATCCGTGAGCTTGAGGGGAGGGACACCGTGGGCACCGCCGCCGCGACCGCCGTGGTCGGGATCGACGTCTCCAAGGCCACCTTCGACGCCTGCCTCCTGACCCCGGACGGGAAGGCCCGGGAGAAGGCGTTCCCGAACGACCCGGGCGGGTTCGCCGCCCTCCTGGCCTGGGCCGACGGCCACGGGGCGGGGCCGACGACCCACGTCGGGATGGAGGCCACCGGCGGGTACGAGGACGCCCTCGCCACCGCCCTCCACGCCGCCGGGCGGGTCGTCAGCGTGGTCGACCCGACCCGCATCAAGTACGCCGGCGTCATGCGGGGGCGGCGGAACAAGACGGACGAGGCCGACGCCCGGCTGATCGCCGCCTACACCCGCGACGAGGCCCCGCCGCCGTGGTCCCCGCCCACGCCGGAAGTCCGGGAATTGCAGGCCCTGGTCCGCCGCCGGGACGACCTCCGGCAGCTCGCCGCCCACGACAAGGCCCGCCTCGACGCGCCCCTGCTGACCCCGGCCGCGCGGAAGTCGGTGGCCCGGGTCATCAAGCTCCTCGGCAAGGAGGCCGACGCCATGCAGGCGGCGGCCGACGCCCTCATCGCGGCCACCCCGGCCCTGGCCGACGACGCGGCCCTGCTGGCGTCCATCCCGGGGGTCGGCACCCAGACGGCGTCGACCGTCCTGGCCGAGCGGCCGTCGCTCGACCGGGTGCCGTCGGCCCAGTCGGCGGCGGCGTACTGCGGCCTGTCCCCGCGGGAGTTCCGGAGCGGGTCGAGCGTCCGCGGGCGGACCCGGCTGTCGAAGTCGGGGAACGCCCGGCTCCGCAAGGCGCTGTACCTGCCGACCCTGACGGCGGTCCGCTTCAACCCGGTCCTGAAGGGGTTCTTCAACCGCCTCGTCACCGCCGGGAAGGCGAAGACGGCGGCCGTCGGGGCGTGCATGCGGAAGCTGGTCATGATCGGCTACGGAGTACTCAAGAACCGCACGCCGTTCGACCCTGCCTACGGCTCAAGAATCGCCTCTTGACAACACGCTACCTGGTTCGGCTTGCCTTTGGCCCGGGTGCTGACGGACCAGCACCCACTCCCGGACGGCCCGCGGGCCGAACAGCCCGAGCGTGTACGTCAACTCGTCGCCTCGGAACCGCAGGACCGCGAACGACTCCGGGCCAGGCGGGTATCCGAGTTGTCCAGCGTACCGGAGCGAAACCACCTCGCCGACCTCCGACTCGGCCGGGCGGAACCCCAGCTCGAACACGTTGATGTCGTGGTGCAGGTAGAAGCTCGTCCCGACGCCGAGCAGGATCACGTCCACCGTGCCCTGCACCCCCGGCCAGTGGAACTCGGCAAAGAAGCCCCGCCCGGCCGAACGCAGGTGGAACGCGGCCCCGCCCCCGGTGTACACACCGACCCGGCTCGCGAGTGCGGTGTACATGCTGGGGTAGGACAGCATCACGGCTGCAACCGCCCTCCGGTGGCCGAACTTGTGATTAGCATGCGAGCGTACCGACACGCAACATGCGGGCTCGCAGCCTATCCCGATCTGATCGCGGTTCAAACTATCCGCCGGACTCGTGGCCCGCAAGCCATTTACGGCGCACGGTCGGACACCCGACCGACAGGCAAACATGCGGGCTCGTAGCCTTTCACCCTGACTCGTGTCTTTTGGACGGAGCGATGTCGCGTGGGGTTGCCGCTCGAAATCGTGCCGGCGTCTTGATGCCAGTGGGGTTCGAGACTTCAGCCGACTGACCGATCGCGGCCAGGGCACGAAGTCCGAAAGGCTTGTGTTATTTCCCCGCCGGCACGATGGGGGCGGGGGCCGGCGGCTGCGGGCCGGCCGTCACGGGGGCCGAGCGGAGCTTGGTGCCAGTGCGGACGAAGTCGCCGTCGCCGGGCATCAGCTCGGGCGGGCCGGGGAGCCAGGCGGGGCCGGCCGCGCCGACCCGCACGCCCTCGCCGAGGAGGTCGGTCTGGGCCTTGGTGTTGAACTGGAGGGCGGCGTCCACCGTGCGGAAGTCTTGCCGCAGGGCCGCCAGGTGGAACGGCAGGCCGGCCGCGGCCGAGAGGGCGTACATGTTCGCCAGTTCCGAGCGGGTGATCGAGTAGAGGAGCGAGCCGGCCGTCGCCCCGAGCACCGGCAACACCCGGGGGCGGACCGGGCCGGCGTCCGGGTATAGCTTGCCGGCTACCACGGCGTACACCCCGCCGCCGGCCGCGGGCTTCCCCTCGCGGGCGTCGGCCGCGGCCCCGGCGGCGGCGGCCGTGAACACGCTCCCGGGCACGAACAGCGGCGACACGGCCCCGCCGTCGCAGTGCATCTCGGTGAACTTCTTGCCGTCCACCTCCACCTCGATCGCCACCGGCGGGAGCACCCCCGGGACCGACGCCGACGCGAGGAGGACGTCCTGGACGAGCCGGCACGAGTCGGGGGACGGGCGGCAGGCCATGGCCCCGATGTCCCAGATCACGAACCGGCGGGTGTCGAGGTTGGTGGTGCCGACGTACAGGCGGCGGCCCTTCTTGTGCTCGGCCGCCAGCTTGCCCATCAGGTCGGGCGTCACCTGCTCGGCGATCTTACGGCGGAACGGGGCCGACGACGCGACGGCGTCCCGCCACGGGATCGTCACCCACGCCCGGGCCTTGTAGATGTCTTCCGTCTTGGCCCCGGCGTAGAGCCGCCCGGCCTGGCAGTCGTAGGCCGGGCCGAGGAACGCGAACGGGGCGATCAGGGCCCCCGTGCTGACCCCCGTGACCACGTCGAACTCGGGCCGGGTGCCGGTCTTCGTCCACCCGGCCATGACGCCGGCGGAGAACGCCCCGTACACGCCCCCGCTGGAGAGGGCCAGGACTTCCCGCGGCCGGCGGATCGGGCACGAGTCGGCCGCGACGATGTCGCCGGTGGTGCCGGGGGTCAGGCAGGTGCAGGGGTCGTCGGTGGGGGCGAGGGGGCGGGCGTTCGGCGGGTCGAACGGCACCGCCCGGCGGGTGGGCATGCAGCCGACGACGGCCGCCGGCACCAGCAGGCCGGCGGCCAGGAGCGGGAGCCAGAAGTTCGGCCGGGAACGGTTCATGGCCGGAGGAGTACCCACCGGCCGGCCGGCGTGTCAACGGCGTTGGGAAAATATCGCCCGAACACTTATCCAAACTCCCTAATGTATGCAGTTTGTGAGGCGGCCGTGCGAATAAAGCAAAGAACGCATCGGAAAGCGGTTACGGCCATCCCCGGTGATTTCTGGGTAATCCGGATCAACAGGATCGTTTCGATCAGGCCTATTACAACAAATTTACCCGTTAAATATGTTGCCAGATGGCCACTGATGGGTATAACGGTAACACTTCACGTCATGCTTTGGCGTGGAGGTTCATCCCCCGCATCCCTGGAGTGGCGTGGGGGTCACTCGGTTCTGCACCACGGAGGCTTTCTCTTGATGTTCACCACGACGCTGGCGGCTGCGGTTCTGGCGACGAGCGCGTACCTGCCCGGTCCGGCCTGGACGGCGGACTACAATACGGCGGCCAAGCAGGCCGTCGAGCAGGGCAAGCCGATCGCCGTGTTCATCGCCGGCGGCAGCGAGGGGTACGCCCAGGTCGTCGCCAACGGCACCCTGCCGGCCGAAGCGGCCCGGACCCTCAAGGACAAGTACGTTTGCGTGTTCGTGGACACCACGACCGAAGCCGGCAAGGCGACGGCCGCGGCCTTCGAGCTGAAGGAGGGGTTCGTCCTGAGCACGGTCGGCGGCAAGCATCAGGCCGTCCGCCACGCCGGGGCCGTCGCCCCGGCCGAGCTGTCGAAGGAACTCGCCCGGTGCGTGGAAGTGACGACCGTCGCCACGACCGCCACGAACGAGGCCCCGGCGGTCGTCGCCCCGGCCCCGGTGGTGCGGTCGAGCCACTACACGCCGTCGTTCTCCTACGGCTCGTGCCCGAGCTGCCGCGGCAGCCGGTAGTTTGAAAGCGAATCGACCCCTGGGTCACTGCAGTGGCTTCGGGGTCGATTCTACTTCTCGCGTCCACTCACTTCTCAGCAGCGCGAACATTCGCACGTCCTCGAACTTCCCCCGCCGGAACAGGCCCGCCCGGTGCGTGCCCTCGGGCCGGAAGCCGACCTTCTCCAGCACCCGCACGCTCGCCGCGTTCCCGTCGATGACGCGGGCCTGCACCCGCTCCACCTCGTGTTCGGCGAACACGCTGGCGAGCAGCGCCCGCGCCGCCTCCGGGGCGAACCCCCGGCCCCAGAACGGCTCCGCGACCCAGTAGCCGAGTTCCATCGTGTAGTTCGCCCGCGACACCCAGAAGCAGCCGACCGCCCCGACGGGGAGCCCCCGCGAGTCGGCCTTCCGCGTGATGGCGTAAGGCTCCGGCGTCCCCTCGCGGTAGCAACCCGGGGCATAGTCCAGGACGAACAGTCGGGTATCCTCGACCGTCTGGTGGGCGTCCCACAGGGTGTAGCGGGTGACGTGGGGGTTGGCGGCGAGCGGGAAGAGCGGCTCCACGTCCTCCTCGCAGAACGGGCGGAGGACGAGCCGGTCGGTGGCGAGCGTCGGCGGCCGCCAGTCCGACGGCATCATGGGTCGGTCCGGGGGACGGGAACCCACGGGGCCGGCCGCTTCTCGAAGAACGCCGCAAGCCCGCCGCGGCACTCGTCCGTCAGCCGCGGCTCGGCACTGGCCTTCGCCAGTTCCTCGACCGCCGGGCCGTGCGTCGAGCAGCGCCGCAGGAGCGCCTTCGTGGTCGCCAGCGCCTTCGGCCCGCCGGCGGCGAGCGAGCGGCACCAGTCGAACGCCACGCCCAAGAGTTGATCGGCCGGCACCACGCGGTTCACGAGCCCGACGCGGGCGGCCTCGGCGGCGTCGATGAGTTCGCCGGTGAGCAAGAGCCGGCGGGCGGTGCGTTCGCCGGCGTGCCGCAGGAGGTGGGGGAGCACCATCGCCGCGACCAGCCCGCGACGCACTTCCGGGTAGCCGAAGAGTGCCCCGTCGGCGGCGACCGCGAGGTCGCAGACGCTGACCAGCCCGGCCCCGCCGGCGACCGCGGGGCCGTTCACGGCCGCCACCGTCGGCTTCGACAGCGTGTAAATCTTCTCGAAGAGGGCCGAGAGGCGGTGGGCGTCGGCCCACACGGTGCCGGCCTCGTCGGCGTCGCCGAGGGTGCCGCGGAGTTCGTCGAGGTCCATGCCGGCGCAGAATGCGGGGCCGGCCCCCGTGAGGACGACGGCCCGCACCGCGTCGTCGGCCGCCGCCCGGTCGAATGCGTCGCCCAGGGCCGCGATGAGCGCCCGGCTCAGGGCGTTCCGCTTGTCCGGCCGACTCAGCGTGACGACCGCCGCCGGGCCGTTCACCTCATATGTCACGAGTTCGCTCACGCCCCCACCCCCGGGCGGGTGAACGCGGCGAGGCCGGCGGCGGGCACGTCCACGGGCATCCGCAGGAGCGCGAGGGCGAGCGTCTTCCCCTGCGTGTCGGTGCGGAGCGAGCGGCTCGCCCCGCCGGCGAGGGCGTCGTGGAGCACGAAGTTCAGCCCCAGCACGTTCGCCGCCTCGAAGCGTTCGACCCGCGAGGGGCCGAGCGGGGCGAAGTACGCGGCCACCACGTCGGCCGTGAGGCGTTCGCGGAGGAAGGCGAAGCCGGCGGCGGTGTACGCGATCACGGCCACGTTCGCGTGGTTCCCCTTGTCGCCGCTACGGCCGTGGGCGAGGCACGAGAGTGGGACCGTGGTCACGGCAGCACCTCCACCGTGGGCGTGACCGCCGACTTGGCCACGAGCGCCGGCCAGTAGGCGAACACCTCGCGGACGGGCGGGCGGCCGGTGGTGTAGCCCGTGGTGCCGGCGAACCCGGACGTGACGAGCGGGGCGAACTCCCGCGTGAACCGCTCCACGGCCGCCCGCCGGGGGTCGCGGACGGCCACCCGCAGCACCACCTCCGGCGGGTCGGCCGCGGGCAGGACGCCGGGCACCACGTCGCCGGCCCCGAGGGCTTCGACGTAACTCTCGGCGAACGTCAGCCCCGCGTGTTTGAGCCGTTCGAGGAGGACGGCCCCCGAGCGGCGGGCCTTCGCGGCGGCCCCCGGCCCGGCGATCACGAGCGTGCCCGCGGCCATGAAGCCGTCGCGGTAGGCGATCGACACCTTGTACGTGTCCGTCGTCCCGTTCGCGGTGCCGCCCGTGACGGCCACGGCGTCCGGCCCGGCTTGCGAGAGTTTCACCGTGGTGAAGTCGGCGACCACGTCGGGGGTGAAGTAGCGGGCCGGGTCGGCGACCTCGTAGAGGAGTTGCTCGGCCGCCGTCTCGACGTTCACCGCCCCGCCGCTGCCGGCCGGCTTCGTGAGTGTGAAGGTGCCGTCGGCGGCGACCTCGGCGATGGGGTAACCCACGGTTTCGAGGTGCGTCGAGTCGTCGGCGTTCACCCACAGGCCGCCGGTGGCCTGGGCCCCGCACTCGATCAGGTGCCCGGCCACGGTGGCGGCGGCGAGTCGGTCCAGGTGGTCGGCGCCGAACCGCCAGCCGAACTCGTGGGCGAGAGGGCCGACGGTGAGCGACGCATCCGCCACGCGGCCGGTGACGACGACGGCCGCCCCCTGCGCGAGTGCCGCCGCGATGGGTTCGGCCCCCAGGTAAGCGTTCGCACTGACCACGCGGTCCCGCACCGTCGAGAGCGGTTCGCCGCCGTCGAGATGCTTGAAGTCGTGCCCCGCGGCGATCAGTTCGTCGAGCCGCGGCATCAAGTCGTCGCCCGCCACAACGGCCACTTTTCGATCCGCCAACCCGGCGGCGGCGAGAACGTCGTGGGCCTTCGCGGCACACCCGTGCGGGTTCATGCCGCCGGCGTTCGTGACGATCCGGAGCCGGGGTTGCTCCTTCAAGACGGGAGCGAGCCGGGCGAGGACGGCCGGGAAGTCGGTGGCGAAGCCGGCGGCGGGGTCTTTCGCCTTCTGCACGGCGAGGATCGACATGGTGAGTTCGGCGAGGTATTCGAGGGTGATGTAGTCGAGGTTGCCGCCCTCCGCGAGCCGCACGGGGGCGTCGGGGCTGTCGCCCCAGAAGCCGCAGCCGTTGCCGACCCGCACCCGCCTCATGCCGCACCGCCGGTCGCGTCGTTAGAATGCCCCTCGCCGCATCATAGCGCGGCCCGCCCGCCCCCGCCACCCCGCGGAGCCGATCCCGATGACCGCACCCGACCCCGCGAGCTACGGCCCGAAGGCGGCCGCCCTCCTCGCCGACCGCCTCCCGGCGCTGGGGCCGGGGTCGCCGAACGCGGCCGTCTTTGCCGCCCTCAAAGCGTTCGACCCGGCCCGCGACCTGGGCAAGCCGGCTGTCGATCCGGCGTCCGCCCGCGCCTGCCTCGCCGGCCTGTGGCTCCTGCACGACGGGTTGGACGAGTCGCACGCCATCAGCCAGGGCTTGACCACGCCCGAAGGCAGCTACTGGCACGCCCTCATGCATCGGCGCGAGCCGGACGCGTGGAACAGCAAATACTGGTTCCGCCAGCTCGGCGACCACCCCGTGGTCGCACAACTGCTCAAGGCCGCCCCCGAGTTGGGGTATGCTTACACGACGCCGGCCGCGTTCGTGGACTTCGGCGAAACGGTGCGGGGCAGCGGGAGCGCCGACGAGGAGCTGGCAAAGCGGGTGCAGGCGCTGGAGATTCGGCTGTTGTTCGACTGGTGCTACCGGAAGGCGACCGGGGCATGACCGCCGTCCGGGGGGGGCCCCCCGCCCCCGCGCGGGGGGGGGGACCCAACGACAACAAAGAAACCCCCCCCGGGCGGCCGGGGGGCCGCCCCCAGCGGCGGGCACCAGCAGAAGGGGCCCGCTAACACACGGGGGGGCGCG
>JANPKP010000381.1:0-6655 GCA_031426095.1 Gemmataceae bacterium
CGCCTTCTTCTTGTCGGACTTTGCCGCCTTCGCCATGATGCCCGTACCCGGTGGGGTGTGCCGAACGACCATTCTATCACCCCCCCCCCTCCCCCACGTAGACCAACCGCCACGATGCCCCGCTTCGCGATCCTCGCCCACGACTGGCCCGCCCCCCACTTCGATTTCCTGCTGGAAGCCGGCCCCGTGTTAAAAGCGTGGCGGCTCCTGGCGGAACCGGGGGCGGGGAGGAGCGTGCCCGCCGCGGCGAACGCGGACCACCGCTCGCTCTACCTCGATTACGAAGGCCCTGTGTCCGGCGGGCGCGGCGTGGTGTCGCGGTGGGACGGGGGCACGTTCGAATGGGTGGAGAAAAACGCGGGGCGCTTCGAAATCGAATTGTGCGGTGCCAAGCTCAAAGGGCGGGTGGTGATGGAGTTGAGTAGTCCACCCGTTGCAACGGGCGGGTTTCCGCCCGGAGTATTGCCGTGCGAAACGCCGCTAACGCCTCATTCCACGCCCGCCCCACCCGGGGCCACCGCTGGCGTGGCGTCGAGCGACCGGCCCGCGAGCGTGATCGTCCCGTCCTGCACGTCGAGCCGCTGGATTTGCGTGTTCGCCCGCGGCTGGTCGGCGTAGAACTTAAACAGCCCGACCGGGTTGCTCCCGTGCCGGTACCACGTCACTTCCACGTTCGAATCGCGGGCCAACTCCGAAATCCCCTCCAGCACGGACGACGACCCGACAGGCAGCCCGCCGGCCCGCAGGTCGCACAGTTCGACCGCGACCACGTTCGTCTCGCCGTCCACCAGCCACACCTTCATCTCCACCCACGCCACCGTGCTCCAGAAGCCCTCGCCGTACTTCATGCCGATCCGGAGGCGGTCGCCGTCGATGGACACGCGGGGGGAGTGGAAGCCGTTCGGCAAGAGCGAGCAGAGGCCGCCGCCCTTGCGACTCATGGTGTCCTGGAAGAAGCAGTTGAGGTCGGCGGCCCGGAAGCTGGCCCCCCACTCGGGCTTCGAGCGGACGTCGTTCTTCAAGTCCTGCACGCGGGTGATGAGCTGGGACGCCGCCACCCCCGTCTCCCACCCGGCCGGGCCGCCGGCGGTGGCGTAGAAGCCCGGCTCGTACTTGGCCGCGACCGCAAGCCCGCCGCCGAAGGCGACGAGGGTGCCGACCAGGAGGAGGAGGGCGAACCAGAACCGGCGGCGACGCATGGACGGCCCCCCGCGCGAACACGACCCCAACTTCCATCGAAACTCGCGGGTCATACCCCCGCGGGAAAACCGAATCAACGGCAGTCCCCGACCGCCGGCGGGGTCCGGCGGCGCCGGTTCTGCCGAACGCCCGACGCGGTGTGACCCCGTCTTTCGCCCGGGCGTTGGCAAACGGCCCGGCGGGCGGGTACGTTGGGTGTATGACGCCGCCCCCGGACGGCCCCCAGAGGTCACGACATCATGAGTCGCTCCCGCACCGCACGGCGCTTCGCCCTCGCCGCCTGCCTCGGCCTGGCGACCCCCGTGTCGGCCCAGCCGCGGCCGACGGCGGGCCAGCCGGCCGACCTGATCGCGGCGGCCAAGCTCCGGCAGGCGGTCGCCGATCAGAAGGCCGAGGCGGAAGTGCTGGACGCCGTCCGTACCGCCGACCGGCTGGCCCGCACCAACCCGGCGAAGGCCGCCCTCCAGTTGAAGGCCGCCCAGAACAACCTCGACCTGTCGGCCGCCGTCGGCAGCGACGCCCGCCGGACCCTCGGCACGCTCCTGCAAACCAAGCTCGCGGCCGTCGAGGGCCGGCCCGCCCCCGCCGCGCAGACCGACCCGAACGCCAAGGCCGCCCGCGAGACGCAGGCCGCGGCGCTCGTCGCCAGCCGGAAGGAGGCCATCACCGTTTCCGAGGTCATCGCCGCCGTCGAGAAGGACGCGGCCGCCAACCGCACGGCCGAGGCGTCCGCCCGCATCGCCGCCGTCCGCAAGGTTTACCCGGACAACCCCGCCGTCCTCGCCCTGGCGAACAAGGACTCTTACGGCTCGCGCATCGCCGACGCGAAAGAGCTGGCCGCCCAGCAGGACAACCGCACCCGGCTGGCGATGAACGACGTGGCCCGCTCGGCCCTCCCGGCGAAGGGCGACATCGAGTTCCCGGCCGACTGGAAGGAGCGGACCCGGCTCCGCACCCGCGGCGAGGTCGAGTTGTCGGCGAAGGAGAAGGCGGTCATCGCCGCGCTCGATAAGCCGGTGTCGCTTGCGGCCCGCGAGCAGCCGTTCGAGGACGTGCTGCAAGAGCTGTCGAACAAGATGGGGCAGGAGTTGTTCGTCGACGGCAAGTCGCTCGCGGACGCCGGGCTGGACATCAAGAAGCCGGTGAGCATCGCCGGGAACAACCTGTCGGCCCGCACCTTCCTGCGTCAAATCCTCGCCGGCCAGGGGCTGACGTTCGTGGTGCAGGACGAGGTCATCAAGGTGGTGACGGTCGAGAAGGCCCGCGACCTACTCGTGACGCGGGTCTACTACCTCGGCGACATCGTCCAGGGCGTCGGCCCGTTCGCCGGCCCGCTCCAGTGGGGCCCGTTCGTGGACTACCAGCAGACGACGGCGAACGTCCAGGTGGTGATGGACGCGATCACCAACTCGGTCGACCCGATGAGCTGGAAGAAGGGCGGCGGGGCCGGCACCATGTCGTTCCACTTCCCGAGCATGTCGCTGGTGGTCCGGGCCTCGACGGAGGTCCACGCGGCACTCGGTAGCAAGCTCGGCAAGGGGAAGTGATCGCGGGCAAAGCCCCGGGATGGCCATCACGGGGCTTATCGTTTAAACCCGGCTGAACGCCGGCTTCAGTTCGTCTTCGGCTGGCGGCCCCTCGCCCACTTCCACCGTTTCCAATACGTCGGCCACAGACCCGACCGCCGTCGGGGCTCTAAGGCTCGCCACGAACGCCCCGAGGCGGGCGATGCCCTCGCGCAGCCGGCCGTCCTCCACCGCGAAGCTGAGGCGGACGTGGCCGCCGCCGCCGGGGCCGAACGTCGCACCGGGGCCGACCAGCACCTGCCGCTCGCGGTAGAGCCGTTCCGCGAACGCCCGGCCGTCGAGGCCCAGCGGGGCGACCGGCACCCAGAGGAAGTACCCGCCCTCGGGCCAATCGGGCTCCAGGCCCATCGCCTTCAGGCGGTCGTATGCGTACTGCCGGCGGCTCCGGTACTGCTCGCGGACCGGGGCGAACGCCGCCTCGTCGCTCTCCTTCAAGGCCCGCGCGGCGAGCTGTTGGCACGCCGCCGGCACGAACGGGGCCGACAGGTTGGCCGTGAGGGCACAGGCCCGCACCAGCGGCTTCGGCCCCGCGAGCCAGCCGACGCGGACGGAGCCGAGCCCGTACCCCGCCGACGCCGACCCGGCCGTGAGCGTCCGCCCCTCCGCGGCCGGCAGCGTCTCGAACGCCGGCCCCTTCGCCCCGTAGCGGAAGCGGCCGAAGCTGTCGTCGCGGTAGACCAGCACGTCGAACCGAGCCGCGAGGCGGGCGATCGTCTCGTCGTCCTCCGGCGAGAAGCACGCCCCGGTCGGGTTGTGCGGGTCGGCGAAGGCGATGAGCTTCGCCCCACGCATAGCCCGCTCCAGTCCGGCGGTGATGAACCGGCAGCGGCCGTCTTCAGTCCACGTCGGCACCCACGACAGCCGCGCCCGCCGCGACTTCGCCCCCAACGTGAACAGTGGCGAAGTGGGGTCGAACAGGACCACGCGGTCGCCGGGGTTCACGAAGGCGTCCACCGCGGCGGCGAACGCGGCCGTGGCACCGTGCGTTACGAGCACCTGCGATTCGGGGTCGATCTCCACCCCGTCGCGGCGGGCGGCGAGGTCGGCGACGGCCCCGCGGAGTTCGGGCAGACCCCACGCCGGCGGGGTGCCGCGGCGGTCGGCGGCGAGGCGGTTCTGGCTCACCGCCGAGTCGAATCGGGGGGAGGCGTGGTTCAGGTCGATGACTTCCGGCCCGCTCGGCTCCGGCACCAGCGCCGGGTCGAGCAACTCCTCGACGGGCGCGGCGAGGACGCGGTCGGAGTAGTACTTGAGGTACTCGGGGTGGCCGTCGGTGAGCCGGCGGGCGCTCGGGAGCAGCCGGGCGAGGCGGGTGCGAACGAGGAACTTGGTGACGAACAGGGAGCGGGCCACAGCGGACCTCCGTGTCGGGCCGGGCAGCGGCGTCGTGCCGAAAGGGGAATTGTCGCCGACCGGCGGGGGCGTTGTCCAGCCTGGAATCGCCGCGGGCCCACCTACAATCTTCAGGGGCCGCCCGCCGCCGTCCGGGGTGAATCATGCCGCAATCCGCCGATCCCGCCTTGTTCCCGGTCCTCACGGCCGCCGAAATGGACCGCCTGCGGCCCCTGGCCGAGGCCGTCCGCTTCGCCGACGGGGAGACGGTGTTCCGCGCCGGCGAGGCCGAAACCGCCCTCTTCGTTGTCGAACGCGGGGGCATCGAAGTTCAGAACCCGGCCGCCGGCGACGAGGTCATCGTCACCCACGGCCCCGGCTGCTTCTCCGGCGACATCGACCTCCTGACCGGCCGGCCGGTGGTCGTCACGGGCATCGCCCGCGGGCCGACGGAAGTCTTGCGTGTCCCCTTCGCCAAGCTGCGGGCCCTGCTCAACAAGCTCCCCAGCTTCGGCGAAAAGGTGATGGTGACGATCACGAACCGGCGGGCGGCATTGAGCGCCAGGGGCAACCTCGGCATCAAGGTCGAAGGCCCCGGGTGGTGCCGGGGCACGAACCTCGTCCGCGAGTTCCTGTACAAGAATTTCGTGCCGTACACGTGGATCGACTCCGAAGCGGGACGCGAGAGACGGGAACACCCGCCGGGAGGCGAATGCGCCCTCCCGCGGGTCGACTGCGGCGGCGGGCGGGTGCTGGTGAACCCGTCGCTCCAGGAGTTGGCCAAGACGGCCGGGGTGTGGCGGGGGTGCCCCACCGGCACGGCCGACGTGGCCGTGGTGGGGGCCGGCCCGGCGGGCATCGCGGCCGCCGTGTACGCCGCATCCGAAGGGTTGGACACGGTCCTCCTCGACCGCCTCGGGCCGGGCGGGCAGGCCGGCGGGTCGTCGCGGATCGAGAACTTCATCGGCTTCCCGTCCGGCATCACCGGGGCCGACCTCGCCACCCGCGGCGTCCTTCAAATGTTGAAGTTCGGGGCCCGCATGGTCGCCCCGGTGGCGGTCGACCGGGTCGAACTCCCGACGGACACGAACGCCGCCTTCGGCCTGCACACCGACTGCGGGGCGACGGTCCGGGCGAAAATCGTCCTCGTGGCCGCCGGGGTGCGGTGGCGGAGGCTGCCGGCCGAGGGGGCGGAGCGGTTCGAGGGGGCCGGCGTGCACTACGTCTGCACGGCCGTCGAGTCGGTCCTGTACGACGAGCGGGACGTGGTGGTGATCGGCGGCGGCAACTCGGCCGGGCAGGCGGTCATGTACCTGGCCGAATGCTGCCGGTCGCGGCGGGTCCACCACGTCGTCCGCGGCAAGCTCGCCGCCGCGATGTCCGACTACCTCGTCGGCCGCATCCGCGGGGCGGGCAACGTCAGTGTCCACGAGGGGACGGAAGTGGCGGCCGTCGCGGGCACGTCGCACTTCGAAGCCGTCGAACTCGCCCCGACGGGCGGCGGCCCGCGTCGGACGGTGGCGTGCGGGGCGGTGTTCGTCTTCATCGGGGCCGACCCCGCGGCCGACTGGCTGCCGAAGGAGGTGGCCCGCGACGGGAACGGGTTCGTCCACACCGGGGCCGACGTGACGCGGGCCGGCAAGTGGCCGTTGGCCGACCGCGACCCGTGCCCGCTGGAAACGACCGTTCCCGGCCTCCTCGCCGCCGGCGACATCCGGGCGGGTTCGACCAAGCGCGTGGGCTTCGCCGTCGGAGACGGCTCGCTGGCTGTCTCGTGCGCCCACACCCTGCTCGCGGGCCGGCCGTGACGAACTACTCGCCGTCCGCCTTGATCCGGTCCTTGAACACCGCCCGCAGCTTGTCGAGCTTGGGGCCGATCACCGCCCGGCAGTACGGGTTCTTGCCGTTCAATGCGTAGTAGTCCTGGTGGCTCACGTCCGCGGGTAGAACACCTTGAACGGCACGACCTCCGTCACGAGCGGCGACGAATAGACGCCGGCCGCGTCGATGGTCTTCCTGTAACTCTCGGCCTGCTCGCGTTGCCGGTCCGAGTGGGTGAAGATCACGGAGCGGTACTGGCTCCCAAAGTCGTTCCCCTGGCGGTCGCGGGTGGTCGGGTCGTGCGACCGCCAGAAGACTTCGAGTAGCTCCGGGTAAGACACCACCGCCGGGTTGAACGTCACCTGTACGACCTCCGCGTGCCCGGTGTCGCCGCCGCACACCTGCTTGTAAGAGGGGTTCGGCACCGCCCCGCCGCTGTACCCGGACACGGCAGATTTCACGCCCTTCGTACGCTCGAAGATCGCCTCGGTACACCAGAAGCAGCCGGAGCCGAAGGTGGCGACTTCGGAGCCCGCGGGCGGCGGTTTAGAGCCGGCGTCGTCGGGGGTAGGCACGGGGAATGTGGCGGGTGGCGTGAAGCCCTGGCGGGAGGAGAACCACGCCCACACGGCGGCGAGGAGCGTGAGCGCGATCAGCCACGGGAGATAGGGCCGCATGTCGTCGTTCTCCGCTCGATCCGGGCGAGCCCCGTCCCG
>JANPKP010000382.1:0-9575 GCA_031426095.1 Gemmataceae bacterium
TGCCGGAAGGGGCGTTCATGTACGTCGGGTCGATCGACGAGGCCGTCGAAGCGGCCAAGGCGATGAAGTAGTGAACCAGTAGCGAGTGCCGAGTGCTCAGTGCTGAGGCCGCGTAGTCGGCTTCTCGCCCGGCACCCGGCACTCATCACTCAGCACTTGGAACACCGATGGCTTCCCCGAGCGGAAAGACGCTGCACGTCGTGGTCGTGACGCCCGAGAAGGCGGTCCTCGACGAGGCGGCCGACATGGTCGTGCTGCCCATGTTCGACGGCGAGTTCGGCGTGCTGCCGGGGCGTGCCCCCGTCATCGGCCGGCTCGGGGCGGGCGAACTGCGGCTCAAGAGCGGGGCCGCGACCAGGCGGTTCTTCGTGGAGGCCGGGTTCGTCCAGATACGGGCCGACACCGTGACCGTGCTGACCGCCAAGGCGGTGCCGGCCGAGGCGGTGACGCCGGCCGAGGTCGACAAGGCGGTGGCCGCGGCCGACGCCATCGCCGGCGCGTCCGCCGTCGAGCGGGCGAACAAGGCGAAGGCCCGCGACCGCGTGACCGGGATGAAGAAGGTGGCGGCGAAGAACGCGGCGACGGCGTGAGCAGGCGGCGGCCATTTCCAGGCCCTGATTAGATTATCTGACGGCGGCCGGAGTGAAGCTGGGAGACACCGGCGGAGTGCGTAGGCCTACTCCGAAGGTTCGTCCGGGCGAATCCGCTCGAAGCGGGTCGCCGGCAGACGTTCGGCGGGGTATGATCGGAATGCCGGCGCCGCAACGCCGCCCTCCGGCACCCGGTCGTTCGATCGAACCCCCCGAGTTATCCTGATGTCATCCGTCACTGCGACGCACCCCGTCCGGGGTGCCGCGCCCTTCGCCGCTCTGATCCGGGTCGGCCGGATCGCCCTGGCGCTCGCCCCGCTGGTCGCGGTGCACCTCGCGCTGCTCGCCATCCCGTTCGTCGAGTTCTCGTACTGGTACCTGCTGCTCGTCTTCGTCCTCACGCGGACGGCCGGGATGGGCATCACGATCGGCTTCCACCGCTACTTCTCGCACCACTCGTTCCGCACCTCGCGGCCCGTCCAGTTCGGCCTCGCCGTCCTCGGCTGCACGGCGTTCCAGAAGGGGCCGCTCTGGTGGGTCATCCACCACCGCCTCCACCACCAGCACTCGGACGAGCCGGGCGACCCGCACTCGCCGGTCGTGGACGGGTTCTGGTACAGCCACCTCGGCTGGCTCTTCGCCAAGGACCGCAACCACCCGGACTACCGGCTGGTCCGCGACCTTACGAAGTTCCCCGAGCTGGTCTGGCTCGACCGCCTGTGGATGGCCCCCGGACTGCTCATGGCCCTGGGGCTGTACCTGACGTTGGGCTGGGGCGGGGTGGTGTACGGCTTCTGCCTGACGACGGTGTTGGTGTTCCAGGGGGCGTTCGCGGTGAACTCGGTCGGCCACCTGTTCGGCCCGCAGCGGTTCGACACGGGCGACGGGAGCCGGAACAACTGGGTGCTGGGCTACGCCTCGTTCGGCGACGGGTGGCACAACAACCACCACCGGGCCCCCACGTCGGCCCGCCACGGGTTCGCCTGGTACGAGTTCGACCAGAGCTACGCCGTCATCCGCACGCTCGGCCGGCTCGGCCTGGTGTGGGGCATCAAGGAGCCGCCGGCGGCGCTCGCCGGCCCCGGCCTGCCGGCGCGGAACGCCAAGGCCGCCCGCCGGCCGGAAGCGGCCGTCGCGGTTTAACGCCGGCTAACCCGGCCGGCTTCTCGCGGTCGTCGCCGAACTCGGACCGGATCGCCGAGACAACCTTATCGGCGAACCCGGCCCGAAGGCTGGCACCCCGTCGCTCGGCGCTAGGAGTCGACCTTCGAGCTGAGATTCGCTCGGGGCGAACCGGGGACGGTCTCGCCCTTTGGCACACGTCGCAGGCATCACGGCTTCAGCACGGCCAGGTTCTCGACCCAGCCGCCGACGCTCGGGTCGACCCAGTTGAGGAGCAGCCCCGGCCACACGCCTAGCAGGATCGCCAGCACGGCGAGCGGGATCAGCACGCACGCCTCGCGGGCCGACAGGTCGGGGTAGGCCCGCGTCGCGTCGTTCGTGCCGAGGTAAACGCGCTGCCACGTCCAGAGGAGGTACGCGGCCGTGAGGATCACGCTCACGACGGCGGCGGCGGCGAGGGCGGGGGAGAAGGCCCACGCGGCCGTCAGGACGAAGAACTCGCCGATGAAGCCGCACAGGCCGGGCAGGCCCATCGACGCGAAGAACAGGACGGCGCTCAGCCCGCTGTAGAGCGGCATCGGCTCCTTGAGGCCGCCGAAGCGGTTCACGTCGCGGTGGTGGGCCCGGTCGTACACGACGCCGACGACGAAGAACAGCGCGGTGGCCGTGATGCCGTGGGCGACCATCTGGAACACCGCCCCGGCCACGCCCCATTCCCAGTATTGGGACTTCGAGCCGGCCGACCACGCGGCGAGACCGAGGACCACGAAACCCATGTGGCTCACGCTGCTGTAGGCGAGCAGCTTCTTGAAGTCGGTCTGGGCCATCGCCACCAGTGCCCCGTACAGGATGCTGACGACGCCGAGCAGGCCGACCCACCACGCGAGTTCGCCCGCCGCCCACGGGCAGCACGGGAAGGCGACGCGGATCAGCCCGTACCCGCCGAGCTTGAGCAGCACGCCGGCGAGGATCATGCTCACCGGCGTCGGGGCCTCGACGTGGGCGTCCGGCAGCCAGGCGTGCAGCGGCACGAGCGGTACTTTCACCGCGAAGCCGACGAACAGGAGCGCGAACATCCAGTACTGGAATTGTCGCGTACACACGGGTTGGGCCTTGAGGCGGGCCACCGCCTCGTCGAGCTTGACGCCGGGGGCGAAGAGCTTCACTTTTGTGGGGTCGTCGCCCTCGCTCGGCTCCTCGCTCGCCTTCGATTTCACCGCCAGCCGGTGGGCGTCGTCGTTGAGAATCAACATCGCCGCCCGGCCGGCCTTCGAGAGCGTCACGATGTCGAAGGTGTGAACTTCGACCTGTTGATTCACCTGCTCGCGGGTGAGCTCCGGGTGGTTCATGCCGCGGTCCTCGGTGGCGGCCTTCACCACCTCTTGGTCCACGAAGTCGCGGACGTTCACGGAGTACAGGCCGAGCATGGCGACGAGGAGGCAGACGCTCCCGAGCAATGTGTAAATGACGAACTTGAGGGCGGCGTACTTCCGCCGGCCGCCGCCCCAGAGGCCGATGAGGACGTACATCGGCAGGAGCATCAGTTCGTAGAAGACGTAGAAGAGGAAGATGTCGAGCGACAGGAACGCCCCGTTCACGCCCGACTCCAGCACCAACATCAGGATCAGGTAGCCCTTCAACGACCTCTCGACCTTCCAACTGGCGACGACCGCCAACATCGTGACGAGGGCCGTGAGGACGACGAGCGGCAGGCTGATGCCGTCCACGCCGAGGGCGTAGTCCACGTCGAAGCGGTCGATCCACGGCCGCCGGCCGACCCAATCATCGCCCTGGAAGGCCCGCGGGGTTTGTTGGGCGAGGTCGCTGGCGGCCTGGTCGGCCCGGTTGTCGAGGCGGGTGTGGACCGACTGGAGCGGCCGGCCGCCCCTGTCGAGGTGGCCGTCGAGCAAGTTGTAATAGCCGATGACGACGCACAGGCTGACCGAGAGCGTGCCGGCCGCCCCGAACAGGGCGACCCAGCGCAGGAGTTCCGCCCACCTGGACGGGAGAAAGAGGATCAGGCCGGCGAAGGCCATCGGCAGGAAGACGAGGGCGGACATCCAGGTGAGGTCGGGTTCGGGCATTCCGTTGGCCCTTCGCGGGGTTCGCTATCCTGCCAAAGCGGTGAGAATCCCCAACATCGCCACCGCCGTCAAGGCCAGCACCAAGACGTACCCCCGCAGCCGGCCCGTCTGGACGCGTCGAAGTGACCGCCCGGCGGCCGCCGCCCCCTGGCCGACGGCGTTCAGCCAGCCGTCGAGGGTTCCGCCATCGACGCGACTTCGGGCCGGTTCCGCGTCGCCCGTCGGCCGCTTGTCGAACGCGCCTGCGAGCCGCGACACGGTGACCGCGGGGCGGACGAACACGCGGTCGTACAACTCGTCGAAGTACCACTTGTGCAACAGGAAGCGGCGTGCCCCGCTCGGCGGGCCGGCCGAGGGGACGGTTTCGCGCTTCCAGTACCGTAGGGCGGCGAAGCCGAAGCCGGACGCCGCCGCGAGCAGGGCCAGCCCGCCGGCGAGGAGGTGGTTCCCCCCGCCCGCGTCGGCCACGGTTGACGGCCGGCTTTCGTGGAGCAACTTCCCCAGGTATGAAGCGTCCGCGTCCCACGGCGGCCACCCCCAGGCGACGCCGACGCTGAACGCGGCGAGGACGACGAGCGGAAGTGTCATCACCGGCGGGGACTCGGCGGCGTGGTCGAAGACGTGGCGGTCGCGGGGCGTTCCCGTGAAGGCGAGGAACCAGAGGCGGGCCATGTAGAAGGCGGTCAGCCCGGCCGTGACGAGCGGCAGCACGAACAGGGCGAGATGCTCGGGGCGGTCGTGGGCGAAGGCGAGTGCGGCGTTCAACACCTGGTCCTTGCTGTACCAGCCGCTGAGGAGCGGCGTGCCGGCGATGGCCAGGACGCCGACGAGCATGGTGGCTGCCGTCACCCGCATCTTCGCCGCGAGGCCGCCCATCCGCCGCAAGTCCTGTTCGTGGTGGCAGCCGTGGATGACGCTGCCGGCCCCGAGGAAGAGCAACGCCTTGAAGAACGCGTGCGTCAGCAGGTGGAGCAGCCCGGCGACCCAGCCGCCGACGCCGAGGGCGAGCATCATGTAGCCGAGCTGGCTCACCGTGGAGAACGCCAGGACGCGCTTGATGTCGGTCTGGACGAGGGCGATGGTGGCGGCCACGAACAGCGTCACGGCCCCCGTGTAGGCGATGCCGAGCAACACTTCCGGGGCGAAGAGGGCGTAACAGCGGCCGACGAGGTAGACCCCGGCGGCGACCATCGTGGCCGCGTGGATGAGGGCCGAGACGGGCGTCGGCCCCTCCATCGCGTCCGGCAGCCAGGTGTGCAGCGGCATCTGGGCCGACTTCCCCACGCAGCCGAGGAACAGGCCGACGCCCATCACAATCCAGAGCGGATACGACAACATCGGCGGCGGGCCGCCGGCGAACGTCGAGGCGATGTCGCGGACGTTGAGGGTGCCGAACGCCGACCACGCGATGAGGATGGCGACGAGGAAGCCCGCGTCGCCGACGCGGTTCATCAGGAACGCCTTCGTGGCGGCCCTCGCGGCCGACGGGCGCTCGTAGTTGAAGCCGATGAGGAAGAACGAGCAGACGCCGACGAGTTCCCACCCGACGAAGATTTGCAAAAGGTTGTCGGCGATCACGAGGTTCAACATGGAGAACGCGAACAACGCCAGGTACAGGAAGAAGCGGCCGAACCGCCCCCGCCGGTGGAAGTGGGTGGGGTGCGGCGGCGGGCGTTCGCCCTCGAACAGCGGCGGCGTGGTGTCGTGCCCGCCGCCGAGCGCCGCCGGCCGGCGGGCGTGGGCCTGCCGGTCCACCTCGTGATCCTCGACGGTCGGTTCCGTCTCGCCCGCCATGTAGCCGAGGGAGAACAACACGATGAGCGTGCCCACGACCGTAATCATGGCGAACAGGAGCGCCGTGAGGTGGTCGATGCGGTAGCCCAGTTCGAGGGCGAGGGCCGGCGTACTGAGGGCGGGACTGCCGGGAATTGTGGGGTCGATCCGGCCGACGCGGACCCAATCGACACGCTCCGACCAGCGGGCGGAGAGGGCGGTTTCTTCATGCGTGAGGTGGGCGGGGTCGTTGAGGAACGTGACGAGCCCCGTGACGCCGAGGGCGGCGGACGCGGCCATCGCGGCGAGGACGAGGTACGCCCCGCCGCGGCCCGGCCGGCGGTACGGCGGCCCCGCGAGGGCCCGCACGGTGCCGGCGAGGAGCAGCAGCGCGAACGCGGCCAGCGGCAGGAGCGTGGCGACGACGTAGAGCCGGCCGGGGATGGCGGTGAGGGTGTCGAGCATGGAGAATCAGCCCTTCAACTCGTTCCCGTCGTCCACGTCCACGGTGGTGTGGGTGTTGTAGAAGTTGAGGACGATGGCCAGCGCCACCGCCGCCTCGGCGGCCGCGAGGACGACCACGAGGAGTGCGAACACCTGCCCTTCGAGGCGGAAGCGGGGGTCGAAGCGGGCGAACGTCACGAGGTTGAGGTTCGCCGCGTTCAGCACCAGCTCGACGCCCATGAGGATGCCGATGGCGTTCCGCTTCGCCGCCACGCAGACGACGCCGCACGCGAACAGGAACGCCGCGAGGATCAGGAACGGCGTCGGCCCCAACTCGCTCACGGCTTCGCCCTCCGCTTCGCACGGGCGAGGTACGCGGCTCCGATTAACACCACGAGCAGGTGCACGGAGACGATCTCGAACGGCAGGAGGTAGTCGCCGAGGAACGCCACGCCGAGCGGCCCCGTTCCCGGGAGCGGGCCGTCGCCGGCGGGCTTCGCCTCGACGCCCATGACGGCGTGGGCGAGCAGGGCGAAGAGGGCGACGCCGAGGGTACCGCCGACGGCCCACTCGGCCGGCCGCGTCGTCAGGGTGTCGAACGGCCCCTGGGCGGTGAGCATGATGCCGAACACCACCAGCACGAGGGTGCCGCCGACGTACACCACGAGCTGCGCCGCCCCCAGGAACTCGGCCCCGAGGAGGAAATAGAGCACCGCCACGCCGACGAGCGTGAACAGGAGCCACACGGCCGAGCGGACAATTCTTTGCGACAGGACCACGCCGAGGGCCGACACGGCGGTGGCCGTGGCGACGACCGCGAACAGGGCGACGGGGAGCGTCATCGGCGGCCGCCCCGGCTCAAGGGGTGGGTCAGCGGCGTCGGCCGGCCGGCCCACACGCCGGGGAGATCGCCCCGCGGGGTGGGGTCGCCGTCCGGCGTCAACAGGCTTGCGAAGAGCATCAACATTGCCGCGAGCGTGCCGAAGGCGAGAACGAAGCGAACGACTTCACCCACGGCCGCCGGCACCGCGAGCTGCCACAGGCAGACGCCCACGAGCAGCCCGCACGCCGTCGGCAGGAGGTAGCGGAGGCACGTCTCCATCACCTGGTCGATGCGGAGCCGGGGGAGCGACCAGCGCATCCAGATCATCACCAACACCAGCACCCAACACTTGGTGATGAACACGCCGGCGTTCAACACGTTCCCCACCCAATACCCGTAGCGCTCGGCCGGCTCGAAGGGGAGGACGCCGGTGTGCCAGCCGCCCAGGAACAGGAGCGACGCCAGCCCGCTGACGGCGAACATGCTGCCGTACTCCGCGAGGAAGAAGTACGACCAGCGGATGCCGCTGTACTCGGTGTGGAACCCGGCCACCAGTTCGCTCTCGGCCTCCGCCAGGTCGAACGGGGCCCGCTTACAGCCGGCCGTGGCGGTGACGAAGAACACGAGGAAGGCGAGGAACGTGAACGGGTCGTGGAACACATACCAGTTCCAAAACCCACCGACTTGCTGGCGGCCGAACGCGGTCAGGCTCAGGGTGCCGGCCACGCACACGGGCACGACCACGCACAGGGCCCGCGGGGCCTCGTAGCTCACCACCTGGGCGGCCTCGCGGATGCCGCCGAAGAGGGCCCACTTGCTCGCCGAGGCGTACCCCGCGAGGATCACCCCGAACACCTCGCCCGAGAGGACGGCGAGCACGAAGAAGGCGGCCGCGTCGAGTTCTTCCGCCACCAGCCCGCTGCCGAACGGGAGGGCCAGGAACCCGCAGAAGGCGGCACAGAAGGCGAGGTACGGGGCGAGGCGGAAGAGGAACCGGTCGGCCCCGTCGGGGGCGAAGTCCTCCTTCGCAATGAGCTTGATGCCGTCGGCGAGCGACTGGAGCAGGCCGAACGGGCCGACGCGGGTGGGGCCGAGCCGGTCCTGCACGCGGGCCGACACCTTGCGCTCGGCCCAGATGGCGAGGAAGGTGGACCCGCCGACGAACGCGAACAGGAGCCCGGCGGCGGCGGCCCCGGCGGCGACGAGGTTCCACGGGTGGGGGGCGATGGACGACCACACTTCGGGCACGGGGGAGGTCTCGACGGGGGTGTGGGGCGGGGGTTACTCTAACCGGGCGTGCGGGGCGGGGCAAGCAACCGGGGGATTCCACGCCATGTTCCGACCGACCCGCCCGCCGCCCGCGTCCGCCGCCCGCCGGCCGTCGTCGCGACGGCCCGGGAACGCCACCCTCCCGCACGCCCTCCGGCTCCGGGCCGCCCCCGCGGACGACGCCCCGGCCGACCCGCTCGCACGGGACGCGGCCCTGGCGCGGGTGGAAGCCGCGCTGCTCATGGCCGACGAGCCGCTGGCCGCGAAGCGGCTCGCCGAGGTCGCCGGGCTGGCCGACGCGGCGGACGCCCGCAGGCACGTCGAGCGACTGCAATCGCTGTACGACGCCGACGGGTCGGCGTTCCAGATCGAGCCACTGGCCGGCGGGTTCCAACTCCTCACGCGGCCGGCCTTCCACCCGTGGCTCACCCGTTTGCGCCGCACCGGGCACGACCTCCGCCTCTCCCCCGCCGCCCGGGAGACGCTCGCCGTCATCGCCTACCGCCAGCCCGTGATGCGGGCCGAGTTGGAGAAGGTCCGCGGGGTGGCGTGCGGGGAGGTGGTGCGGCAGCTCATGGAGAAAGGGCTGGTGCGGATCGCCGGGCGGGACGACTCGCTGGGCCGCCCGCAGTTGTACGGCACCACCCGCAAGTTCCTCCAGGCGTTCGGCCTCGACGCCCTCGCCGACCTCCCGGCCGCGGACGCCCTCCGGGCCGGCGGCCGCCCGGGGTGACGGCCGGCCTCACGTCGTGATGTAAAACATACTTAAACGGACCGCCGTACTCGATTCGTGAGAAAATCCACACTCCCGCCTTCACAACGGGGCGTGGAGGCTCTACATCTTATATTACGACACACGTCGCCGTTCCGCCCGCCCGCCACGTCACCGAGGGTTCCCATGGCCAAGTCCCGCGCCGCCGCCGAGAGTACCGCCGAGGAGAAGAGCGTGAGCCAGGTCGAGATGGTCCGCCTGACGCTCGAAGAGCTGGGCGGGAAGGCCAAGCCGCAGGCCATCCAGGAACACATCAAGACCAAGTTCAACAAGGACCTGCCGACCACCATCATCTCGAACTACAAGTCGGTCCTCAAGAAAAAGGGCGGGGCCCCGTCCTCCCCCCGCGGCCGCAAGCCGGGCGGCGGCGGCGGCGGGGCCGGCGGCCTCCAGGTCGAAGACCTGGCGACGGTCCGCGGGCTCGTGACCAAGCTCGGGGCCGACCAGCTCAAGAAGCTGGTGGACGTCCTGGGCTGAGGCCGGCCGGGCGAGTGGTGGAACGGCAGACACAGCGGACTTAAAATCCGCAGGGCCGAAAGGCCCGTGCGGGTTCGAATCCCGCCTCGCCCATATTCGAGCATCGGACTCACCACAAAGGCACGACGGCCACAAAGGAAGACCAAGACGGCGGCAGTGTTTAATAACACTCCGTTCTCTCTTGGTCTTCCGTTGTGGCCTTCGTGCCTTTGTGGTGTGTC
>JANPKP010000383.1:0-1884 GCA_031426095.1 Gemmataceae bacterium
CTTCGGCAACGACAGCATCAAGATCTGCGAAGACACCAATGGCGACGGCCGCGCGGACAAGTTCACGATCTTCGCCGACCGGCTGAATATCCCAACCGGATTTGTGTTCACGAACGGCGGCATCGTCGTCGCGCAGTCGCCGCGCTTCCTCTTCCTCAAGGACACCAACGGCGACGACCAAGCCGATGAACGCAAAGAGATCATGACCGGCTGGGGCATCAACGACACCCACGCCCAAGCCAACAATCTTCACTACGGGTACGACAACTGGCTGTATGGCTGCGTCGGATACTCTGGCTTCCGTGGCACCGTGGGTGGAGTCGAAAAGCAGTTCGGCATGGGCACCTTCCGCTTCAAAGCCGACGGCTCCGCGCTCGAATTCCTCCATCAGTTCACGAACAACGCGTGGGGTCACAGCATCAACGAATTTGGCGACCAGTTCGGCGGCACGGCCAACAACGCCCCGATCTTTTTCGGCGGCATCCCCGCCACCATCGTGCCGAAGGGCGTGCGCGCGATGACGGCGAAGCGCATCAACACCGAGGATAAAACGCACACCATCACGCCGAATTACCGGCAAGTGGATGTCTTTGGTGGATACACCGCGGCGGCCGGCACGGCGTTTATTCACTCCGACCGGCTGCCCGCCCGCCTCCAGGGCATGGCGATGATTTGCGAGCCGACGATGAAAAACATCGCGCTCTTCGACGTGGAGCGCGACGGCGCGGGCTACGTGGCCAAGGATGGTTTCAACCTCGTCGCGAGCAGCGACGAATGGATGTCCCCGGTGTTTGCCGAAGTCGGCCCCGACGGCGCGATCTGGTTCGCCGACTGGCAGAACTACATCATCCAGCACAACCCCACGCCGAGCGTCGAACGCGGCGGTTACGCGGCCAAGACCGGCGTGGGCGGCGCCCACGAAAATCCCCTGCGCGATCACCAGCGCGGCCGCATCTACCGCGTCGTGTGGGATCAGGCAAAACCCGCCACCCTCACCTCGCTGCAGGGCGCGTCCTCGGCTCAACTCGTCGCCGCCCTCGGTCACGGCAACCAATTCTGGCGCGTCACCGCCCAGCGTCTGCTCGTCGAAGGCAAACGCACCGACGCCTCGTCGGCCCTAAAGCAAGCCGTCACCAGCGGCAACGCGCCCATCAAGGCGATTCACGCCCTGTGGTCACTGCACGGCCTCGGTCAACTCGACGAAGCCACCCACCGCGCCGGTCTGGTCCACGCGGATGCCGCCGTGCGCCGCAACGCGACCCGCGCGCTCGGCCGCGATGATAAAGCCGTGGCTCTGCTCTTCAGCTCGGCCGTGGTGAGCGACCCGGACCCGCTCACGAAACTGGCCGCGTTTGTGAAGCTCGCGGAATTTTCCGAGACGAAGCAGATTAAGACGGTCGTCAGCAGCCTCGTGCGCAATCCCGCCAACCAGCAGGACGAATGGTTGAAGGAAGCGACCCGCATCGTGGGTCGCGTACATGGCGCCTCCCTCTACCGCGACGGCCCGAATCTACTACCCAATCCCGGCTTCGAAACCATTGGCACGGACGGCCTGCCCACCGGCTGGCAGCGACGCGATTACGGCACCCGGGCCGGCAACGCGACCGCGGCCTGGCAGACCGCCACCGGCGAAAAGCAATTCCACGGCGGCCAACACGGCCTCCGCGTCCTCGCCGAGGCTGACGCCGACACGAGTCTCCACGCCGATGTAGCCGTAAAACCGAACACGCTGTACCGCCTATCCGGCTGGATCAAGACGCGCGCGCTCCAAGGCAAGGCCAGCTTCAACGTCCACAACATCCGGGTGGAAACAGATACCCTGCGCCGCCGCGACACCGATTGGACCGAGGTGGAACTCGAGTTCAACAGCGGCGACCGCACCAC
>JANPKP010000384.1:0-4905 GCA_031426095.1 Gemmataceae bacterium
CCCGCGGTCGCAAACCGCGACCGCGGGTCGCGGCGCTAAACGGGGTTCGACGCGGCCCGGCGCTAATACCGCAGGATGAAATCGAGCGTGAACCGGTAGTCGAAGAAGTCCTTGCGGCCGGCGAGTGGGATCTCGTAGGCCGCCCCGATCTGGGCCGTCTCGCTGATCTTGAAGCGGGCCCCCAGCGCCCCCGTCAGGATGCCGGTGTTCTTGACGTGCCCGCCGAAGTTGATGAGGTCGCGGCCCTCGGACCCCATGTTCCGGACGTTGCCGTTCGTCGTGTAGTACTGCCAGTTGAGTTCGGCCAGCGGGTAGATGCGGTTCAGGTCCCGCACGTTCAAGTCGGCGTGCGCGCTCAGGTAGTAGTAGTCGCTGCGGGCGCTCGTGGTCGAGAACGAGTAGCCGGTGCCGAGCATGGTGTTCACCGTGCCCAGGGCGCTGCCCTTGAAGAACGGCCGGGCGTAGGTGGCGTAGGGGACCAGGGACAGGCTGCCGGTGTCCTGGGCCACGTTCTTCCCGCCGACCGGGAGTTGGAACTGGAGGCCGCCGGCCAGCACGCCGCAGGTGTCCTCGTTGCGGATGAAGGTGTACTTCGGGCCGAGCCACAGTTCCGAGAACCCGGTCTGCTTGTCGAACGGGGTGACCCCGTCCGGGTTCACGGTGATGCCGCCGATCTTGTGGAAGACGAACGAGAACCGCTCCGTCACCGCCAGCCGGGCCTGGGCCCCGTACCAGGTGATGTTCCCGCCCCGGAACTCGGGCTGGCCGCCCGGCACGTTCTGGAAGATGACGATGGGGCGGAACTCGGTGAGCGAGCGGGGGTCTTCGAACAGGAACGGGTTGGTGACCGGGCTGATGTAGCCGTCGAAGGCGTGGTCGCTGCGGAACCGCTCCTTCGCCCCGCCCGCGATGCCGTCGGCCGCGTCCCGTATGCGGTCGCCGAACTTCCACGCCCCGCGACGGCGGGGGCGGCCCTCGTCGTCGTCCCGCCGGTCGAGGTCGCGGCCGGCGTCGAGGTCGTCCTTGCGGCGGTCACTCACGTCCGAGCGGCGGGAAAGGAAGTCGATCACCGGGTCTTCCGTTCGGCGAACCGCGGCGGCGGCCCGCCTCACCCCGCCCTCCACCCGGGCGGCGGACAGCGGCTTCACCTCGTCGCCGTCCTCCGTCTGGGGCCGGCCGAACGACGCCGCCCGCACGGCGCGCGGCTCGGCCGGCAACTCGTGCGGCACCGGGGCGACGGCCGGCCGCGGGCGGGCGGGGATGCTGCCGTAGTCGAGCGGCGGGTCGGCCTTCGGGGGCGTTTCCTCCCGCGGCGGGGCCGGGGGAGCGGACTCGCTCGCCGGGGCAACGGGGGCGTCGAGGACGGAGAAGCGGCGGGGGCGGGCCGGTTTGGGCGGCCGCGGGGCCGGGGGCGGGTCCTCGACGGCGGCCGGCGGGAGGGGGGCGAGCGGTTCGGGAAGCGGCTGTGCGTCGGCCCGGCCGGCGAGACCGGCGGCCAACACCAGGGCCGTTCCCCACCCCCGTCGCCGCATCGCCCGCCCTCCCTGGCCCCCGAACTCCCCCCGTCGCCCGGGGCCGGCGCTCCCGCCGGTGATGGTCCGACCCAGTCATCGACCACCGCCGGCCCCGGCGTTCACCGCGTTCCTCGGGAAAACCCGCCCCCGGGCGGGCGGCGGTTGGTATCCTGACGGCGGTGGCGGTCGGTCGCCGTCTCCCGCATTATTCTTCGGGATTTCCTCATGAAGCGGGTCGCGCTCGGAATCGGGGCCGCGCTCGTCGCGGTCGGGCTGGTCGTCGGCGTCGCCCCCGGGTGGTGGGTGAAGGGGCACGGCACCATCGCCGAGGCCGCCGCCGCCCGCCTGCCGGAGGGCGTGCCGGCGTTCTTCCGCAACGGCGGCAAGGCGCTGAATTACCTCGCCGGCGAGCCCGACCGCTGGAAGAACAAGGAGACCGCGTTCCTGCGGAAGTCCGAGGAGGGGAACCACTTCCTCGACCTCGAAGACCTCGACGGCAACGCCCCGCCGGCCACCCACCGCTACGACTTCGTGAAGATGCTCAACGGCGAGCTGAAGAAGGACGCCAACAAGGTCGGCACCCTGCCCTACGCCATCGTGGAGAACTACGAGCGGCTCACGACCGCCTTCTACGACGCCCGCAAGGAGCCGGAGAACCCGGCCGTGCCGATGAAGTGCCTGGTGTACGGCGGCGTCATGAGCCACTACACCGGCGACGCCGCCATGCCGCTGCACACGACCCGCGACTACGACGGCCGCAACCAGCCGGACGGCACGGTCAAGCAGAAGGGCATCCACGCCCGCCTCGACGGCTTCCCCGAGAAGTTCGGCATCACCCCCGAGGAGGTCTGCCGCGGGCTGGAGGCGAAGGCGATCGACAAGCCGTGGGAGCACGTCCAGGCGTTCCTGGCCGAGTCGCACACTCACGTCCCGACGGCTTACGAGCTGGACCTGGCGGGGGCGTTCGCGGAGCCGACGGTGGCGAGCCGGGCGTTCGTCCTGAAGCGGTGCCGTGCGGGGGCGCAACTGACGCTCGACCTGTGGTACACGGCGTGGGTGCGGAGCGAGAAGCTGCCGGCGGCGTACTGATTGCTATTCCCCTGTTTCACCCGCCCGCGACGGCGGGGTGCCCTTGCCCGCCTTCACGTACTCGGCCCGCCGGCGGGCGTACTCGTCGGCCGTCAGCTCCGCCCCGGCGGCCGCCCCCTGGCGGAAAATCTGCTTGAGGAACGGCACGCACCACCCGCACCCGGTGCCGGCGCTGCCGCACGCGGAGAGCTGGCTCGGCACCTTCGGGTCGTTGAGCCGCACCCACGTCACGAGCTTCCGCCGGGTGACGTGGAAGCAAAGGCAGACTTCGTCGTCGATGTCCATGCGTCCCGCCCGAATACGCTGGTAAGGGGGTCGCCGCCCGGGTCATTATCCGGGGGCGGCGGCCCTTGTCGCAACGCGAAGGGGGCGGGCGTGGAACGGCCGGTCGTCTTGTGCGGGCTCGGGCGGGTCGGGTGGCGGGTGTTCGACTCGCTCCGGGCGACCGGCGCGTCCGTCGTCGTGATCGACAGCCACACTTCCGCGGACGACCCCCGGTTGCACGGCTCGCGGCTCGTGAGGGGCGACTGCCGGCGGCAGGAAGTCCTCGAAGAGGCCGGGGTGCGGGACGCCCGCGGGGTGGTCGTCGTCACCAGCGAAGACCTCGTCAACGTCTCCACGGCCCTGCTCGTCCGCCGGCTCAACCCGACGGTGCGGGTGGTGGTCCGCATGTTCAACCAGGCGCTCATCGCCCGGCTGGGTGGGGCCGTCAAAAACATGGTGGCCCTCAGCGTGTCCGCCCTCACCGCCCCGCTGCTCGCCCTCACGGCCGTGACCGGCGAGACGCTCGGGGCGTTCCGCCTCCCGGCCGGGCCGCGGCAGGTGTGCGAGTTCGTCGTCGCCGACGGGACCGACGCGGCCGGCAAGCGGGTGGTCGATTTCTGCGAGGCCGCCCGCCTCCTCCCGTTCGCCCTCGTGCCCGCCGGCGGCGACCCGAAGCTCCTGATCGACGTGCCGGCCGACCACGTCCTCGCCCCCGGCGACCGGCTCATCGTCTGCGGGGCCCCCTCCGACCTCCGGCCCGTCCTCGACCGCGCCCGCGGCGACCTCCTGCCGGCCCTCCGCTGGGCCGGGGCCGTCCGCCGCTGGGTGCGGACGCTGGGGCGGACGGTCGGCGAGATCGACTTCCCGGTGAAGGCCGGCACGGCGGCCCTGTTCCTCACCCTGCTCGCCAGCACCCTCGCCTTCCGCTACGGCATCGGCACGTCGTGGGCCGACGGGCTGTACCAGACCGTGACGGTGGTGGCGACCGGCTCCGAACTTCCCGGCACGGGCCAGCCGGCGTGGGCGAAGGTGTTCCTGAGCGTGCTCAAGCTCGCGGGGGCGGCCTTGATCGCGGGGTTCACGGCCATCCTCACGAACTACCTCCTGCGGGCGCGGCTCGGCGGGGCCCTCGAGCTCCGGCGGGTGCCGGACGGCGGGCACGTCGTCGTCTGCGGGCTGGGGAACGTCGGCTACCGCTGCGTCGAGGAGCTGACCGCGATGGGCGAGCGGGTGGTGGCCATCGACAAGACGAACGACAACCCGTTCCTGGCCACCGTCCGCCGCAAGGGCGTGGCCGCGTTCGTCGGCGACGCCACGGTGGTGGAGGTGCTGCGCCAAGCGAGGGCGGACACCGCGAAGGCCGTGATCGCGGCCGCCGACAGCGAGCTGGCGAACCTCGAAATCGCACTGCTCGTCCGCGAGTTGAACCCGTCCCAGCGCGTGATCGTGCGGCTCACCGACCCCGAGTTCGCGGGGGCCCTGCGGGACGCGGCCGACATCCGCCACGCCGTTTCGGTTCCCGCGCTGGCCGCCCCGGCGTTCGCCGCCGCCCTCTTCGGCGACCGCGTGCAAACTTTGATCACGGTCGCCGGGCGGACGCTGGTGGTCATCGATGTCACGGTGCAGGACGACGACCCGTGCCTGGCCGACCGCTCCCTGCGGGCGGCGGCCCGCGACTACCGCTTCCTCCCCGTCGGCGACACCGCCGCCCGCGGCCAGCGGTTGAAGGCCGGCGACAAACTGACGGTGGTGGCCGAGATGCCCGACCTCGAACGGCTGTTGCGGCGCGAAGCCGTGCCGCGGGGCTGGGGCGTGACGGTCGAGCGCTTCCCGCGGACGGCGTGCGACGTGCTCTTCCCCCTGGTCCGGGCGAGCCGCCACTGCGGGCAAGAGGAGGCCGAGCGGGTGGTGGCCGGCCCGCCGTTCGAGCTGGCCACGGGCTTGACTCGCGGCGAGGCCGAGGAATTGCTGACTCAGGTGACTCGGGAGCGGGTGACGGCACGGGTGGTGTCGTCCGTCGTTTAGCGCCGCGACCCGC
>JANPKP010000385.1:0-2837 GCA_031426095.1 Gemmataceae bacterium
GCCGACTGCCGCTGCCAACGCCTCAGATTCCTTCCCGGCCGGTCAGCTTCACGAAAATTTCTTCCAGGTTCTCGGTCCGGTGCCGCTGGCGGACGGCGGCCAGCGACCCGTCCTCGGCCACCGTCCCGCGGTCGATCACGATCACGGAGTCGCACGCCATCTCGACTTCACTGAGGATGTGCGTCGAGAGCAACATCGTGTGCTGCTTGCCGAGTTCGCGGATGAGCTTGCGGGTCTCCCGGATCTGCGTCGGGTCGAGGCCGGCCGTCGGCTCGTCGAGGATGAGCACCGGCGGGTCGGCGAGGAGGGCGTCGGCCAGCCCGACCCGCTGGCGGTAGCCCTTCGACAGGGTGCCGATCAGTTGCCGCCGCACGTCCGCGAGCCAGCAGCGGTCGAGGACGTAGGCGAGCCGCGACTTGCGGTCCCGCCGGCCCAGCCCCTTGAGCCCGCCGCGGAACCAGAGGTACTCCTCGACCCGCATCTCGGGGTAGAGCGGGCAGTTCTCGGGCATGTACCCGATCCGCCGGCGGGCCGCGATGGGGTCCCAGAACACGTCCTTGCCGTCCACGGTGGCGGTGCCGGAGGTGGCCGTCAGGTACCCGGCCAGGATACGCATGGTGGTCGACTTGCCGGCCCCGTTGGGCCCGAGGAAGCCGACGACCTGGCCGCGCTCGACCCGGAACGACACGCCGCGGACGGCCGGGTACTCGCCGTAATACTTGGTGAGGTTCTCGACGACGATCATGGGGGCGGCGTCCGGTGCGGGGAAGACGCGGGGGCGGCCCGTCGCTCGGACTGGGATAGGGGGGCGGCGGGGGCGGGGCAAGGGGGTGGCTACGGCGACGGGAGCGACCAGTCCTCGAACGCCAGCCCGGGGACGCGGCCGAAGTCGACGGCGTTGCGGGTGACGACCACCGCCCCGGCTTCGAGGGCGATGGCGGCGATTCGCAGGTCGTTCTTCTTGACGTTGAGTTTGGCCGCGACGAGCCGCTGGTACATGGCGATGGCCGGCAACGGGAACGGCAGGACGCGGACGCCGTTGAAGAACGTGACGGTTTCGGCGAGACGCCGGTACGCGCGTTCGAGGTCCGTCGGGCTTTTTGCCTTACGGGCGCTCGTGTACCACCCGGTCAGTTGTTCCTCGACCGTGATGACGGTCGTCACGAGCCCCTGGCCCGCGAGGGCTCGAACCCGTGCCGCGATGACCGGGTGGTTGCGGCGAAGGAGCGTCAAGCAATCGGTGTCGAAGGCGTAGAGTGTCACGGGTCACATCACGTCCGCGTCGGTGTCAACGGACTCCCTGTACTCCTCGACGGCCCGGTTGAACTCGTCAATCATCGGCTCGTCCTCCCACGTTCCGATGCAATCGAGCCAGGGGTTGCCCGTGCCGTTCACTTCGATTTCGGCCACCGTGTACCCGTTCGACGCATGTCGCTTCGCCTCCAATTGGAGGTTCGCCACCGCCTCGACGGCGGTCGCCCCTTCCGCCTTCCAGCAGAACGGCGAGACGGCCGTCGCCACGAACCTCGTCCCGAGCGGCTCCACCAGCACCGGCAGTTTCATCGTCGGCCCTCCCCGCGTTTCGGAACCCGTCGCGGCCATTGTAGCCGCCGGGCCGGCCCCTTGAAATCGGCCCCGGGAGTTCCGATCCTGACTCCGACCGGCCCGCCCGCCCACCGTCCCGGGCCGACCCTCCCCGACCCCACGACGAAGGCGGCACAATGGCGGCAACGGCGACACGCGGCAGGCTGGCGGTCCTCGTCGGCGGCGGCCCGGCCCCGGGCATCAACGGGGTCATCAGCTCCGTCACCATCGAGGCCGTCAACCAGGGGCTCGAGGTCGTCGGCGTCCGCGACGGGTTCAAGAACCTGATCGCCGGCGACACCTCGAAGACCCAGCCGCTCACCATCCCCGACGTGGTCGACTACTTCAACCGCGGCGGGTCGTTCCTCGGCACCGCCCGGACCAACCCGGCCAAGAACCCGGCCGACCTCGCCCGCGTCGTGGACACCCTGAAGGCGATGGGGGTGACGTACCTCGTCACCATCGGCGGGGACGACACCGCGTACAGCGGCAGCCGGGTGTACGCCTCGGCCGCCGGGGCCATCAAGGTGGCCCACGTCCCCAAGACGATCGACAACGACCTCCCGCTCCCGCCCGGCACCCCCACGTTCGGGTTCGAGACGGCCCGCCACCTCGGCGTCGGCATCGCCCGCAACCTCCACGAGGACGCCAAGACGACGACCCGCTGGTACCTCGTCGTGAGCATGGGCCGGGCGGCCGGGCACCTGGCGCTGGGCATCGGCAAGGCGGCGGCGGCGGCCGTCACCCTCATCTCCGAGGAGTTCCAGGGCAAGCCGGTCGGCCTCGACCTCATCTGCGACATCCTCGTCGGCTCGGTCATCAAGCGGAAGGCCCTGGGCAAGGGGTACGGGCTGGCGATCCTCGCCGAGGGGCTGATCGAGAGCGTCGGCGAGAAGGGGCTGGTCGAGGCCCTGGGCGACGACCTCGACAAGTACGGGAACGTGGAGCGGGACGAGCACGGGCACATGCGGCTCGGGGAGATCGAGTTCGGCCGCATGGTCCGCTACCGGGTCACGAAGAAGCTCGCCGACCTGGGCCTGAAGGTGACGCTCGTGGACAAGGACCTGGGGTACGAGCTGCGGTGCGCCGACCCGATCCCGTTCGACGCCGAGTACACCCGCAACCTGGGGTACGGGGCGGTGCGGTTCCTCACGTCGCCCGAGTCCGACGGGTACGGGGCGATCATCAAACGGCGGGCCGAGGGGAAGAAGTACGGGCTCGTCATCCTGGCCGAAGGGTTGCTCGAATCCATC
>JANPKP010000386.1:0-2383 GCA_031426095.1 Gemmataceae bacterium
TAGGCGTTCCCGTTCTGCACCACGATGGCGGTGACGCGATCCGGGTGGGCCGCCGCCAGCCGGTAGCCGACGGGTGCCCCGTAGTCCTGGACGTACAGGGCGTACCGGGTCAGCCCGACCTTCTCGGTGAAGGCGTCGACCACCTTCGCCAAGTTGTCGAAGGTGTACTGAAACCGGTCCCGCGGCGGCATCGTACTGTGGCCGTACCCGGGGTAGTCCGGGGCGACCACCCGGTACCCGTCCGCGAGCAGCGGGATCAGCCCGCGGAACATCTGCGAGCTGGTCGGGAAGCCGTGCAGGAGCAGGACCGCCGGGGCGTCCGCCGGGCCGGCCTCGCGGTAGAAGATGTCGAGGCCGTCCACCGTCGCCGTCTTGTGCGTCACTCGGGTCGTCGTGGCGTTCACGGGAAGTCCTCCGGGTCGGGGTTCGTAGGGTTGGTGGGTTCGTCGTGTCGGGGTCACTTCACGTCCGGGATGCCGGGGTGGTCGGCCGGCCGGGGGCCAGGGGCCGGCCAGAAGAACGTCCGCTCGTCCTCCCGGATCGGCACGTCGTTGATGCTCGACTCGCGGCGGCGCATCAGCCCCGCGGCGTCGTACTCCCACAGCTCGTTGCCGTAGCTGCGGAACCAGCTCCCGGCGGCGTCGTGCCACTCGTACTGGTACCGGACGGCGATCCGGTCGGCGGTGAACGCCCAAAGGTCTTTGATGAACAGCCGGTAGTCGAGTTCCCGCTCCCACTTGCCGGCCAGGAACGCCCGGATGGCGTCCCGGCCGGTGACGAACGTGCTGCGGTTCCGCCACACCGAGTCCTCGGTATAGGCCAGAGCGACGCGGGCCGGTTCGCGGCTGTTCCACCCGTCCTCGGCCAGCCGCACCTTGCGGGCGGCCGTCTCCAGGGTGAACGGCGGGGCGATCACGGGCGGGGCGGGCGGGGTCGGGGTCATTGTCGTCTCCCGTGTTGGGTTGGTTGAGGTCATTGCGGCGATCGAACCGTATGGGCGTCAGACCTGGGCGGCACCGCCGTCCACGAACAGGTCGGCCCCGGTCACGTAGCTGCTATCGTCGGATGCCAGGAACACCACGGCCTTGGCGATCTCGTCCGGGGTGCCGGGGCGGCCGAGCGGCGTCGCAGCGGCGGCCCGGGCCACGAACCCCTCGACCTGCTCGTCGGTCAGCCCCAGCTCGCTCTTGTACGCCGGGGTGACGACCGTCCCGGGGCTGACCACGTTCACCCGGATGTTCCGGCCCTTGAGGTCGACCGCCCAGGTGCGGGCGAACGACCGCAGCGCCGCCTTCGTCGCCGCGTACACGCCGAACGCCGGTACCCCCTTGACCGACACCATCGACCCGTTGAGGATGATCGACCCGCCCGCCGCCATGAGCGGCAGCGCCTTCTGCACCGTGAACAGGGTGCCCTTGACGTTGATCCCGAAGTACTTGTCGAAGTGCTCCTCGGTGACCTCGCCGAGGGGGGCGAACGCCCCGCCGCCGGCGTTGGCGAACAGCACGTCGCGCCGGCCGAACCGCCCGCCGATCGTCGCGTACAGCCGGTCGAGGTCGGCCAGGCTCGACACGTCCCCCCGCACCCCGACGGCACTCCCGCCGAGATCCCGCACCGCCGCGTCGAGTTCGGCCTGGCGGCGGCCGGTGACGACGACCTTCGCCCCTTCGGCGACGAACCGCCTGGCGGTCGCCAGGCCCAGCCCGCTGGTGCCGCCGGTGACCAGGGCGATCTTGCCTTCGAGTTTCCCGGCCATGACTAGCCCTCCTGATACGTGGTTGGTTTGGAAAAACCGACTAGGCGGCTTCCCGCGGCGCGATTCCGATCCGGGCCGCGGCCCGCTCCCGCAGAGCGGCCTTCGCCGAGTCGGCCATCGTGACGACCGCGGCCCCGAGCATGATGGCGTCCTTCACCACCAGCCGGCCGGGGCCGGCCAGGAGCGGGAACCCGCCCTCGCCGCTGCCGAGGGCGGGCACCCACGCCTCGGGGGTGGTGACCAGGAACGACAGGGTCACGACCGACATCACCGCCACCAGGAAGCTGCCGGCCGCGGCCACCCGGGGGAGGACCGGGTGCAGGGCGATCATCACCCCGTAGAGGACGATCACCGACCCGAGGGCGTGGGCGAACGGGTAGGTGCCGTTCGCCGCGTGCCACTCCCGGTTGGCGGGCACCACGTCCCCCTCCCGGTTCATGTGCGCCTTGTAGTGGGCGGGGTCGGCATAGACGAATCTCATCAGCGGGCTGTTGGCCGCGAACGGGACGATCCCCTCGGCCTCGTACCGGTAGACCTTCAGCCCGCCGATCCACACCAGCACGATCACCAGCCCGGCCCGGGTCAAGGCGACGCCCGCCCGGTCGAGCCGGGCGGCGAACGCGAGCA
>JANPKP010000387.1:0-3430 GCA_031426095.1 Gemmataceae bacterium
GCGCACGAAGAAGCTCGCCTGCCCGAGTTGCAAGCAGCCGTTCCGCCCCGGCGGGCCGTGGCCGAGCGACGACCCCGAACTCAAGACCGCCCGGCAGGCGTCCGACCGCTTCGAGATCGGCCGCAACTTCGCCAACAAGCTGTGGAACGCCACGCGGTTCATTCTGATGAACCTCGACGGGTACACGCCGGCCCCGCCCACCGACGCTGACCTGCCGACCGAGGACCGCTGGATCGTCAGCCGGCTGGCGACCACCACGCGGAACGTCACCGACGCGCTCGAAGGGTTCCACTTCAGCGACGTGGCCCGGCTCACCTACGAGTTCGTCTGGAGCGAGTTCTGTGACTGGTACATCGAGATGACGAAGGGCCGGCTCAAGGACGCGGCCGCCCGGCCGCTCGCCCAGCGGGTGCTCGTCGGCGTTCTCGACGGCATCCTCCGGCTCGTGGGGCCGGTCATGCCTTTCGTGGCCGAGTCGCTCTGGCAGGCGCTCAACGAGGCCGCCCCCGTCCGCGGCCTGCCGGTGCCGACCACGCCGGCCGAGAGCGTGTGCGTGGCCCCGTGGCCGACGTACCCCACCGAGTGGGTGCGGCCCGACGTCGAGGCCCGGTTCGCCCGGATGCAGGACCTCGTCCGCGGCGTCCGCGAGGTCCGCAACCGCTACATGGTGGACGACAAGACGCGGCTCGACGTGGCCGTGCAGTGCCCCCCCGCGGTCGCCGCCGACTTCAACGAACTGGCGACGTTCATCGGCCCGCTCGCCGGCATCGGGTCGTTCGCGTGCGGGCCGGACGCCGCCAAGCCGAAGCAGGCCGGCACCGTCCTCCGCCCGGACTTCGAGGCGTACGTCTCGCTCGCCGGGCTGATCGACGTGCCGGCCGAGTTGAAGCGGCTCGACAAGCAACTCGTCGACAAGCGGAAGCAGCTCGACGCCACGAAGGGGAAGCTCGCCAACGAGGGCTTCCGCGGCCGGGCCCCGGCCGATGTCATCCAGCAGCAGGAGCAACTCGTGGCCGAACTGGAGAGCCAGATCGGGGCGATCGAGGCGAACGCGAGCGAGCTCCGGGCGGGTTAAACCGCCCGGCGAATCCGCGGCGGACGGTTCACCGCCCCGAACGCCCCCCGGACTTCCTGGGGCGTTCGCGTTTCCCGGCCGCGGGCTAGTCGAAAAGCCGTTGGGCGCCACTCACGTCGCACACCCTGGAGGAGCTACAAGTTGAGGATCCGCCGGTCGTTCTCGGTCCGGCCCCCACCCCCTTCGACCCCCGCCCGGACGGCAGCGCCGGCGGCGGCGTCCCCGAACGAGTGCCACTCGCCGATAACGGCCAGGACGGCGAGTTCCCGCCGCAGGTACGCCCGGTAGTGATCCACCAACACCCGGAAGTCGACGGCGGTCCGTCATCGGGCGGCTCGTCGCTGCGGCGAGCAGGTCGGCCAGGTCGTTCACGTCGGGGTGTAGTCCACCGGGAGGCACACGAGCGGCGTCCCCTCGGGTGTCGAAACCGCAAGCCCCAGGTCGTACGTCTCCGTCTGGCCCTGCGGCTTCGGCATCGTCCGGAAGTCGGCCTCCCAGGTGTCTTCGTTCTGCTCCAGCCGCCTGAGATGTGCCTTGACGAAGGCCGATCCCTTGCCGAGTTTCAATCGGTTCGCTGCCTTACCCACGGTCGTGCCCCCGCACCCCGGTCTTGGTCTCGAGGAACCGGGTCAGGTTCACGGCGTCGTCCGTGCCGATCCGCAGCACGCCGCTCTCGAGTTTGACGACGACGCAGGTCCGGCCCCACAGGTTCCACACCCAGCCGCCCCGGAGGCTGTAGTGGACGCCCCAGCCGTCCAGGACGAGCGTGCGCCCGACCTCGACCGTCACGATGTCGGCGTACCCGACCGACGTGCGGAGTAGCGGGAGTGGGCCGAAGCGGATCGCCAGCCGGTCGCCCCGGTCCTCGACTTCCAGGTGGTGGACCGCCGGGCCGAGCAGGGCGAGGACGCCGCCCACGGCGACGGCGATGTAGACGACCGGCGTGTCGTCGATGCCCACGGCCAGAGCGAAGCAGAGGAGCGCCGAGGCGTAGAGGATCAGGCAGAGCGGGGCAGTCTGCGTGTGCGAGTAACCAGGCGTGGCGGGGTCGGTCGTCATCGGTTCGGCATCTTCGGCTTTGGGTCGGCCCCCATCCTTCCTGGTCGCCACGAACTCGGAGTCGTCGCCGCCGTGGAAGCAGATCATGCCGTGCAGTTCCCCACCTTTCAGGACGGCCCAGCGCCAACTCTGCGCCGGGTCCGTCTCGTCGTTGCCGTCCCAGGTCCACTCGACGGGGGTTCGCCGTCTCGTGTCGTCGGCTTGCAGCCCATCTGCCCGTGGACGTATCCGAAGGGAAGTCGCCGCCGCCCTCGTCAACGAACTCGAAGTAACTTTCTGCTCCTCGTCGATGTAGATTTCGTCCCAGGCGATCCTCGAGACGATCCGCCAGCGCCCGGTAAAGGGATGTGCGATTTAGGTTTTGACTTCGCCATCCTTCCACTCCGAATCGCTGCCGCCGACCTGACACCTCCCACTTGCCAGCACGCCGTCCCACAAATCGACGTGGACACGATGGCGATCACGGTGGTGTGGATCGACTTTTACCGGGGGTGAGTGGGCCAGACTATCCGTTCACCGGCTGTAACCGCGCCAGCAATTTTGTCAGCGCCGCCATGTCCACCGGCTTGACGAAGTGGTGGTCGAACCCGGCTGCCTGCGCCTTCTGCCGGTCTTCCGCCTGCCCCCAGCCGGTCTGGGCGACGATGACCACCCGCTTCCCCCACGCCTCCTGTCGGATGCGGCGGCAAACGTAGTAGCCCGACAACTTCGGCAGGCCGATGTCCAGCAGGATCACGTCCGGGCGGAACTCGCACGCCGCCGCCACCGCCTCAAGGCCGTCGTAGGCGGTGCGGGTTTCATTCCCCATCAGCTTGAGCATCATCGACAGGCTGTCGGCCCCGTCCCGGTTGTCGTCCACCACCAGGATGTGCAGGGCCGTCTTGACGGGTGTTGCTTCGCCCTCCCGTCCGGTCGGCGTCGGCTGCACCGGCTCCCCGGCCACGGGCAGCCGGACGACGAACTCGCTTCCCTTGCCCGGTCCTTCACTCCTCGCTTCGACGCCGCCGCCGTGAAGCTCGACCAGCCCCTTCACCAGCGACAGCCCGATCCCCAGCCCGCCCTGCGACCGCTCCAGCGCCGGGGTCTCCTGGGAGAACATCTCAAACACTTTCCGCAGGTGGTCCCCGGCGATGCCGATGCCGGTGTCCTTGACCGACACCACCAGTTCGTCGCCCTGCCGCTCGGCGGTCAGCCGGATGCGACTGCCGGGGTCGCTGTACTTGGCGGCGTTGTTGAGCAGGTTGGAGAACACCTGGGCGAGCCGGGTGGTGTCGGCGTCGAGGGGGACCGGCCGGG
>JANPKP010000388.1:0-16742 GCA_031426095.1 Gemmataceae bacterium
CGAAGTCCTGGCAGACGCCCCGCATCCCGGCGAGCACGTCGTCGAGGCGGGTCGAAACGTCGGTCGCCCCCGGGTCGTAGGCGAACTCGGCGTAGATGCGGCGGGTCAGGTCGAGCGACGCTTCCAGGATGGGGCGGCCCGGCGGGAAGCACGCGGCGGCGTACTGGGCCAACTCCGGCGACGCGGCCACGTAGGGCGAATCGAACGTGAACTGGTAGGCGTCCAGCACGTCGGCCCGGCGGTCGGTCCGGAGTTGGTCGCGGACGGCCTCCCACGGGGGGGTCTGCCACGCGGCGGGGGCGGCGACGCGCTTCACCTCCGTCGTGTGGTCGGCCCGCACCACGAGTTCGGTGTGCGGCTCCTGGATGGTAAAGTACGTCACCCCGTTCCCGAAGTAATCGACCGACTCGTGGAGGATCGCCGGCTCCGGCTCGATCCGCAGTTCGAGGTCGTGGCACGCCTGCCACGGGGTGTTCCGCGGCGTCAGGTGGGCCACGTTGTGGGCGAGCGACACCGGCTGGGCGTAGCGGTACGTCGTCGTGTGCGACACGCGGTAGATCACGGCCGGCCCTCCCGGCGGCCACCGGAGAGGTGGCGGGACGGCGTCAGGTGCGTCAGGTAGGTTTGCGTCAGCGCCTCCGTCAGCTTCGGGAGGTCGTGGGCGAGGCGGGCGAGCAGTTCGCCGAGTTGCGGGCGGAGGCCTTCGGTCGGGACCACGGCCGCCGGGATGTCGGCCAGTTGGAGGCACGAGACGACGCCGAGGACGAGCTTCTGCTCCGGGCTGCGGCCGGCCCGGGCGGTCAGTTGCGGCAGGTTGTTGACCGCGTCGGCCAAGGCGACCACCTGGAAGACCACCGACCGCGGGTTCGACTCGTCGGCGAGCAGCAAGTCGAGGACGGGGCCGGCGGTCACGCTGCTCAGGTAGCGGCGGCGGTACGTCATAGAACTGTCGGCGATCTCCAACAGGGCTTCGAGGAGCGGGCCTTCGTTCGGGCCGACTTCGACCAGGCAGCCGCGGACGAGGTCGATCAGGTGGACGGCCCGCTCCAGGCGACGGCCGATGTCGAGGAACCGCCACGCCTGCCCGCGGCTCATGCTCTCGCCGGCCAGCCCGCCGAACGCCGCGAGCCCGCCGACGAGCCGGTTCATGTCGTCGAGCAGGTCGTTGAGGGTGCCCGGCCACCCGGCCCGGCCGCGGGGTGGGCTGCCGTTGCGGTACACGCGTGGGTCGGGCTCCTCCAGGGCGTCGCCGGGGAAGGTGAGGCCGCCGAGGACGCGCCACATGTCGTTCGAAAGGCGGTCGCGGACGGTGCGGGCGATGCGGTGGACGGCCCGCACGGTGCTCACGAGGCTGTCGGCCGCGTGCTCGTCGAAGAGGATTTCGCGGACGCGGTCCTCCAGGTCGGGCGGGCGGACTTCGGCCATCGGCAGCGGCGTGACCGCCCGCCCGACGGCCCGGATGAGGGCCAGCAGCTCCGGCGTGTCGGCCGCCCCGCCGCCGCTCTCCGTGAGCCGCACGAGGACGACCCGCAGGAGGCGGACCAGCCCCTCGGCCCGCTCGACGTACCGGCCGAGCCAGAACAGGTTGTCGGCGGCCCGGCTCGGCAGGTCGTTCCCCCCGCGGCTCAGTTCCACCGGGCGGCTGACGTTATTGAGCAGCGTAAAGGTACTCACCGGCCGGTCAGACAGCACCCAGGTGTCCTTGCTGCCGCCCCCCTCCTGCATCGACACGTCGAGCATCTCGGCCGACGCCGTGACCCGCGACAGGCCGCCGGGCATGACCGCGAAGCCGTGGTCGTTCGCCGCCAGGAAGGCCCGGAGGACGACGTGCCGCGGCTCCAGCCGGTCGTTCGCCAGCACCGGCACGGTCGAGAGCGGCAAACGCTCCTGAGCCACGAAGTCGACCGGCTTGGCGCGGATGCGGTCGATCAGCTTGGCCCGGTCGGCGGCCGCGAGCTGGGCGACGAACGCGGGGCGGAAGCGGTCCTTGAGGCGGCTCGACTTCACCACCATTTTGTCGAGGTGCTGGAGGACGTGTCCGAGCGCCGCCGGGTCGCCGCACCACCACGTCGGGGTCGAGGCGAGGTTCAGGTGTTCGCCGAGGAGCAGCCGGCAGAGGCCGGGCAGGTACGGGATGAACGCGGGGGCCTCCACCAGCCCGGTGCCGAGGGCGTTTGCCATCGCCACGTTCCCGGCCCGCACGGCTTGCATCAGGCCGGACGCCCCGAGGAACGAGTCGCCGCGGAGCTCGAGCGGGTCGCAGTAGTCGTCGTCGAGCCGGCGGAGGATCACGTCCACCGGCAGGAGGCCGCCGAGGAGCTTGAGGTAGACGCGGGCGTCGCGGACCGTGAGGTCGCCGCCCTCCACGAGCGTGAACCCGAGGTAGCGGGCGAGGTAGGCGTGTTCGAAGTACGTCTCGTTGTACGGGCCCGGGGTGAGCAGCACGATGCGGGGGTTGTCGCGGTTGCGGGGTGCGAGCGAGCGGAGGGTGTCGCGGAGCGTGCGGAAGAAGACGGCCAGCCGGTGGACGCGGCTCTCGCCGAACGTTTCGGGCAGCATCCGCGACAGGACGATGCGGTTCTCCAGGGCGTATCCCGCCCCCGACGGGGCCTGGGTGCGGTCGCCGAGGACGTAGAACGAGCCGTCCGCCCCCCGCCCCAGGTCGGCGGCGTACAGGTGCAGGTACCGGCCGCGGGGCACCGCCACGTTGTGGCAGGCGCGGAGGAAGCGGCGGTCGCCGAACACCAGTTCCGGCGGCAGCACCCCTTCCCGCAGCGAGCGTTGCGGGCCGTACAGGTCGGCGAGGAGCGCGTCGAAGAGGCGGGCGCGCTGCGTCAGCCCGGCTTCGAGGGCCTTCACGTCGGCGGGGGAGATGAGCAGCGGGATCGGGTCGAGCTGCCACGGGCGGTCGAGCCCGCGGGGGTCGCCGTAGACGTTGTACGTCATCCCGTTTTCGCGGATGACCTGGCGGCTCTCCTCCCACCGGCGGGTGACTTCGCCCCACCCGAGTTCGCCGAGGGAACGGACGAACGGCTCCCAATGGGCGCGCGGCCGCCCGTCGGCGTCCACCGCCTCGTCCCGCCCGCCGGCCAACCCCCTGTAACCGAGCCCGGTCGGCCCGCCGCCGGGGGAGGCGTCGGGCGGGCCGAGGGGCGTGACCGGCATCATCGGGCGACGGTATCCTGGGGTTTCGGGGCGTCGGCGAACCACGTCCCGTTCTGCCGGCCGTTCGAGGGCACGACGGGCGTCGGCGGGGCCGGCGGTGGGTCGAAGGCCCGCCGCAAGTCGAGAGTGAACGGGTGCTCGGGCGACGACTCGTCGGGCGGCGGCGGCATCTTCCCCGGGGTGTGGCCGACGGTCGTGAAGCGGGCGATCCGCCGCCCCTCGGCCTCGTAGGCGTTGACCGGGAACTTCTCGTGGCTCAGCCCGCCCGGGTGGGCGACGTGGTACGTGCAGCCGCCGAGCGACCGGCCGTTCCACCCGTCGAGCAAGTCGAACACGAGCGGGGCGTGGACGGGGATGTTCGGGTGCAGGCACGACTCCGGCTGCCACGCCCGGTACCGCACCCCGGCCACGAACTCGCCGATCGTGCCCGTCGGCCGCAGCGGCACCTTGCGGCCGTTACACGTCACGGCGTGCCGGCTGTCGGTGAGGCCCGTCACCTTCACCTGGACCCGCTCCACCGACGAGTCCACGTACCGCGACGTGCCGGACGAACTCGTTTCCTCGCCGAGGACGTGCCACGGCTCGATGGCGTGCCGGAGCTCGACCCCGACGCCCCGCTTGACCACGGAGCCGATGAACGGGAAGCGGAACTCCAGGTGCGGCGCGAACCACTCGGGGCGGACGGGGAAGCCGGCCTGCCGGAGGTCCGCGACCACGTCGCCGAAGTCGTCCTTGACGTAGTGCGGGAGCATGAAGCGGTCGTGCAGTTCGGTGCCCCAGCGGACGAGCGTCTGGCGGTACGGCTTCTCCCAGAACGCCGCTATGAGCGCCCGCAACAGCAGTTGCTGGGCGAGGCTCATGCGGGCGTGCGGCGGCATCTCGAAGGCCCGCAGTTCGACCAGTCCGAGCCGCCCGCTCCCGCCCTCGGGGGTGAACAGCTTGTCGATGCAGAACTCGGCCCGGTGGGTGTTCCCGCTCACGTCCACGAGCAGGTTGCGGAAGGTGCGGTCGACCAGCCACGGCGGGCACGGGCCGCGCTCGGGGATCTGTTCGAAGGCCACCTCCATCTCGTGGACGCTGTCGTTGCGGGCCTCGTCCATCCGCGGGGCCTGGCTCGTCGGGCCGACGAACATGCCGCTGAAGAGGTACGACAGGGACGGGTGGTTGTGCCAGTAGTTGATGAGGCTGCGGAGCAAATCGGGGCGGCGGAGGAAGGGGCTGTCGAGGACGGTCTGCCCGCCGACCACGATGTGGTTGCCGCCGCCGGTGCCGGTGTGGCGGCCGTCGAGCATGAACTTCTCGGTCCCGAGCCGGGTCAGGTGGGCCTCGTCGTAGAGCGTGGTCGTCGTCTTGACGAGGTCGGCCCAGTTCGCCGCCGGGTGGACGTTCACCTCGATCACGCCCGGGTCGGGGGTGATCTTGAAGTGCGGCAGCCGGAGGTCGTTCGGCGGCGTGTACCCCTCCACCTGAACCGGCATCCCGAGCCGCTCGGCCGTCGCCTCGACGGCGGCCGTCAGGTCCAGGTAGTCCTCGGCCGCCGTGAGCGGCGGCATGAACACGAACAGCCGGCCGTCCCGCGGCTCGACGCACAGCGACGTGCGGACCACCGGCGGCTCGGCCATCTCCGGCCGCGCCGCGGCCGGTCCGCGGGACAACCCGGAACGCGGCCCGTTGTTCTCCCGCGAGACGCCGGGGATTTGTGCCCTCAGCGCGTAATCCGCCCGCGGCGGCAAAGCCCCTCGCGGGATCGACGGGTCGGGCTCGGCGAACGACTGGCGGACCTCCGGGGCCTCCCACGGCAGCGAGTCGAGCGGCATCCGCAGGCCCATCGGCGAGTCGCCGGGGAACAGGTACATGTTCTCCCGGCGGAAGAACCACCGGCCCGACTCCCACCGCGTGCGGTCGCCGTCCCGCCCCTTGGGCCGCAGCGGGAGGGCGAACCCGACCGCCTTGTTCAGCCCCCGCTCGAACACCCTCGCCAGCCGGTCGCGCTCCTGCTTGTCTTCGAGGTTGCTCTTGAGCGGGTCGACGTTCGCCGGCAGCATCCGCTCCCGCCACATGTGGTACCAGGCGTCCTCATACCCCGGCACGAGGAGGCCCGGGTCGACGCCGAGCCGGCCGGCCAGCTCCTCGGCGAAGCGGCGGGCGTCGTCGGCCGTCAGACCGTAGTCGTGGTCGTCCTCGGCCACCAGCCCGGGGTTCTTCCACACGGGCACGCCGTCCTTCCGCCAGTAGCAGCCCATCGCCCAGCGGGGGAGCTGCTCGCCGGGGTACCACTTCCCCTGCCCGAAGTGCAGGAGGCCGTGCGGGGCCCAGCGGTCCCGTAGCCGGCGGAACAGTTCGCCGGCCCGCTTCCGCTTCCCCGGCCCGAGGGCGGCGAGGTTCCACTCGGCCCCGTCGCGGTCGTCGATCGACACGAACGTCGGCTCGCCGCCCATCGTCAGCCGCACGTCGTTGGCCTTGAGCGACTCGTCCACCTGCCGGCCGAGGGCCTCGATCATGGCCCACTGGTCGTCGCTGTACGGCTTCGTCACCCGCGGGTCTTCGTGGATCCGGCGGACCGACATGGCGAAGTCGAACTCGGTCTCGACCTGGTCGTCCTCGCCGCGGCTCGGGTCCACCTCGAAGTCGAACGAGCCGCTGATGGGGGCGGCGGTGAGCGGGTCGGCGGCGCACGCCAGCGGCAGGTGCCCTTCCCCGCACAGGAGTCCGCTGGTCGGGTCGAGCCCGACCCACCCGGCCCCGGGGAGGTAAACTTCCGCCCAGGCGTGCAGGTCGGTGAAGTCGGCCTCCGGGCCCGAAGGCCCGTCGAGCGACTTCACGTCGGCGGTGAGCTGGATGAGGTACCCGGAGGAGAACCGGGCCGCGACCCCGAGGTGGCGGAACAACTGCACGAGCAGCCACGCCGAGTCGCGGCACGAGCCGGTCCCGAGCGTCAGCGTCTCCTCGCTCGGCTGGATGCCCGGCTCCAGCCGCACGACGTAGCCGACGGCCTCCTGGACCGCCTGGTTGACGCCCACGATGAAGTCGATGGTGCGGACCTTCTCCTCACGGAACTGGTCCACGAGCGCTTCGAGCTTCGGCCCGGCGGCGGGGGTTTCGAGGTACGGGGCGAGTTCCTTCGCCAGCACCTCGTCGTAGCGGAACGGGTACTCTTCCGCGTCCGCCTGCACGAAGAAGTCGAACGGGTTGATCGTCGTCATCTCGGCGACGAGGTCCACTTCGACGTTGAACTCTTGCACCGGCTTGGGGAACACGAGGCGGGCGAGGTGGTTGCTGTACGGGTCTTGCTGCCAGTTGAGAAAGTGGTCCTTCGGCGTCACCTTGAGCGAATAGGCAAGCACGGGCGTGCGGCAGTGCGGGGCCGGCCGCAGGCGGACGACCTGCGGCAGGAGCGTGACCGGCCGGTCGTAGCGGTAGGTGGTCTTGTGGTTGAGGGCGACGCGGATGGCCATGGGCCGTCGTACTCCGTCGGGGACTCGCAGGCGGAGCGACCGCGGGCGGGCATCCCATGAGGGTCGGTCGGCGTCCGTGAACGACCGTGGGGGCGGTGAGCGAGCGGCTTGCGGGCCGTGTTCGCGTGGAAACGTCGATCTGAGTTTAAAGTGCAAGCACCATGCCGGGGAGGGCGACTGCTTGGGGTTGGCCACAAACCGGGGGAATGTAGGCGGATTGTGCGGGGAGTGGAGTCGGCCATCACCCGCCAGTTGTGCGGGTGCTAACGATACGGGCGTGTCTTGCCAGGTTTAGTGGCGGACCGCCGACGCCTCCGGGCGGCTCACAAAGCGGCTCACGACAATCGCCACACCCAGGAGGGCCGCCGACCCGTAGAACGCCGCGTCGAGATTCCCCGTCCGCACACGAACCGCGCCGCCGACGAGAGGGATGGCGAAGGCCGCCCCCCAGCCCAGGAACACGAGCCCGTAGTTTAACCCGAGGCTTTTCGAGCCGAAGAAGTCGGCCGTCCACGCCGGCAGGAGCGAGAGCGTTCCGCCGTACTGCCAGAAAATGACGCCGAGGACGAGGTAGAGCAGCGGCACGATCCCCGAGGCGACCACCGCCGGCAGGGCGACGAGGCACGCGGCGGCGAGGACGGCGTTGAGCGTGTAGGCGTTCGTGCGGCCGACGCGGTCCGAGCAGAGCCCGGTGCCGACCCGCCCGAGGGCGTTGACCACGCCGCCGAACGACACCAACAGCCAGGGGAACTCGATCACACCGCGGGCGGTTTCCTTCAGCAGCGGCTTGGCGTTGGCGATCACGAGCAGGCCGGATTGGGCCGACGCGAACATCAGAAAGAAGAGGGCGAAGAACTGCCACGTCCCGAGCATCGCCCCCGGCGTCCAGTCCACGCGGGCGACACTCACGGGGGGCACGCCGTTCACGCTCGCCGCGGCAGGCGGCACGTACCCGGCCGGCGGCATTCGCAACAATTGCCCGGCGGCGATGACCACCACGGCGAACAGCCCGCCCAATGCGATGAAGCTGCCGGACAGCCCGTAAGCCCCGATCAGGTATTCCGCCAGCGGCGAGATGTAGACGGCCGCCGCCCCATACCCGGCGACGACGAGACCGACGACCAACCCCCTGCGGTGCGGCCCGAACCAGCGGACGGCCGCCGGCGTGGTGGCGGCGTACCCCAGCCCCATGCCGACGCCGCCGAGGACGCCGAAGCCGAGGACGAGCCCGAGCGAACTCCGCATCAGCCCGGCGACGACGCACCCGGCCCCGAGGAACAGCCCGCCGAGCGTCGCCCCGGCCCGCGGCCCGTAGCGGTCCTGCAACCGCCCGCCGGGGACCATGAACAGGGCGAAGGTGAACCCGCACACCGCGTAGGCGAGCGTGGCCTGGTCGTCGGCGAGGTAAACCCAGCCTTCATTCTGCCCGGTCATGGCCGACCCGGCCGGGTGGTCGGCCGAGGCGAGGACGTTGGCCTTCCACACGCTCCAGGCGTAAAGGATGCCGAGGCAGAGGTTGACGGCCACCCCCGCCCCCGTGACGACCCACGCCCGGCCGGGAACCTTCGCCGCGTGCCCCGTGCCCATGTCGCCGGCCCTCGGTGTGGAGAGCCGACAGCATACTAGACGGGCCGGCTGGGGCAACGGCCCGCCACGGCGTACAATGCCGGCGACAATCCCCGGAGGAATGGGTATGACGACCCAAGAAGTACGCGACAGGGCTGAACGGGCTCGGTGCATTTACGACCAGCGGTTGCGGGCCGCCCTCGAAGCCGACCACCACGGCCAGTTCGTCGCCATCGAGCCGGACAGCGGCGATCACTTCCTCGCCGACACGCTCGACGCCGCTGCCGCCGCCGCCCAGGCCGCACACCCGGCCCGACGGTCGCACGTGCTGCGGGTCGGGCACCTCGCAGCCCTGCACATCGGCGGGGCGAGGCTATGACTGGTCGGGTGGACGGCGACGGGCGAGCACTGTTGAGGGTGCCGTTGGCGGCGACCGCCAACGGGCCGCGCACCGAGGTTGAGGCGTGGGTGGATACGGCGTTTAACGGCGCGCTGACGATGCCGAGAGCTGTGGCGACCGGTCTGGGGCTTGCGGATGGGATGTCAACTGATGCGCTGCTAGCGGACGGGTCCCGGGTGGTGCTGGACTCGTTCGTCTGTTACCTGGACTGGTTCGGCGGGACGTACCTAACGCAGGCGGTGGCGACCGACGGGGCACACCCGCTTCTCGGCACGCAGTTGCTGGCCGGACGGCGGCTGGTGGTCGATTACGCGGCCAGCACTGTCGAGTTGACCTGATAGCCCACTGCCAACGGACTCTGCCGCATAACAATAAGCTCACCAGCCGCCGGAGATCGCAACCAGAGACACGACGCGGGGCCGGCTGAAAGCGCGCAGGAGCCGGCGGTTCGGTGTAGCAGCGGGTTCGGCGCGATCACCTATGCATTTCCGAACCGCTCCCTGAGGATGCGCGAGGCGATGTAGTCGGCCCGCTGCGACCCCCGGTACTCCGGCCGGTCCACCTCGTTGTCCCACCACCCTGGTTTCCCCGACCGCCGCTCAGCCTCGGCCGCGGTGAACTGATCCAAGTAGGATTCGACCATATCGGGGTGCGACCGCACCTCACTGTAGAAGGCCCGTCCCTGCATGACGACCCAGGCGGCGAAGTCGTCTCCGTGATCCTCTGAGCAGTTCCGCCGCAGGTGTGGGTGGCACTCGTCCCAGTAGCACGGGTTGACGTAGGATTTTGCCTCATCGAACTCGTCGCGGTATTTCTGGAGTTGGTCCCGGGGCAGTTGCTCCAGTTGGCGGCAGAGTGCGTTGAGGCGATGGCCGGCTGTCTCCAACAGCCTCCAGAACCGTGCGGAGAGTCGAGGGCCTTTCGCCACAACCCGCCTCCGCTGCCGAAGCAGTGTTTAGGCCTACTCGTGATTTGGCCTAACCTAGGCCAGCCGCACTGCTTGACGCCGGCCGGTCGGTCGAGCTAAACTCTACCGCAACCGGCCGTCAAACACCAACCCGCGGAGCCTACACGGCTAACGCCCAGCATCACCCCGCCGCCACCCCCACCTTCTCGGCGGCGTGTTCGGCCCGCATCTCGTCCATCAGCGGCCAGAGTACGTCCACGTCGTCCTTGAAGACGTCGCCGATCAGCACGTCGGTCACGTACCCCTTCAGGTGCGGGTGCTTCTTCACGAAGCGGCCGAAGCTGAAGCCGTCGTAGAATTCGCACACCAATCGCCGCATCCGGTCCATGCCGGCCGTGAACGCCGGCTCCCACGTCCGCAGTTGCTTCTCGGACGTGTCGCCCTTCGCCAGCCCCACGTTGATGGCGTCGGCGGCCATCATGCCGGACGTGAGGGCCATCAGCACGCCGGACGAGTAGAGCGGGTCGAGGAAGCCGAAGGCGTCGCCGACCAGCGCCCAGCCGTCGCCGGCCGCCTGCTTCGAGCGGTACGAATACTCCTTCTGGGCGCGGAACACGTCGCACCGGGTGGCGTTCGCCAGCCGCGGCTGGAGGCCGGGGCAGCGGGCGACTTCCTCGAAGTAGAGCGTTTCGAGGTCCTTCGTGCCGCGGTTCTGGAACAGGTAGTCGTACCCGGCCACGACGCCCACGCTCAGCACGTCGTCGTGCAGCGGGATGTACCAGAACCACCCCTTCTTGTCCTTCGTTTGCAGGACGATCGTCGCCCCCTCGTCCTTGCCCGGGTCGCGGTACGCCCCCTTCCAGTAGGTCCAGATGGCGGCCTTCTTCAGCAGCGGGTCCCAGTCGCGGAGGCCCAGCCGGCTCATCACCATCGACCCCTGGCCGCTGGCGTCCACCACCACCTTCGCCCGCACCTCGCGCTCCACGCCGTCGTCGGTCACGACCCGCACGCCGACGGCCCGCGTGCCCTCGAACAGCACTTCCAGCACGCGGGCACCTTCGTGGGCCACCACGCCGGTCTCGCGGGCGTTCGTGAGCAGCATGTTGTCGAAGTCGGCCCGCCGCACCTGCCACGTCTGCGACGACTCGTGCGCCCGGTGGTCGTCGAAGTAGAACGGCTCCGACAGCTTGCCGTGCTGGTTGATGAACTGGACGCTGTACTTCTTGACGAAGTGGCTCCCCTTCATCTTGGGCAGCATCCCGAGGCGGTTTAGTACTTGGTAGGTGTGCGGGATGAGCGACTCGCCGATGTGGAAGCGGGGGAAGTGGTCCCGCTCGAAGAGCGTGACCGTGTGCCCCTTCTGGGCGATGAGGGTGGCGGCCGTCGACCCCGAGGGGCCGCCGCCGATCACGATGACATCGGATTCAGACTGGATCGCGGCGACCATCGGAGGCTCCGAAATCGGGTGAGGGGCGAGGGGGAGGGTTAGCGCCAACTGCTGCCGTCCGGCTCGTGCGGGGCGCGGGCGGCCTTCAGCAACGTCACGAGCTGTTCGAGTTCGGCGGGAGTGAGGTGGCCGAGTTGCCTGGCGTGGCACTCCCGCAACGGCCCGGCCATCCGTTCGAGGAGGGCCAGCCCCGCCTCTGTGGCCCCCACGAACACCGTCCGCCGGTCGGCCGTCGAGCGTTCCCGGTGGACGAGCCCGCGCTCTTCGAGCTTGTCGATCATCCGCGTAATGTCGGGGGCCCGCGACACGAGCCGCTCGGCAATGGTGAGCGTCCGCACGGGGCCAGGGTAAGCCGCCCGCAAGAGGCGCAAGGCGTTGTACTGCTGGGGCGTCAGGTCGAAGCGGCCGAACAACTCGTCCTCGAACGAACGGAGCCGGTCGTAAGTCCGCCACAGGTTCAAAAAAGCCTCCTGCTCGGGCGAGTCGAAGCGGGTGGCGTGTTGGGTTGGGGACAAATTCATCATGGAGTATAGTACCCGTGCGGACGATCATTGTCCAGACAAGTATCGACGCATGACCCGCACAAATCCTGAGTTATTGCGAACGTTAGACTACATTTGACCACTCTACCGGTAGTTCAGTGGGTGGTTTTTTTAAAGTCACACCAGGTCGGAGGATCCGTCGGTTTTTTGTTCCCCGCGCTGGTAAAATGCGGTAACGTGGATCCAAAATGTTCGCCGCGTCTTGACTTGTGCGGGACCCTACTTCGCGTAAGTTGAACGGAGTCGATCCCACCAATCGCCGCACCCCGTGGCGTCGTTCCTCTCTCCAAGACCGTCCCCAACTCGAAGGGCGTCGCGGATGTACCGACTCGCTTTCCAGGCCCTCACTCTCACCGCCACGACTGTGCTGCTGTTCGGCATTCCCACGCCGCCGCGGGCCGCGGAGAAGGTGGCCGCTGTCGCGCCGTCGAAGATCGAGTACAACCGCGACGTCCGGCCGATCCTGGCCGAGAACTGCTTCGCCTGTCACGGGCCGGACAGCGCCGCCCGCAAGGCCGACCTCCGGCTCGACCGCCGCGAGGACGCCGTCAAGGCGGGGGCGCTCACCCCCGGCGACCCGTCTAAAAGTGAGTTGATTGCCCGCATCCTCCTGCCGGACGGTGACGAAGAGGCGATGCCGCCGAGGAAGTCGCACAAGACGCTTTCGGTCGCCCAGAAGGACGTGCTCAAAGCCTGGGTCGCGGCCGGGGCGGAGTACCAGTCGCACTGGTCATTCATCGCCCCCAAGCGGCCGACCCCGCCGGCCGTGAAGGACGCCGCCTGGGTCCGCACCCCGATCGACCGCTTCATTTTGGCCGAACTCGAAAAGAATGGTTTGGCCCCCGCCCCCGAGGCCGACCGGCGGACGCTCGCCCGGCGGGTGTCGCTCGACCTCACCGGCCTGCCGCCGGAGCCGGCCGCCGTCGAGGCGTTCGTTACCGACAAGGCCGCGGATGCCTATGAGAAGTACGTTGACGCCGTACTGGCGTCCCCGCACTGGGGCGAACACCGGGGCCGCTACTGGCTCGACGCCGCCCGCTACGGCGACACCCACGGCATCCACTTCGACAACTTCCGCGAGATGTGGTCGTACCGCGACTGGGTGATCCGGGCCCTCAACGACAATATGCCGTTCGACCGCTTCACCGTCGAGCAACTCGCCGGCGACTTGCTGCCCGACCGGACCGTCGATCAGCAAGTCGCGACCGGGTTCGTCCGCTGCAACATCACCACGAACGAGGGCGGGGCGATTAGCGAGGAGTATCTCGTGCTGTACGCCCGGGACCGCACCGAGACCGCCTCCCAGGTGTGGATGGGGCTGACCACCGGCTGCGCCGTCTGCCACGACCACAAGTTCGACCCGGTCTCGACCAAGGACTTCTACTCCCTGTCGGCGTTCTTCAACAACACGACGCAGGGGGCGATGGACGGCAACATCAGCAACACCCCGCCGGTGGTGACGGTGGCCCGGCCCGAGGATCGGGCCAAGCTGGTGGCCGTGTCAAAGGAACTCGGCGACTTGAAGGCCAAACTCGACTCCCGGAAGGCGGCGGCCCGGAAGGACTTCGACGCCTGGGCCAAGACCGCCGGGCCGGTCGCCGCCGGGGCGACCCTGCCGGCCGCCCCGCCCGCTTTCCACGCTCGATTCAACGAGGGCAAGGGCAAGACGGTGAGCGTCGAGGTCGCCGGCAAGGCCCGGCCGGTGACGCTCGACTCCGGCTTCGGCTGGGCCGGCGACAAGGAGAAGAAGCGGACGGGGTTCGCCGTCCAGCCCGGGAAGACCCTTGAAGTCGCCGAGGCAGGCGACTTCGACCGCGACCAGGCGTTCGCCGTGTCGGCGTGGGTCAACCCCACCAGGCGGAACCTGCGGGGGGCGTTGGTCGCCCGCATGGACCCTTCGAAGGCCCACCGCGGCTGGGACCTGTGGGCCGAGGGCGACCGCGTGGGCATGCACATCGTCCACGACTGGAACGGGCAGAACGCCCTCAAAGTCGTGGCCAAAAATCAGTTGCCGCTGAACAAGTGGACCCACGTTACCGCCGTTTACGACGGCACCGGGAAGGCTGCCGGGGTGCGGGTCTACTACGACGGCGAGCCGCAGCCGGTGCAGGTGGACGTCGACGGGCTCAAGGACACGATCCGCACGTCGGTGCCCCTGTCGGTCGGCCAGCGGCACAACGCCGACCGGGTCCAGAACGTGGCCCTCCAGGACGTGCGGATTTACGCCGGGAGTCTGACCGCGGCCGAGGCCGGGGGGCTGGCCAAGTCGTCGCGGGCGGCCGATCTGCTGGCCAAACCCGCGGCCAAGCGGACGGCCAAGGAAACGGGCGAACTGTTCGAGTGGTGGCTCGACGGGTTCGACCCCGAATACAAGACGCTCGACGCCAAGCGGGACGAACTCCGCAAGGTGGAGGTCGCCATCCAAGGCCGCGGCACCATCGCCCACGTCGCCCAGGAGAAGCCGACCGAGCCGGTCGCCTACGTTCTCAACCGCGGCGAATACGATCAGCGCCGCGACAAGGTCGGCCCCGCCACCCCGAAGGCCCTGCCGGAGATGCCGGCCGACCTGCCCCGCAACCGCCTCGGGCTGGCCAGGTGGCTGCTCCGCGACGACCACCCACTCACCGCCCGCGTCACGGTCAACCGCTTCTGGCAAGAGTTGTACGGCAACGGCCTCGTCCGCACGGCCGGCGACTTCGGCATCACGGGCGAGTTGCCGAGTCACCCGGAGTTGCTCGACTGGTTGGCCGTCGAGTTCCGCGAGAGCGGCTGGGACATGAAGAAGTTCTTCAAGCTCCTCGTGACATCCGCGGCCTACCGGCAGGCGGCCGTGACCACCCCCGAGAAGCGTGAAAAGGACCGCGACAACCGCCTCCTGAGCCGCGGGCCGCGCTACCGGATGGACGCCGAAATGGTCCGCGACCACGCCCTGGCGGCGAGCGGGTTGCTCGTCCGCAAGCTCGGCGGGTCGAGCGTGAAGCCGTACCAGCCGGAGGGCGTGTGGGAGGCCGTCGCCATGCCCGGGAGCAACACCCGCAACTACAAGCAGGACAGCGGCGAGGGCCTCTACCGCCGGAGCATGTACACCTTCTGGAAGCGGGCCGCCCCGCCGGCGAGCATGGAAATCTTCAACGCCCCGAACCGGGAGACGTGCGCCGTCCGCCGCGAGCGGACGAACACGCCGATCCAGGCCCTCGCCACCCTCAACGACGTGCAGTTCGTCGAGGCCGCCCGCGTCCTCGCCGAGAAGGCGTTGGCCGCCGGCGGGGCGGACGACGACCGCCTCGATTTTGTAGCCCGCCGGCTGCTCGCCCGGCCGTTCACGGCCGACGAGAAGCCGATCGTGTCCGCGTCGCTCGCCGGGCTGGTGGCCGAGTACAAGGAGAAGCCGGCTGACGCCGCCAAGCTGATCGCGTTCGGCGAGTCGAAGGCCGACCCGAAGCTCGACGCCCCCACGTTAGCGGCCTGGACGATGCTCGTGAACGAGCTGATGAACCTCGACGAGGTGCTGTGTAAGTAGCTACCGGCCGTTGGGCGTTACCCGATTTTACCGCACAAAGCGTGTGCGGGTCGTCGGAAAGTGCCGCCCGGCCGAGCGTTCGGGAAACCGTTGCCACCTTATGCGGTAACGCGGGAGAGTTGCCCGTTTCTGCCCGTAACCCTCGCCACCAACTTGACTCCCCGCCCACTCCACGGGTTTGCCATGAAACTCCCGCTCGCCGACTTCCGCCCCGAGCCCGCGTTCCAGAGTTGGATGCGGGCCGAGACCCGCCGCCAGTTCTTCGCCTCGTCCGGGCTCTCGCTCGGCACCGCGGCACTCACTTCCCTCCTCGGCAAGGCCGACGCCCCGGCGACCGCGAAGGGCAGCCCGACGGGAATCGCGGCCGCCCTGCCGACGACTCACTTTCCGGCCAAGTGCAAAAACGTCATCTACCTGCACATGGTCGGCGGGCCGCCGCAGATGGACCTGTTCGATTACAAGCCGAAGATGCAGGAGTTTTACGACAAGGACTTGCCCGAGAGCGTCCGCAACGGCCAGCGACTCACGACCATGACCAGTGGGCAGGCCCGCTTCCCCATCGCCCCGTCGAAGTTCGCCTTCAAGCAGCACGGCAAAAGTGGCATGTGGGTGTCCGAACTGTTGCCGCACACGGCGAAGATGGTGGACGACATGGCGTTCGTCCGTTCCATGCAGACGGAGGCGATCAACCACGAGCCGGCGATCACCTTCATGCAGACCGGGAATCAGGTCACGGGCCGGCCGTGCCTCGGGGCGTGGGCCAGCTACGGGCTGGGGTCGCTCAACCAGAACCTCCCCACCTTCGTCGTGATGGTGGCCAAGCCGACCAACACGGAGCAAATCCAGGCCATTTCCGCCCGCCTCTGGCAGTCCGGCTACCTTCCGGGCGAACACGCGGCCGTGTCGTTCCGGGCGGCCGGCGACCCGATCCTGTTCATCAACAACCCGCCTGGCGTCTCCCCGGGGGTCCGCCGCACCACCCTCGACGGGTTGCGGAAGCTCAACGAGATGACCTACAAGGCGGTCGGCGACGACGAGACGAACACCCGCATCGCCCAGTACGAAATGGCCTTCCGGATGCAGACCAGCGTGCCCGACCTGGCCGACCTGTCGAAGGAGTCCGAAGGCACGTTCAAACTTTACGGGGAAGCGGCCAAGAAACCGGGCACGTTCGCCAACACGGCCCTGACCGCCCGCCGGCTTGTGGAGCGGGGCGTGCGGTTCGTGCAGGTCTACCTCAACAACTGGGACACTCACTCGAACGTCGCCGGCCGCCTCCCGAGCCAGTGCCTGGACGTGGATCAGGCGTGTGCCGCGCTCATCCAGGACCTCAAGAACCGCGGGCTGTTCGACTCCACACTCGTGATCTGGGGCGGCGAGTTCGGGCGGACGATCTACAGTCAGGGCGGCCTCTCGAAGACGAACTACGGGCGGGACCACCACCCCCGCTGCTTCACGATGTGGATGGCCGGCGGCGGGGCGAAGGGCGGCACCGTGCACGGCGAGACGGACGACTTCAGCTACAACATCGTGAAGGATCCGGTACCGGTCCGCGACTTCCACGCCACGATCCTGCACCTGCTCGGTATCGATCACTCGCGGCTCACCTACCGCTATCAGGGGCTCGACCAGAAACTCACCGGCGTCGAGGCGGCGCACGTCGTCAAAGCCCTGGTGGGGTGAACGGTTCGCAAATGCGGCCCCGTATAGCGCCGCGACCCGCGGTCGCGTCACGGACGC
>JANPKP010000389.1:0-2920 GCA_031426095.1 Gemmataceae bacterium
GCGGCAGTGGGAAGGATGCAGGCCGTTGTCTTTGACTGCCGCCTGCCTACTGCCGCTGCCAACTGCTCAGGATTGGGAGTCGCGGGCCGCACTGGCGAGGAGGAGGCCGGCCCCGACGGCGATGAGCAGCGTCGGGAGCGGGTTCTTCCGCAGGAGCGTGCCGACTTCGGTGCCGATCCCCTGGAGGGCGTCGGCCGCGGCCGCGAACGCCTGGGCCTGGAAGTCGCCGGGCGGGGCGGCCGCCGGACCGGGGAGCGGCCCGCCGTTCGTGCCGCCGACCACGGTCCGCACCGGGCCGCCGACAACGGGCGCGGCCGCTTGCCGGCCGAACCCGCCGTTGGCCACCGCGTCGGTGACGGACGCCGTCACCCGCTTGGCCCCGTCGGCGGCCACGGTGATGGCCTTGTCCAGCACGCCTTGGACAATCCGCTTCATGTCGGTCATGGTCGCTTTCCCCTCGACGGCTCCCGGGGCCAGGTTCGCGCCCCGCGGGAGTCGTCGGACACTTGCGGGCCGGCGGTTACGCAACAGAAGCAGCGGGCGTGCCAACCCGCGGGCGATTCGCCCCGGCGGCGGCCGCGGAGGCCGCCGCGTCGTTCTTGTCGGCGGCGTCGGCCAGCATCGGGGCCCACTCGGCCAGGTGCTTCACGGTGTCGGCGATGGAGCAGTGCTGCCAGTCCACCCCGGCCACCCCGGCGGTCGCGGCGGCCCGGTCCTCGTCGCCCCCCTCCTGCCCCCAGCGGCCGACCAGGAGCTTGAGGTTCGGGTGCTTGGCCCGTATCCGGGTGATCATGTACCGGGTGTGGGACGTGCCCCCCGGCGGGAGCGAGCCGACGACCACGGCCGCCGGGCGGAACGCGGCGACCCGCTCGACCAGCTCGCTCACCAGCCCCTCGACCGGCCGCACCTCGACCTCCCACTTGGCCGGGTCGAGGAGGTGGACGAGCATCTCCAGGGCGGCCAGGTCCGCCGCGTCCTTCGCCGGGGTGAACAGGAGGCGGATCCGGTCGTCGGCCCCGTCCACCACCACGGCCCCCTCCTCGCCCTTCGGGCGGCCGGCCGCGGCCACCTCCTCGGCCACCTCCCGGGCGGCCCTCACGGCCTCGTCCCAGTCGGGGTCGGACAGGGTCCCCCGGTCGTGGTCCCGCTTGGCCAGGATCAGGGCCGGCACGATCACCCCGTCGAACACGCCGGCCGGGGTCGAGGTCTTGAGGTGCTCCAGTGCGATGTCGGCCGCCTCGTCCTGGTCGCGGGCCGCCAGCCGCTGGTAGAAGGCCACCCGCGGCTCCAGGGCCGGCTCGTCGCCGAGGATGACTTCCAGAAAGCTGAACCGCGGGACGTACTTGCCGAGGACGAGCAGGCAGACGGTGAGCGGGCCCGACAAGATGAGCCCGATCGGCCCCCACAGGAACGCCCAGAACCCGGCCGCCACCAGCTGGGCGACCTGCGACAGGCCCATGCTCGACCCGTACAGCCACGGCTCGAAGACGTTGTTGCAGATCGCCTCGGCCCCGACGAACAGGGCGATCACGTAGACCGGCTGGAACGACCCGTCGGGCGACACGGCCAGGGAGAACAGGGCCGGCGGGATGACCCCGATGGGGGTGCCGATGTACGGCACGTACCGCATGATGAAGGCGATGAACCCCCACAGGGTCGGGTACGGCAGGCCGAGGAACAACAGGCCGACCACCATGGCCGCCCCGAACGCCGCGTTGAGCAGGAGCTGGGTGAGGAGGTAGCTGCTGATCCGGTTCGAGGCGTCGTCCACCGCCTTCGTCGTGGTCGTCACCTGCCCGTCGCCGATCAGGCGGATCATGCGGTTCCGCAGGTCCTCCTTCTTGAGCAGCATGAAGATGACGAGGACGTTGGCGAAGGCGGCCGTGCCGATGATCTCGACGGCCGGGTTGAGGAGGGCCTGGATGCGGGCCGGCCACGACGACGACTCGTTCTCGACCACCACCCGCATCGGCCGGGTTTGGGCGACCGGCTTGTCGAACGCCGACCAGAACCCGCCCCCCGCGTCCGGGGCCGGCTGGGCCGCCGACGGCTTCGGGGAGATGATGTCCGTAACGTCCTCGACGAGCTTCCCGAGGGGGCTCTCCTCGGACCCGAGGAAGTAGGCCTTCGCCCGCGTCACCTTGTCCTTGATCTTCGGGCCGTTCTTCGTCACCTCCGGCCCGAGGCCGGCCACCTGCTGGGCCACCAGGGCCCCGACCCCGACGCACGTCAGGAGCGAGCAGCCGACGACCAGGACGACGGCCGTGGTGCGACCGACGCCCCGCCGCTGGACCCAGGCGACGGCCGGGCTCAGGACGAACGACAGGAGGACGGCCAGGGCGACCGGGATGAAGATCGACTTGGCCCAGTACAGGGCCCCGGTGAGGAGGGCGACCGCGACCAGGAGGGTGAGCGTCGACCCGGCCGTGGAGCGCTCGCCCCCGGCCCGCCCGCGGGTAGCCGTCATGTGTCCGCCTTCGCGTGAGGGGGCCGCCCGGCATGGGCGGCCGCGAAGGGGGAATGCAACCGGGGTGCCGGAACGGACCGGGGGCGGGGCAATCCCCCTCCGGCGGGCGGGCAGCGGGGTGCGCGGCGGGGCTAGGCCTTGGCGGCGATCGGCAGCGTCACCGTGAACTCGGCCCCCGCGCCCGGCCCGTCGCTGGCCACGGCCACGCTGCCGCCGTGCATCTCGACCAGCCGCTTGACCAGGGCCAGCCCGATGCCGAGCCCGCCCTGGGAGCGGTTGAGGTGCTTGTCGACTTGGGTGAACAGGTCGAAAAGGTGCGGGAGCAGCTCGGGCGGGACGCCGACGCCGGTGTCGCGGACGCGGACCGCGACGTGGGCAGCGGACTGCTCAACGCTCAGCGACACGCTGCCGCCCGGCTCGGTGTACTTGGCCGCGTTGTTCAGGAGGTTCGAG
>JANPKP010000390.1:0-5532 GCA_031426095.1 Gemmataceae bacterium
TGCCGACCCCGGGCCTGGAAGCCCGGGCCACAAGATTCCCGCCGGTCGCGCGTGACCCGCGTCGCGGGCTGTTCGCCGGCCGCGTCACCGCCCCGCCGCCGCGGCCTGCAACATCTCGGCCGCCTCGCGGCGCGTCGTCTCCGAGCGCGACTCGCCCCGCAGCATCAGTGCCAGTTCCTCCACCCGCTCGCCGTCGGTGACGAGGCGGGTGATGGTGGTCGCCGTCCGCTTACCGGTCGTCTGCTTGCGGATCGTCCACTGGAAGGCGGCGTAGCTCGCCACCTGCGGCAGGTGAGTCACGCACAACACCTGGTGCGACTTCCCGAGCGCGGAAAGCTTCTGCCCGAGCACGTCGCCGAGCCGGCCGCCGACGTTCGAGTCGATCTCGTCGAACACCACCAGCGTCCGCACCGGGTCGTGGGCGGCTAGCACCGTTTTCAAGGCGAGCATGGTGCGGGAGAGTTCGCCGCCGCTGGCGACTTTGCGTAAGGGGCGGGCCGGTTCGCCGGGGTTGGCCGTGAGGAGTAGTTCGAGCGACTCGGTGCCGGCGGCCGGCACTTCGCCCGTGAGCGGGTCGTCGGAGAGGGGCATGGGTTCGAGGGCGGCGTCGAGCTTGGCCTTCGGCATGCCCAAATCCGCGAGGTGCTTCTGGGCGTCGGCCGCGAGCTTCTTCGCCACCTTCGCCCGGGCCTTGCCGAGGATCGCGGCCGCCTCCCGGAGTTCCGCGAACGCCGCCCGCAACTCGCCGTCGAGGGCCGACAGGTCGGTCTCCTGGCGGGCCAGCTCCTTCTCCCGGCCGTCGAGGGTGGCCCGGTAGTCGATCAGTTCGTCGGGCGTCTTGCCGTACTTCGCCTGGAGCTTCTTGAGGAAGGCGGCCCGCTTCTCGACTTCGTCCAGCCGGGCGGGGTCGGCCTCGAACCGCTCGGACAGGTCGCGGCACGTCTCGGCCAGGTCTTGCACTTCGGGGCGAAGGCTCTCCAGCCGCCGCGACACGTCTTCGAGCTTCGGGTCGAGCGACGCCCAGCGGTCGGCCTCCTTGATGAGCCGGCCGAGGACTTCGACCACCGAGCCTTCCGCGTCGTAGAGCCGGGCGGCGGCCCCGGACGTGAACCCGGCGAGGCTCTGGGCGTGGACGAGCGTGTCCCGCTCACGCTGGAGGGCGATCAACTCGCCGGGCAGGAGGCGGGCGGCGTCGAGGTCGTCCCGCTCGAAGCGGACGAGGGCGAGTTCCCGCTGCCGGGTCTGGCGGGCGTCGGCGAGTTCCTTGTACCGCCGGCGGCTGTCGCGGACCCGCTCGGCGACGGCGTTGTACTTCGCCCGCGGCTCGGCGAGCTTGCCGAAGGCGTCGAGGAGTTCGAGTTGGTACGCGGGCTGGAGCAGCGAGTAGCTCTCGCGCTGGCCGTGGACATCGACCAGCATCTCGCCGATCTTGCGGAGCGTGCCGACCGCGACGGGCGTCTCGTTCACCAGGGCCGAGCTTCGCCCGGAGCGGGAGAGCCGGCGGGTGAGGACGAGCTGGTCGTCGTCGACGGGTGTGCCGAGGAGTTCGGACGCGGCGGCCTTCTGCTCGGGCCGGGTGAGGTCGAACGCCCCGGTGACGCGGAGTTCGTCGGCCCCGGTGCGGATCAGGTCGGCCCCGCCGCGTTCGCCGAGGAGTAGACCTAAAGCCCCGAGGAGGAGCGACTTGCCGGCCCCGGTCTCGCCCGTCCAGGCGCAGAACCCGGGGTGCAGCTCGACCCGCACGTCTTCGATCAGGGCGAGGTTCTGGACGGCGAGTTCGCGCAACATGGGGGCATAGTACGGACCCGAGCCCACCCGTTGCAACGGGTGGGCTTTGCCCGCCCCCGCGCGTACCTTAGAACCATCCGCTCCTCCCTCCGGGTTCTTCTCCCATGAGCCAAACGAAACTCCGCTGGGGCATCCTCGGCGTCGCCGGGATCGCCGACCGGCTCATGCCCGCGTTCAAGGCGTCGCAGACGGTCGACCTCGTCGGCGTCGCCAGCCGGACCCTCGACAAGGCGAAGGCGTTTGCGGCGAAGAACGGCATCCCGAAGGCTTACGGCTCCTACGACGAGATACTCGCCGACCCGGGCATCGACGCCGTGTACAACCCCCTGCCGAACCACCTGCACGCCGAGTGGACGATGAAGGCGGCGGACGCCGGCAAGCACGTCCTGTGCGAGAAGCCGCTCTGCCCGAGCGCCCCCGAGGCGGCCGCCCTGGTGGCCCACTGCCGCAAGAAGAACGTCCGCCTCATGGACGGGTTCATGTGGCCGCACCACCCGCGGACGCAGAAGGTCCGCGACTTCCTCGACGCCGGCGGGGTCGGCCCGGTGAAGTCGGTGGCCGCGGCGTTCACGTTCGACCTGGAGGGGCTGCCGACGAGCAACATCCGCATGCAGCCCGACGCGGCCGGGGGCGGGCTGCTGGACGTGGGCTGCTACTGCGTGTACGCGATCCGCTGGGCGACGCGGGCCGAGCCGGTGCGGGCGTTCGCCAAGGCGACGTTCGTGAACGGGGTGGACGTGGCCCTCGCCGGCGTACTCACCTTCGCCGACGGGCGGACGGCGACGTTCGACTGCGGGTTCACGAAGCCGCTGCGGACGTGGGTCGAGATCGTGGGCACGGCCGGCGTGGTGCGAATCCCGAACCTGTGGATTCCGGACGCGAGGGCGGCCTACGAGGTCCACCGCCAGAGCGGCCAGTTCGACCAGGCGGTGGAGGTGGTGGAGACGCCCGGCGAGGACCAGATGGTCCACATGCTCGACGACTTCGCCCGCCACCTGAGCGACAAGGTGGAGGCGTACCCCAACCCCGACGAGGCGGTGAAGACGCTTAAGGTGCTCGACGCCCTGGCCCGGTCGGCCCGCGAGGGGAAGGAAGTCGAGGTGTGACGGCGGCCGGTCGGGCGGCTATGATGCGGGGACATCGGGGGTGCGGCCATGAAGTTCGTCGTGAGTCTGGACCGGGACGAGGACGGGGCGTGGGTGGTGGCGTGCCCGTCGATCCCCGGGTGCGTGAGCCAGGGGGCGACGAGGGACGAGGCGCTGGCCAACATCCGCGACGCCATCCGCGGGTGCCTGGAGGTTCGGGCCGAGCGGGGACTGCCGCTCACCATCGAAACGCAACAGGTCGAGGTGGTGGCCTGATGGCACGCCTCCCGGTCGTGAGCGGGGCGGAGGCGGTCCGGGCGTTCATGGCGCTCGGCTGGCAGGTCGCCCGGCAGACCAGCAGCCACGTCATCCTCGTCCGCGACGGGCACCCGGCCACGCTGTCGGTGCCGGACCACAAGGAGGTGGCCAAGGGCACCCTGCGGGCGCTGATCCGGGCCGCCGACCTGACCGTGGCCGAATTCGCGGCGGCGGTCCCTTAGCTGTGGGCATTTTTGAATAAAGGCAAGATGACTGACACCCCGCCGACCCCGCCCGCCAAGCTCACCCGCTGGCAGCTCGCCGGGCTGGCCGTGCCGCTCGCCGCCGTGGCCGCTTACGCGGTCGGGCTGGCGGTCGCCCGGCCGGGCTTCCTCGACACGCTGGTGAACGACCCGATGGGGGAGAAGCTGCTCCTCTCGGCGGCGGGGATGCTCGCGGTTCACGTTGTTGTTTACGTAGGTGGGTGCTTCCTACTCGACCGGGCGGGGCGGGAGCAGCCGAACGCGGCGGGCCGGTCGCGGAACCTGTCGGTGGTGCTGGCCGTCGTCTGCACCTTCGCCCTCGACGTGCCGGTGCTGTTCGTCCTCACCGTCGGGCCGGCCGCCGTCCGAATCCAACGCGACCTCACCCCGCCATGACCGACCCCGAGTACCGCCGCGACCCCGTCACCGGCCGGTGGGCCGTCGTCGCCCCGGAGCGGTCGCAGCGGCCGTTCGGGCTGCCCGACGCCGAGCCGCGGCACCGCACCACCGGCGAGCGGGAGCCGTGCCCGTTCTGCGAGGGGCAGGAGCACGACACGCCCCACGAGGTGCTGGCGTACCGCACGCCGGGCAGCCCGGCCGACGGCCCCGGGTGGCAACTGCGGGTGGTGCCGAACCGCTTCCCGGCGGTGCGGGCCTTCCCTCCGGTCGCCGACGCTCCCGGCTCGCCCGGATTGTTTCACGCCGTTCCCGCCCACGGCCGTCACGAAGTGGTGATTGAAACCTCGCGGCACGAGTCCGACCCGGGGGGGATGACCGACGCCGAGGTGGCGGCCGTGTTCCGGGCCTACCGCGGCCGGCTCGTGTCGCTCGCGGCCGACGAGCGGCTGGCTTACGCGGCGGTCTTCAAGAACGTCGGGGCGGAAGCCGGGGCTTCGCTGGGGCACACGCACTCGCAGGTCGTGGCGACGGCGTTCGTGCCCCCGGCCGTGCGGGCCGAACTCGACGGGGCGGCCGCCTACCACGCCGCACGCGGCCGGTGCGTCTTCTGCGACGTGATGGCGGCCGACCTCGCCGACGGCCGGCGGGTGGTCGCCGAAACGGAGCACTTCGCGGCCGTCTGCCCGTTCGCCCCCCGCTTCGAGTACGAGGTTTGGGTGCTGCCGAAGGCCCACGCCGCCCGGTACGAAACGCTCACCGACGCCCTCGCGCCCGAACTCGGAACGCTGGTGCGGCGGCTCGTGAGGGCGCTCGACGCGGCGGCGGCCAGGCCGGCGTACAACTGGCTCCTGCACACGGCCCCGCTGCGGGCGGCCGACGGCCCGGCGTTCCACTGGCACCTCGAACTCTTCCCCCGGCTGTCGCGGGTGGCCGGGTTCGAGTGGGGCACCGGCTGCTTCATCGTACCGGTGGCCCCGGAGCGGGCGGCGGCCGAGCTGCGGGCCGCGTTGCCGCCCCCGGGGTGAACCGTAAGGTGAACCGCGACTCACCACGCGGGAACCCGTCATGCGCATCGGCCTCTTCGGCGGCACCTTCGACCCCGTCCACCTGGGCCACCTCATCGTCGCCGAGCGGTGCCGCGAGCGGGCCGGGCTCGACGCCGTCTGGTTCCTCCCGAGCTACCGCCCGCCGCACAAGGCCGACCGCCCGATCACCCGCTTCGAGCACCGCTGCGACATGCTCTCGCTGGCAATCGTGGGCCAGCCGGCGTTCCGCGTGGAGCCGATCGAGAAGGAGCTGCCGCCGCCGAGCTACACGGCCGAGACGCTGCGGGAGCTGAAGGAGCGGCACCCCGACCACGACTTCCACCTGCTGCTGGGGGCCGACAGCCTGCTCGACCTGCCGGCGTGGCACGAGCCGTTGAAGGTGGTCGAGCGGGCCGGCCTCGTGGTCGCCCCCCGCCCCGGCGTGACGCTCCCGACGGCCGCCGAACTCGAGACCGCACTCGGGCTGGCAGACGCGGCGGCCCTGCGGCTGACGGTGGTAGAAAGCCCGCTCGTGGACCTCGCCAGCCGCGACCTCCGGCGGATGGTGGCCGCCGGCGAGAGCGTGCGGTTCATGGTGCCGCGGCCCGTCGAGGAATACGTCCGCGAGCGGAAGCTGTACCGCGCCCCCGTTTAGCGCGGCGACCAGCGGTCGCCTCGGGCGCGACCGCTGGTCGCCTCGGGCGCGACCGCTGG
>JANPKP010000391.1:0-18500 GCA_031426095.1 Gemmataceae bacterium
GACACCCTAAGGCCTGAAAGGGAATGGGAAACAGTTTCGACTCTTACCAACCTCCCCTTGGCGTCGTAACTGTAAGTAATCCTTGGTGCTGGTACAACCAATGACGCGGCGGGCTCGGCGGATGACCGCGTTAACGAGTCATCTCCGCCTTCACTATGTGAAGGATTGGAGGGAGGATCGTACTCAATGGTCCCGTCGCACATCGGTGCGGTCTCGAAGCGGATTTCGGACAGTATTCCGAGACTTACCCCCAATGATGCTACTCCAGCCGTTAACGCAGATCAACCGCTTATCATGCAATCCGTCAATCCAATTCCACGACCCTGATCTCGACCCAGGCCGGCACCTTCGTCCCGTTGACGACCGACTCCTTGTGCCGAAGCAGGCGGACCACCCCCACCACCGTCATCTTGTCGCCCGGGTCGATGTCGTGCCGCTCCGCGTTCAGCACCGCCGTCCGCTCGACCTCGTCGGCGTGGTCCTCGCACCCCAGCACCGTCTTGCCGTTCCAGGTGAACACCGGCTTGCCGACCTCGAAGCACGCCCGCACGGTCTGCCCGTCGATCGCCTTCGCCTCGTCGGCCGTCAGCTTGTCGAGAACGAGCGGCACGTCCATCACGTCGCGGGCCAGGAGCAGCGGGAGCAGGAGAGCGATCATGGTGTAGCTTCGGGGGCGGCGACGGCTTCGACGACGGCCCCGGCCGGCGTCCAACTGCCCCGCCAGAAATAGACCAGCGCGTCGGCCGGGTTGCCAGCCCGCATGCAGGCCCACGCGTCCTCGGCCAGCGACCGCAGGGCCGCCCGCTTGGTCCGGTGGGTGCTGACGTACCCCCGCGTGACGCCGTAGACGACGTACCGGAAGCCCGGCACCTGAACCCCGCCGATCAGGCTCGTGTGCAGTGGCTTGTCGCCCGCCCGTTCCTCCCAGCAGGCTACCGCACCCGCCTCCCCGGCTCAATCGCCAGCGTCACGATCCGGCGAATCTCGCGCGTTTTGGCGGTGCCACACACGAAAAACGCTGCGAATTCAGCAACTCACCTTGCAAGTGTATTTTTGTCCACTATGTTCCCTACCGGGCTTGCCTCCGGGGGACACCGTCGTGCCGACCTTCATCGCCCACGTCGACGCCGACTCGTTCTACGTCTCCGCCGAGCGGGTGCGGAACGCCGCCCTTGTCGGCAAGCCGGTCGCGGTGTTGGGCAATCAGGGGGCGTGTGTGATTGCAAAATCCTACGAAATGAAGGCGAAGGGCGTCAAAACCGGCGAGCCGATCTGGGAGGCCCGGAAGAAGTGCCCCGAGGGCGTCTACGCCAAGCGGGACTTCGAGTGGTACGGCGTCCTCTCCCGCCGCATGCTCCAGGCGGTGCAATCATTCTCACCAATCATTGAGTATTACTCCGTCGACGAGTTCTTCCTCCAGGTCGAACTCCGGGAAAACCAGCTCGACCGCTTCGCCGCCGACATCCGCGACGCCGTCTACGACCAGGTCCGCGTGCCCGTGACCGTCGGCATCGCCCGCACCCGCACCCTCGCCAAACTCGTCTCCGACACCGCGAAGCCGAACGGGGCGAAGGCGATCCCCGACCGCGCCGCCGAGGAGAAGATGCTCGGCCGGTTCGCCGTCACCGAGGTGTGCGGGATCGGCGAGAAGCGGGCCGCCCGGGTCGCCCCCTACGGCGTCCGCACCGCCCTCGACTTCATCCGGGCCGACGGCCGCCTGGTACGCGAGAAGCTGACGATCGTCGGGTACGAGTTGTGGACCGAGTTGCGGGGCGAGCGGGTCGTGCCCCTGCGCCGCTTCCGGGCCGGCAAGCAGTCGATCTCCCGCGGCGGTAGCGTGAAGGGCACCGTCGTCTGCCCGATGCTCCTGTGGGCGTGGGCCGTCCGCAACCTGGAGCGCCTGATCGAGGAGCTGCACTACGAGGGCGTGGTCGCCGGGAAGCTGGCAGTCTACCTCGTCTACAAGGCGGGCCAGGCGTTGTGCGGGGAGGGGCCGCTCGACGCTCCGTCCGACCGTTTCGACCTGCTGCTAGACGCGGTGAGAGTCGCCGTGCGCCGGGCGTGGCTGCCGGGTGCCCCGATCACCCACGTCCACGTCGTCGCCGACCAGCTCCGCCGCGAGCGGGGCCGCCAGCTCTGCTTGTTCACGCAGCCGAGCCCGAAGCTGGAGGCGGTGGCCCGGGTGAAGCGGGAGGTGAACGCCAGGATCGGGCGGTTCGCCGTCCGCAGCGGGGCAACGCTCCCCCTCTCCCGCCTGTACCAAGACCCGGCCGAGAACTTCGACGTGCCCGACATCAAGGGCAAGCACTGCTTCTGAGCCGCCCATGCTCGCCGGCATCGCCCTCACCTGGAGCGAGTTACCGCTCGACCTGATCCACGCCGAGAACCTGGCCGGCCGCGTCCACGAGCGCGGGGGCGAGCGGGAGGTGCGGTTCTACTGGTACGACTACACCCCGTTGCTGCCGGTCTGGTACGAGGGCAAGCTCCGCATCCTCCGCTGGGGCAACCGGCGTCGGGACTGCCGCCTGCCGCACACCGGCTGCACCCGGCGGACGACCATCGAGGGCGGCGGGTGGGCGCACCTGAACCCGGAGCGGGTGCGCGTCCCGGCCACGTTCGGCGTCGACCGGGGGACGTGGTTCACAGTCAAGGAGGGGGTCGAGGGGATCGTCGTGCCGGACGAGCGGGAGCAGCCGGTGGTGTACGTCGTGTGCGAGCCGGCGACCGAGTACTACCGGCTGATGACCCGGAGCGAATGGATGCCGGCGCTGCTCCACCAGACGATTTAGTTCCCATCTGTTCGAATCGCGGGCGACAATGGTCACGTCACGGCGGCTACCGGACCAAACGTGTATCGTGCTAACTTGTGTGCATTTCGGCTTCACCCGTCCTGGTACTACTTATCCGCGGCGACCCGCCCGCCACCCACTTTTCCCGGGTCGAACGACTTGAGTTCCAACTTGAGGTCACCGGCCTCCCACTTGACAATCCCGACCCGCGGCGCGATCCAATGCGACACTTTAATAGGTTCACGGTCGGGCGTATCGATGTAGAACATGTGCTTATCGACTCGAACGGCGTCGTATTCCCCCGACTCGACCTTGATTTTGGCCTTCTCGTGAGCGGTGATACGAACCCGCATGCGGGCTTCAAACATAGTCGTTTCAGACTCCCACGATTTACCATCTGCGTTCGATTTGAGAATCCGCACCGGCGGCCGCAAAAAGGTTCCGTTGGGAAAAGTCACGGACTCATCAACACCATCCGCCGTTTCTATAAACGTCCCACCTACGAGGCCGCCGCCGCCGTCCGCCCGTCTAATCGAAATCGTTGTCGTGCCATTCTCCGCCGACACGGATTTCGCCACAAACGCGACCTCGCGTTGGTTGAACGTGTAAACCCATTTCGCACCAACGCTCACGGGAAAACACGGCTCCCAGGCAGACGCCCCCTTCGGCAGGGGTGCCGCAAGGCACCCCGATGCCGTCGCGGCCAGTCCAGCCAAAACGATGATCGCTCGCATGATCAAAATGACACTCAGGGAGCCAGCTTGTGAGACAGTGAGAACGACTCGATTATCAGTTAGGGCGTTTTTAGAATCCACTTTTGCTCAGCGGTACTGTAGGTCCAGTAGCCCGGGACTGGGGAAGAGCGGCCGATGCGTTGTGGCCCACCGGAGATGGTCTTGGCGTTAGACGTGAACGTAGGCTGTGTGTCGGGGGTGAAGTAGTCCCACTTGATGTCAGTCGTAAAGTTGCCGCTCTGGACTGCAACGCCAGCGATAGCCGGGTCTGTGTTTGTATAATGTTTGTGCTGGTACTCATCGCCCCCCACTTGCGTGTCGGTGCCGCCCTTTTTGGTGAACTTGGCGGCGACATCGTCCGGGTTGCCGATGTAGAGACTGTAACTGATTTTAACACTTATGGTTCCGATCTTGCTGTCGATGCCCTTGTCGACGTTGATGACCGACAGGTATGCGATTGACGTTGTCCCGTCGGCCATGTCGAGCGGTCCGCCGTCGAACCCCGGGGCGGTCGACTGGCTGGATATGAGACTCCCGTCGGGCTTGAATTTGATGGGGTCGAGGAACCATGCCGTCTCGTTCCCGCCTCCGTTCGAGGTCCAGACCAGTTCCCGTTTGGTCACCACGTACCCGCCGCCGCCGGCCGCCATTTTCTTGAGCAGGGCACCATTCGCGTATAGCGATACGCCCCAGAAAGGGTAGAACGTCTTCAGGTCAGGCGTTGACCCCGTCCGCGGACCCTCTCCGACGCTGCTCAACGTGAGCGTACCGATGTCGTCCGCGTCGACCGGACTCGTCCGCTTGTGCGTGCCGTTGACGATGTATCCGCGGTATTCGTCGAACGCAGTCATGCCGTCGCCGACGGTCGTGCTAGCCGCGATGATCTCGTCGTCGCGATCCCCGTCTTTCCGAGGAAACCCGAACGACTTCGTGTTCTCGTTCGATTTGTCGAATGGAGTGAAGCCTGCCGGTACGCCGGCGGTGTAGAGGTTTTCCCAGAGGTCCGGCAGGCCGTCTCGGTCTTTGTCCACGACGATTTCGAGCGATTCGATCTTGCCTTCCGAACTGTCCGCCAAGTCGACGCCCGTGTGACCACCGAAGTCCCGAGCCCACAACCCGATAACGGCCTTCCCGTCGGCGTCACTCGTCACCGAGACGTAAGTGTAGGCCTTCTCGACGGGCTTGCCGTCGCCTCCAACCAGCACGAAATCGTTATCGTCGGCTCCGTTGGGAAAAACTTCCGAGGCGGCGTTCGAGGCGATGCCAGCCTGACTGCTGTGAGTGGTTTGTTTGAACTTATAGATGGTGTTCGGAACGAGGTTGATCGCCACCAGGTTCATTTTCTGTACGGCCGTGGGGCTCAGTTTGACCACGCCCTTCTCGTAGCCGGGAAGGTAGTTTGCAACACCATCCGCGTCATCCCCCAGCTGGCCGTTGCCGTTCACGTCGAGATCGAAGGTGACTGGTAAGAAGCCTGCGTCCTTGTGTGCCTCGGTCCCTCCGGCCGCGGGGGCAAAAAACTCAGCGGTCTTTCCCGCCGCGTCGGCGTCACTGTCCTTGTCAGCCGGGCCGACGTTTAACTGGGTGAACTTCTGGACGTTCGGCGCGAACACGACATGATACTTGCCCTCGGCGGGCACTACGAACTTGTACCCTTCATCGCCAAAGCCGGTTCGAACCCCGGGGACGACATCAACATTGTTGATATCGAGAATGCGAACCTTGATTGAACTATCCGACTTTTCGCCGGGGTCCTGACGGCCGTTCTTGTCGTTATCGATCCATACGCGTCCGGTCACCGTCGACGTGTTCGGGTAGAGCTGCGTCGTCGGGATCACAACCTTGTCCTGTTTGTCGCTCGACCAGAGCAACTTGGCGACCGCGTCGCCTGTGTCCTCGTAGTACTCCATCGTGATGTCGTACAACTTGCCGGCTTCGAGAGAGAGTGTCTTCGTGGCCTTCTTCTCGGCTGCCGGTCGCGAAGTCCAATCGTCCACGATCTGCTCGCCGTTGACCCAAAGCCTAACGCCGTCGTCCGTGTATGTGTAGAACGTATAGTCGCCCGTGAATTGCGGCTGGACCTTGCCCGTCCACCGGGCCGAGAAGTGGTCGTTACTTGAGAGCCCCGGTCCGTCGGCCCCCCAGTCGAAATCAACCTTCGCGCTGACAACGGCCCTGGAAACCAGAAGAAGATTTTGACTGTCGTAATACCGACCGAAGAGGCCCGTCCCCGTTCCCACAACGGGTGCCACGACGTCAGCGGCCGCCGTGGTCGTGCTGGTTAAGAATAAGGATGTCCCGTTGTACACGGCCCTGATCGGGTGGTCGCCGGGATCGAGGGGTGTCGTCAGGGTGAAGTGTGCGACCCCGCCGACAAGGGCTGCCGCCTGCTCCGACAACTTTTGTGACCCGTCGAAGAAATCCACGGTGCCGTCCGGAACCCCCGCGGACGACGAGACATATGCCGTGAAGGTCAACGACTGGCCGTACCCGGACGAGGGTCGATCTACTTCCAAAGTGATTGTCGTGGGAACCTTGTTCACGGTCACGCTGGCCGTCGCATCGCTGCTCGACGTGAACAGCCCTTCTCCCAGATAGCTTGCCACGATCGTGTGCGACCCGACGGTAAGGGCGTCCGTCGTGAGCGTGGCGACCCCGCCCGAAAGCGTCCCCGTCCCGACCTGAGTGATCCCGTCGAAGAACGTGACCACCCCTCCCGGCGTGCCCACACTCGCCGATACGGTTGCCGTAAACGTCACCGACTGCCCGTACACGGTCGTCGCGGCGCTGCTCGACAAGGAGGTCGTGGTCGGGACCGGCAGGGCGTCGCCGGACAGGGTCACCATGTCGAACCGCCAAGTCCCTTGGGTCGTGTAATTGGAGCCGGGGTTGGTCGCCGTGAACCCGCCGTTCACGAGACGCACCGCGAAGTACGGATTATCCGCCGCCCCCGCCACCCCCGACAGATCAACCGTCCGACCGATCGCCCACTGTTCGCCGACCGACATCATCAAGGTCGTGTGGTCCTGCCAGGACGAGCCGCCGTCCAGCGAGTACTGCACGCGGTCCGTATTCGAGGCGGTGTTGCTGTTCCGCTGATCGAACGTCAGGGCGATGCGGTCGTACCCGGTGGTATCGACCGCGAACGCGACTCCCGCCAACCCCCCGGACGAGGCCGACGGGAAGCCGACGATGTTCATCCCAGTGTTGTCCCCGCTGGGGTCACTCGACCCGCCGTTGACGCTCCCGAGGTTGAACGAGGTGCGCGTTCCCCCGAACGTCGAGAGCGACCCGCCGCCGGTCGACGGAGCGAGTGAGCCAGTCGCATAGCTGTTATCAGGCGTCAGAGAGTTAAAGGTCCACTGGGAGATCGTCGCCGGCACTTCGCGGGCCTCCAGGCACTCCAAGCCCAGCGAACGGGGCTTCCGGCGAGCGGGGGCCGTCAGGACGAGGTTCCCGGACAGGTAATCCCAGACGCGGCCAAGGGCGAACAGACGGCGGGCGGACAGACGCATGCGCGTGCTCCGGGTGCGAAGGCCGACTACGCCAGGAGGCGTAAAGTCAGTTATGTATTTGACGAATTCGGCGAACCGTCCGGTGTAAGACGCGGGCGGCGGCGGTCGGATTCGTGATTCGGAAAAGAAAAGTTAACAGTCGCGTGCGGGAGCGCCAACGCCGGTTGTCCGATAATATCGCGGATTCTCAGATTGCTCCTCAGCGTCCAAATTGAGTCTCCGCAGAACCCCGCTCGGAATCCACCTTAGACCTCAAGCGGGGTGGGGTAAGCCGGCCGCGTCCTCCTCCGTCTTTCGTCGCGGGGCAGCGAGGACCGACAACCCCGCGACGAAAGACTCCGAAGGCCGACGGCGGAAAGGCAGGGGAGGAGCTTCCTGAGAGACAGAACAGAGCCCCCCTGTTACGCCCCCGCATCATGAACCCGTCGACCGACCCCACCCTTTACCGCCGGCGACGTGGCTCACGCCCGCCAGCGGGGCGGAGGGGTGAGCGTCGCGAGTTACTATTCCATCGACTTGGCAACAATTTGGTAACGGACGTGGCTACGTGGCAACGACGCGGGTACAGTGCAGGGGGAGGGCGGTTCGTTGTGGAACGCCTAATTTAAAAGAACTATCAACGCATTCGCAACGTCAGGGCCTCGCGGCAGATTGGCAGACGCGCCAGGTTGAGGGCCTGGTCCCTGTCATGGGGGTGCAGGTTCAAGTCCTGTCTCCGGCACTGTTACTACACAAGGGGTTGCGGCGACGAGCCGCGACCCCTTGTTCGTTTCCACCCCCCGCGTGGGGTGTAATCGGGGGGCACCGCTGGGGTTGCGTTGGGCTCGCGTCGCTGGCCCCGGCCGGGGCCGCGGCGTACCATCCGCTCACACGGAGGGCACTCCATGGCGTGGCTCGAACGACACCCCACCTCGGCCCGATTCAAGGTCTGCTTCCGGTGGGCCGGCCGGCGGCACAAGAAGACCGACCGGACGACCGACCCCCGCGAGGCCGAGGCCGTCCGCGAGCGGGGCGAGGAGACGATCGGCCTCGTGGAGCGGGGGCGGCTCGCCGTCCCGCCCGGGGCGGACGTCAGCACGTCCTTCCTCTCCGACGGCCGCGTCGCCGACCGCCCCCCCGCCGCCGAAGCCGCTGACGCTCGGTGAGCTGGCGGCCGCTTTCCGCCCGGCCGACCGCTACGAGTCGGCCGCGCCGATGGCGGAAGACGTGCGGCGTTGGTGCTTGGGGGAGGCGGTCGGGTCGGTGGGTAGGCGTGGTGGCCTACTCCGACGACTCCGAAACTCGCTCTTCGGCCGACCCCGTTCGTGATTCGTGGGGCGATTGCGGTGACGGCCTCGACCCCCACCCGGCTCGGTGTCGGCGGCCGCCAAGCCCGAGTGGTACGGCCCGGAAGGGGTCCACCTCAATCCGAAGCGAAGGCCGACCCGGCCGCGGCGGTGGCCGCCGCGGTCCTTGAGGCCGTGCCGGCCCCGGCCCGCTGACCGGGCCGCCGGGAAGGGCGTTGAGGCCGGGCCGCCGGGCGGGTAGAGTGAGGGGGCCGCCGGACACCCCGCCTCTCCCCACGTCCCCAGCCCGGAGCCCCCCGTGCGTCCCGCCGCCGTCCTCCTCGCCGCCGCCCTGCTGTCGACGCCCGTTGCCACAGCCGCCGGCCCGCCGGTCGTCGCGTCCGCCCGCTCGGGTCCGTGGTCCGCCCCGTCCACGTGGGCCGGGAACGCCGTCCCGGCGGCCGGGGCCAGGGTGCTGGTCCGCTCCGGCCACGCCGTCACCTACGACGTGGCCTCCGACGCCGTCATCCGCTCCGTCCACGTCTCCGGCACCCTCGCCTTCGCCCCCGACCGCGACACCCTGCTGAACGTCGGCCTGATCAAGGTCCAGCCCGGCGACGCGGCCGACGATGGCGGGTTCGACTGCGACGCCCACCTGCCCGCGGCCGACCCGTCGGGGCCGACGCCGGCCCTCCTCGTCGGCACCCCCGACCGCCCGATCGACGCCGGCCGCACGGCCGTCATCCGGCTGCACTACGTCCCCGGGATGGACCGGGAGTCGTGCCCGGCGGTCGTCTGCTGCGGCGGCCGGTGGGACGCCCACGGCACCCCCCTGGCCCGCACCTGGCTGAAGCTCGGGGCCCCGGCCAAGGCCGGCGACCGGGCGGTCACCCTCGCCGGCCCGGCCGAGGGGTGGCGGGTCGGGGACAGGGTCGTCGTCACCGGCACCCAGGCCCACGGCCCGGCGGCGACCGAGTCGACGGCCGAGGAGCGGACGATCGCCGCCGTCGGCGGGGCCGCGGTCACCCTCGACAAGCCGCTGGAGATGGCCCACCTGGGGGACGGCGACTACCGCGGGGAGGTCGCCAACCTCACCCGCAACGTGGTCGTCGAGTCGGCCGACCCGGCCGGGGTCCGCGGCCACACCATGTACCACCGGGGGTCGGCCGGGTCGCTGTCGTACACCGAGTTCCGCCACCTGGGCAAGAAGGACGTGCTCGGCCGGTACGCCCTCCACTTCCACCTCTGCCGGGACACCATGCGGGGCAGCTCGGTCGTCGGCAACGCGATCCACCACAGCCACAACCGCTGGCTCACGGTCCACGGCACCGACTACCTGGTGGCCCGGGACAACGTCGGGTACGAGTCGGTCGGCCACGGGTTCTACCTCGAGGACGGGACGGAGGCGTACAACGTCCTCGACCACAACCTGGCGGTCGGGGCCGCGGCCGGCAAGCCGCTGCCCAAGCAGGTGCTCCCGTTCGACCGCAACGAGGGGGCCGGGTTCTGGTGGGCGAACTCGCTCAACACGTTCACCCGCAACGTCGCCGCCGGGTGCGACCGGTACGGGTTCCGGTACGAGGCCACCGCCTCCCGGTCGTTCAGCACCACCCTCCCGGTCCGCCGGCCGGACGGCACCCGCAAGGCGGTCGACGTCCGCACCCTGCCGTTCGTCCGCTTCGACGGCAACGAGGCCCACGGGAGCACCGGCCTCTACGGGGTCAACCTGGGCGAGGGGGTGGGTCGCGTCGGGCCGGACGCCCGCCACCCGTTCGTCGTCCGCGACCTGAAAATCTGGGACGTCCACTACGCCTTCCGCCCGCAGGTGCCGAATCTGCTCGTCGAGGGGCTGACGGTCCACCGGGCGGCGTACGGGGTGTACCACCCGAACTTCGACGGGCACGCCTACCGGGACGTCGTCATCAGCCAGACACACACCGAGCCGTTCAACCGCGGGCACGACGACGACAGCGTGCAGCACGGGGTGCTGACGGTCGACGGGCTGACGTTCGACGGCTGCCGGGCCGGGGGGACGCCGCTCGTCCAGGTCAGCGACCACAACCCGTCCGGGCGGGCCGAGACGCACCTGCGGAACGTGCGGACGGTCAACTGGACCGATCCCGCGAAGGGCCGGGCGGTGGTCAACCGCGGGAGCGGGCCGCGGCCGGCCCCGACGACGGCGAAGGGGGTGCCGGTCTACCTGCACGACTGGTACGGGGCCGGGCGGGCGGCCCTGGTGGTGAGCACCCAGTCGGGGGCGTTCAAGGCCGACCCGGCGGGGTTCCGGGCCGACGCCCCGCTGACCGGGGACGAGTCGCGGGCGGCCGAGGTGGCCGGGGTGGTCTTCCCGCGGGTGCTCGACCCGGTCGACGACCTGCCGCCGGCCACGGTGGTCACCCGCGTCGCCCGGTCCGGGGGCACGGTCACGGTCCGCGGCACCACGTCGGACAACGGGCCGGTGACGCGGGTGCGGGTGAACGGGGCGGAGGCCCGGGCGGTGTCCCCGAACTTCGCCGAGTGGGAGGCGGTGCTCTCCGGCGTGCCGGCCGGCCCGCTGGCGGTGACGGCCGGGGCCGAGGACGCGGCCGGCAACGTCGAGCTGACCCCCAACCCCGGGGCCGCGCCTAAGACTAGACCTGCCGGGGCCCGGGGCGTACACACCCCCCGGCCCGGGCGGCGGTCGAGTGGCTGCGGACGCCCCCGGCCCCGCAGACCCGGAATCTTCTGATGAAGCGGCCCCGTCGCCCCCGGCGGCGGTGGCCCTCGCCCTTGCGGCGGCCCTCGGCCCGCCGGCCGCCCCCCGGTCGTCTCGACTTCAGGAGTTTTGCCCATGACGGCCCGCCATCGTGCCACGGCACTCAAGCTCACCCTCGCCCTGCTGCCGGCCCTCGCCGCGGCGGACTGGCCCCAGTTCCGGGGGCCGAACCGCGACGGCGTGTCCGCCGAGGGCGGGCTCCTCAAGGCGTGGCCGGCCGACGGGCCGGCCCTGGTCTGGACCGCGACCGGGCTCGGCCGCGGCTACTCGTCGGTCAGCGTCGTCGGCGACCGGGTCTACACCCTGGGCAACGCCAAGGACAAGACCTCCCGCCTCGTGGCCCTCGACCGGGCCACCGGCAAGGCCCTGTGGTCCGGCGAGGTCGGCCCGGCCGGCGGCAGCCTCGGGTGCACGCCCACCGCGGACGGGGACCGCGTGTACGCCCTCGGCCAGGCCGGCGACCTCGTGTGCCTCGACGCCGCCGGCAGGCGGGTCTGGCACCGCAACCTGGTCGCCGACTTCGGCGGCGTCCCCGGCGGCTGGAAGTACTGCGAGTCGCCGCTCGTCGACGGCGACCGGCTCGTCGTCACGCCCGGCGGCAAGGACGCCACGCTCGTCGCCCTCAAGAAGGACACCGGGGAGGTGGTCTGGAAGTGCCCGGTGCCGACCCGGCACCCCGAGGCCGGCTACTCGTCGGTCGTGGTCGCCACCGCCGGCGGCGTCCGCCACTACGTGCAGCTGATCAACGGCGGCCTGGTCGGCGTCGGCACGGGCGGCCGGTTCCTCTGGAAGTACGAGAGGCTGGGGCCGAACACGGCCAACGTCCCGACCCCGACCGTCCTGGGGGAGTACGTCTTCGCCAGTGCCGGGTACGGCAAGGGCGGGGCCCTGCTGCGGCTCAAGGCCGACGGCGACGGGGTGGCCGCCGAGGAGGTCTACTTCAACAAGCGGCTGACCAACAAGCACGGCGGCGTGGTCCGCGTCGGCGACTACCTGTTCGGGGACGCCGACGACAAGGGCCTGCCGTTCTGTGCCCGGTTCAAGACCGGCGAGGTCCTCTGGGGGCGGGAGCCGTCGTCGGGCGGCGGGTCCGGGTCGGCGTCCGTGACCGCGGCCGACGGCATGCTGTACTTCCACTACCAGGACGGGGTGACGGCCCTGGTGAAGGCGGGGCCGGACGGGTACGAACAGGTCGGGCAGTTGAAGGTGCCGAAGACCGGCGGCCCGTCGTGGGCCCACCCGGTGGTCAGCGGCGGCCGCCTCTACCTCCGCGAGGGGGACGTGCTGTACTGCTACGACGTCCGCGGGCCGAAGTGACGACGGGGCGTCGGGCAGCCTCACGCCGGCCGACCCCGCCGGCCCGTCTTTCATCCGGGTGACCGCGGCTTTGACCGGCCCCGGGCCGCCCGCCGGAGGGCCGGTGGGCGGCCCGGGGTGTCCCATCCCCTCCGGAGGACGCCATGAAGTGGACCGTCGTCACTCTCATCTTCTCGGCCTTCGCCGGCCCCGTGACCGCCGCCGACTGGCCGGCGTGGCGGGGGCCGACCGGGCAGGGGCATTGCGACGAGGCGGGCCTGCCCCTTACCTGGAGCGGGACCGAGAACGTGCGGTGGAAGGTGCCCCTCGACCACCCGGGGAACTCCACCCCGGTCGTGTGGGGCGACCGCGTCTTCGTTACCCAGGCGGCCAGGGGAGGCGGCACCCGCAGCCTCCTCTGTTTCGCCCGGGCCGACGGCAAGCTCCTGTGGCGGCGGGACGTCGCGTACGCGGAGAAGGAGCGGAACTGGAACGAGACCTGGTACGCCAACGCCTCCCCCGCCACCGACGGCGAGCGGGTGGTGGTCGGCTTCGCCTCCGCCGGGATGTACTGCTACGACCCCGCCGGCAAGGAGCTCTGGAGGCGGACCGACCTGGGCACGTGGGACCACCCGTTCGGCAGCGGTTCGTCCCCCGTCCTCCACGGCGACCTCGCCGTCCTGTGGTGCGGGCCGGACGAGGGCAGGGGGAAGGAGGGCAAGGGCCGCAACGCCCTCCTGGCGGTGAACAAGAGGACCGGCGAGACGGCCTGGGAGCACCCGGAGCCGTACGGGTCGTGGGCCACCCCGCTTGTCGCCCGGGTGGGCGGCCGGGACCAACTCATTCTCGGCCTGTCCCGCGACGCGAAGAAGGACCCGGAGGGGAAGGGCGGGCACCTGAAGGGGTTCGACCCGGCGACCGGCAAGGAGCTGTGGGCGTGCCGGGGCCTGACCAGCTACGTCTACGCCTCCCCCCTGTTCGCCGACGGGGTGGCGGTCGGCCTGTCCGGGTACGGCGGGTCGGCCCTGGCCGTCAAGCTGGGCGGGTCCGGCGACATCACCGGGGACCGGCTCTGGCTGCACCCGAAGCCGGCGAGCCAGCGGGTCGGGTCCGGGGTGGTCGTCGGCGGGCACGTTTACGTCGTGGACGAGAACGCGGTCCCGCACTGCTACGACCTGAAGACGGGCGAGGACCGGTGGAAGGGCGAGGCCCGGCTCAAGGGCGGGACCACCTGGGGGTCGCTCGTCCACGCCGGCGGGCGGCTGTACCTGCTCATGCGTACGGGCGAGACGGTAGTCCTGGCCGCGGGTCCGAGGTTCGAGGTGCTGGCGGTCAACCCGCTGGGGGCCGGGGAGCAGGCGAACGCGTCGGTGGCCGTCTCAAACGGGGACGTCTTCCTCCGCACGTTCAAGCACCTGTGGTGCGTCGGCGGGAAGCGGTGAGCTTGTCGACCCGACACGCCCACCGGGGGAGCGAAGTGAACGAGGGCGTGGGAGACCTCGGGCGGGAGGATCGTGGTGTGACCGCCGTGGAGTCGTCGCCCTTCCCGGGGCCCTCGGGACGGAGGGATGAAACCTGGCCCAGTAACCTGTTACCAGACCAGCCTCGCGAGCCGGCGGAGCACCCTGCCCGTGCCGGTCGTCTGGTCGTGGTCGTACGTCTCGGAGGTCAGCCCCCGCCGCCCGTGTCGGAGGAACCGCTGAGGCGGGCGAGCAGCCAGGCGTCGTTCGGGTCGATGACGCGGACCGCGTCGCACTTCGCCACCGTGAGGTGTGCGGCGACATCGCCCGTTCGAGCGAGTCGATGGGCGTCGATGTACCGGGCTTTGGTGAGCACCTCGGGGGCGTACTGCTCCATGCTCTCCCGGTGCAGCATCAGCTTCTGCTTGAGGGACGCGTACTGGCGGAAAAACAGCGGGTCTCCCACCAGGGACGCCGTGTCGGCCCCGGCGACGACCGGGTGTGGGTACACGAGTGCGGCGGTCGGCATCGCGGGCTCATTCCGTTGAGGGGTCGTCGAACAGCGACGGCGTCGGCGGCGGCGCGGGGCGTTGCGGCGTCCTGGGGCGGAACGACAGCTCCTTCTTCCGCGACCCGTGCTTGAAGTACACGGCCGGCGTCGCCGCCCTCGCCGCGGCCGAATTGCGGATCGCGTACAGGGAGTCGGCCATGTGCCTCGCCCGCTCGCCGAACGGCACCACCGGCGGTGGGTAGCCCGGCCGGTCGTCGCCGGCGAGGATCGTTTCCGCCGGCAGCTCCTTCAGCTCCGGCACCCACCGCTTCACGAACCGGCAGTCGGCGTCCCAGTCGGCCAGTTGCTTGTGCGGGTTGTAGACGCGGATCGCGTTCCACCCGACCACCCCGGCCTGCATCTGGAGCTGGTTCAGGTGGATGCCGGGGTCGTAGTCGCGGAACACGCGGGCCAGGTGCGGGTGGATCAGTCGCCAGTCCAGGTGCAGCACGTGGCACGCGAAGCTCACCGCCATCGCCCGCATGCGGAAGTTGACGAACCCGGTAGCGGCCAGGCAACGCATGACGGCGTCCACCAGCGGGTAGCCGGTGCGGCCCTCCCGCCACGCGGCGTGCAGTCGCTCGTCGTTCTCGTAGGGCACGTCGCGGTAGCACGGGTGGACGCTGCGGAACTCGAGTTCGGGTTCGGACTCCAGCCGCTGGGTGAAGTGGTCCCGCCAGTGCAGCCGGCTGACGAACGCTTCCAGGCTCTGCTTCCACCGCGGGGAGTGCGGGTCGTCGGGGGCGAGGTCGGCGATGCGTTGCCGGGCGGCGTGCCACACCTGCCGGGCGGTGACCGTGCCCCACGCCAGGTGGACGCTCAGCCGCGAGCCGGCGGTGAACGCCGTGTTCGGCGAGCTGATGCCGCCCCGATACCACCGCCCGCGGCGGGCGAGAAAGTCGGCCAGGGTGGCGTGGGCGTCGGGCTCGCTCACCCGCTGCCACAGGTGATTGGGGGCGAACGCGGGCAGGTTAGGGAAGGCCGTCGCGGCCGCCAGTCGTCGCAGCTCGTCGGGCTGGCGGACTGTCGGGACGGGCAGCGGCTGCACGTCAGCGATGCGGGCCTGCCACACCTGCCGGAGCCGGTCCCGGTTAACCCCGCCCCGCCGCACGCTCGACTGCGGGAACTCGCGGTACTCGACGCCCCGCTCCCGGCACCACCCGGCCACGGCCCGGTCCCGGCGGAAGGTCAGGTCGTTGCCGACTTCTTCGTGGGCGAACAGGCGGGCGAACGGCACGCGGGCGTGCAGCTTGGCCAGCTTCTCGGCCGCCTCGCCGTGGGCGACGACGACGTCCGCCCCGTGCTCCCGAAGGGCGGTCCGCAACCCGCCCACCGCCTGCCACTGGGCGTGGGCGTGCATGTCGGACGCGTCGTCGGCCGCGAGCAGCGACGGCTCGAAGGAGAAGAACGGCAGCACGTCGAGGCCGAGCCGAGCCGCCTCGGCGAGGCACGCGTTGTCGGCCAGCCGGGCGTCCCGCTTCACCCACCAGACGGCGACGGGTCGGCTCACCGGTGCGTCCGCCTGGAAGACCTCGGCCGGTAGCCCAGCACCTGCGGGGCCACCGCCTCCCAGTACCGCGAGAACCGCTTCGGCTCGTGCGGGTACTCGGCGAACACGGGCCGCGGGTGGATCACCACCCGGAACTCCGACTGTAACTGCTGGGCCGATTCCACCACCCACGGGTTCGGGTGCTCGGAGACGTGAACCGTGGTCGCACCCAGTCCGCGGGCGAGGAAGGCGAGTCGTTCGGCCGGGTCACCGACGAGGGTCAGCTTGGTGCGGTTCGGCAGGTGCGTGAACAGGTCGTCGAGGCCGTCCATTACGAACGCGAGTCGGTGGTACGCCCACGGCTCGTCTCGCAACGCCGGCTCGTCGAACACGAACGCCACCGCCGCGTCCGGGTTCGCCAGCAGGGCCGGGTCGGTCCACGACATCGCCGAGTCATGCACCCACACCAGATCGGACGCGGACGGAAGCTGGCCGGTGTCGCCCGCGACGGCGGGCGTCGGCTTCGCCCGCGGTTCGACTTGTACGTCCCCCTTCGTCAGCGGAGCGGTCGAGCCGGCGAACAGGCGGTGTTGCAGGGTCGGGTAGTCGGCATCGAACGGACACTTTACGCGGCACGGGGCACACCACCTGTTGTTGCTGAACTTGGCGACGTTCTCCTTATTCATGAAGTACGGCTTGCCGGCGAACGTGCCCTCCACCCACTGCCAGCTCGCCGCGTTGCTGGCGAGGTCGCCGTCGTAAAGGAACCGGCGGAACAGCCTCGCCCCTTCTTGCCACCGCACCCCGCGGAAGTGGCACAGGTAGGCGGCGAACCACAGCCGGGCGTGGTTGTGCAAGTAGCCCTGCTCGAACAGTTCGTACAGCATCCCGTCGACGCACGGCAGCCCGGTGTCGCCGTTCACCACGTCGAGTGGGATGCGGGTGGAGCGGGCGACGCCGTGCTTGGGCTCCTCCAGGTCGCCGTCCAGCCCGCGGCCGTACCACGCGAGCACCTTCTCGAAGAAGTCCCGCCACGCCAGTTGCCGCAGGAACTCCTCCCGCCGGCTCGGGTCGTCCGGGGACGCGGCCCTCAAGTGGTCCCGCACCTCGACCGCGGAAATCATGCCGTGCCGCAGGTACGGGGACAGCCGGGACACGGGGGCGTCGAGGAAGTTGCGGGTGCGGCCGTAGGAGGCCGAGTCGTGGGCGTGTAAACGTCGCAGGGCCGCGGTCCGCCCCCCGGACAGTGTTCCGGGCTTCGGGTCGCCGAGGAAGCAGCCCCGCAGGCGGTCAAACAGGGCGGCCCGTCGGACGTTTGAGTCGGTCGTCATGTCGTAGTCGATCGCCGCGGCCCGGTCGCACGTGCTCGAGGCACCGGGACCGATTTACACTTCCGATTAACCGCAGTGCGGCCCCCGGCGACAACTCGAAAAGGTGCATTTCGAAGCCGCCGCCGGCCCAGAACTGTCACGAGTCGGTGCGGGCCGTGGTCGCCGGGATCGGGTCGGAACGGTGCCAAAACGGTCGGCCTCTGCCCGACGGTCACCGTTTTCGCCGACCTCGGCAATGAAATCGAGGCGTTCCGGTGGTGCGGCTCCCGAACCCTTGCCCGAAGCGGGCGTAGCGGTCGCTGACCTCGATCCGCTTCCGGCGGCACTTGCACCCGCCGGGCCGCCGCTCCGCGGCCGTCAATCAGAAGGTCCAGCCGGCTAGAGCGTTCACCGAACGGCCGGCCACGTCCGTACGGGAGAAGTTCCCGGTTATCTGCGAGGAGGAAAAGTGGCCCTTCCCGGCAGTTTACCCCGACCGGCCGAGCAATCGGACGGGGGCCGGCCGCGTGCGTTGATGGACGCGGCGGCCAGGGGGTAGGCCGTGACGGCGGCGAGCAGCCGCCGGACCTCGGCCGGCCGAAACGCCCGTCGCACCCGCCGGTCCTCGCCCTCTTTCGCCTTGGCCCGGGCCACGGTGAACCGGGTGAGCGGGTTGGCCGGCAGCCGGCCCCGACCAGGTCGTTGCAGAACGAGACGGCGTCCGTCCGGTGCAGGTTGCGGGTGGTGGCCCCGGCGGCGAGGGCGGCCAGGTACTTCTGGACGGCGTCGGCCGTCAGGTCGCGGCATACGACGGGCTGTCGAGATGAAGACAGGGGAGGGGGTATTCGGGTCGAGCCCGTTCCTCAGGTCGAGGCAGAGGCCAAAGCCGCCCGAGTCAAACTCTCATCACGCGGTCTAGCAAGGACTCGTACCATTTCCGCCGGGGTCGGATTTCGTCTCCATCACAAAGCACGCCGGCAGAACCCGTTCGAATGCCACCCCACTTGCCGGAGACAACTCGTCGGGCCGTAACTCTCGCCGTCTTCAAAGACCGCTATTTGGCAACGCACGCCAATGGCATTTGGCGGACGAAGGCGGACTTCGCCCAGCATACGAAGGAGCTGTGCGACGCTTCGCGTACCCAGTCGGGTACTCGCTGACCCCAACCTGCCGTCCGCGTTCCCGGCCGCCGGGCGGCGGGCCGCGGGGGTTTCCCGAAATCGTTACCGTTTTTCCCGCGGGCGGTACCCGGGGGCGTCAAGATGACATCGTGCCCCCCGCCCCCGGACCCCGCCCCCGGACCCCCGCGATGCCAACACCCCTCGGCGGCCCCCGCC
>JANPKP010000392.1:0-10877 GCA_031426095.1 Gemmataceae bacterium
CTTGCCTTCGTTCCTGACTGCCGCCTGCCAACTGCCGCTGCCAACTGGCTCCCCCTGCCGCTGCCAACTGCTTATGTCCCGATTCCACGCCACGCCGCCGGAAGCCGTCTCGAACCTCGTCCGCGAGGCGGTGTTCGTCCACGGCCTCACCTTCACGATTACCCGCCCCGAGAACCCCGACGACCTCATGGACCACCCGTGGGTCCGCTCGGCCTACGCGGCCGACGGGTACTCGCCTTATTGGGCGAGGCTCTGGCCGGCCGCCCGGATGCTGGCGAAGGCGGTGGGCACCGAACCCTGGCCCGACCCGCCGCCGGACGTGCTGGAGGTCGGCTGCGGCCTCGGCCTCGCCGGCATCGCGGCCCTCGCCCGCGGCTCCCGCGTCACCTTATCGGACGTGGACACCACGGCCCTCCTGTTCGCAGAGCGTAACGCGAGGGACAACGGTTACACGCAATTCCGCACGCTGCCGCTCGACTTCCGCGACCCGCCGGCGGACGTGAAATACCCGCTGGTGATCGGCTCGGACCTGATGTACGAGGAGCGGATGGTGGACGCCCTGGTGGACCTCCTGCACGCGGTCCTGGCCCCCGGCGGGACGTGCCTCATCACCGACCCCGACCGCACGGCCGCCCGCGTCTTCCGTTGGAAGCTGGCCGAAGCCGGGTTCGCGGTGGACGCCAAGATGGTCCGCGCCGGCGAGCCGAAGGGCGACCGCGTGAAGGGCACGCTCTACCGCATTACCTTTGAAGAAGCGACGGGCCGCGGCTGACGCGGCGGAGACCGCGGACGAAGAGGATCGGACAACCCAACGCCGGGTGCAATGACCCATGAGCCACGCCGTCTTCGCAGGGATGCCGAGCATCACGCTCACCGACGCCGCTTCGATGCGGCTGCAAACGCTGTCGTTCTTCCTCCTCGCGTTCCTCGTCACCGCCTTCGCCATCCGGTGGATTTGGAACGCCTTCCGCTCCGACTTCCCCCGCCTCCCCCGGCTCAGCTACCCCAAAGCCGTCGGCCTCGTCGGGCTGTGGGGGCTGCTTTTTCTGCTCGTCCTCACGATGATCTCCGGGGCCCGCGAACTGATGACCCCCGGGGCGTGGAAGAAGGACGGGGTGACGTACACCCTGGCAGAGCCACCGAAACCGGCGGACGCCCCGGCCGCGGGGCCGTCGGACGACGTGCGGCGGGCCAAGCTCGCGGCGCTCTACACCGCGCTCGCGGGGTTTGCCGCCACGCACGGCGGTGCCTTCCCGCCGGCCGACGACCCCGCCGTGCCGGCCGACGCCTGGAAGTCGCCGCACGCTTCGGGGCTGCGGTACGTCTACGCCCCCGGCCGCACCGTCCGCGACGCCGGCCGGCGGCTCGCCCACGAACCCGATTTGTTCGACGGGGGCCGGTTCGTCCTGTTTGCCGACGGGGCCGTGAAGAAGCTGTCGTCCGGTCAACTCGCCGCAAGCTTGGCCGCAGAGGGGAAGTGATGAACTGGAATCGCTCGCTCGGCGGGCCGTTGAAGCTCGCCGGGATTCTCGCCGGGGTCAGTTTCCTCTTCCTCGTCTGCGCGGGCGGCGCTTACCTGGTCCAAATCCCCTTCCAGGTGCTGTTCGGCTGGCCGATGTACCTGATCCGCGTGGTGCCGCAGTTGAACCCCGACCCGGCGACCGCCGGCACCGCGGCCGTCTGCCTCGCCGGCGTCGTCCGCGGCGGGCACGCCTTCCTCCGCTGGCTCTACGCCGCGACCGGCCCCGAGGGCGACCCCCGCCGCTGGCCGTGGCGGTGGACGCTGCGAATCGTGGGGCTGGTGGTGCTGATGTTCGTCGCCGGCACCGCGACCGTGGGACTGGTCCACCAGACGGGCTGGCTCCTGAGGTCGCCGGAACCGCTCACTCGCGGCGGCATCCACGGGGCGTCGAACCGCGCCATTTCGCAGAACAACCTCAAGGACATCGCCTGCTCGGCTCTCAATTACGAGGAGGCCAACCACGCGCTGCCCCGGACGCGGTTCGACGCCAACGGCACCGCCCTTCACTCGTGGCAAACCGACATCCTCCCGCAACTCGAACGGGCCGACGTCCACGGCCTGATCGACTTGACGAAGCCGTGGACGCACCCGAGCAACGCAAAGATGATGAGCCAAACCCAGAAGTCGTTCCTCAACCCCGCCCTGCCGGCCGACCCGGTGAACGGGTACGCCGTCAGCCACTACGCGGGCAACGTTCACGTCGTCACGACCGACCGGCCCAAGAGTTTGACGAGAGACTTCCCGCAGGGAACGGCGAACACGATCCTGGCCGGCGAGGTGGCGACGCAAATCCGGGCGTGGGGCGACCCGCTCAACGCCCGCGACCCGCGGCTCGGGATGAACACCCGGCCCGACGCCTTCGGGGCCCCCGGCCGCAAGCCGGCGTTCGGGATGCTCGACGGCTCCGTGCGGACGTTCGACCCGGGTGAGTTGGCCGACTTGGTGGGGAAGGTGCCGGAGTAAGGGGTTGGCGGGCACCGCTCGGGTGCCCGCGGAGCCGCGACCGGAAACCCGAACTGCGGTCTTTACGCCCCGACGGGGCGACCGAGAATAGCCAGGGCCGTCAGGCCCTGGACCCGCGATCCCGATTTCATCGTAGCCCCAACGGGGCGACCCACGCACGCAACCGGGTCGCCCCGTTGGGGCTACCACATCTTGTGCCTTCGTGTCCAGGGCCTGACGGCCCTGGCTATTCTCGGTCGCCCCGTTGGGGCGGAAGAAGGAAGTGGTGTCCCTCGACCTGCTCCGAATACTCCGCGTTGCCGCGAGGAGGTGTCCACTTCCCGCCCGTGCCGCTCTCGAACGTGCCCGCCGCTACCGCCAGCGGCCCGGGTGCGGGAACGCTCCCGCTTTACCCGCGTGACCGTGAAATGTGGGAGCGGTTTCCCGAACCGTCGCGGGCTCCAAGCTTTCGGCCACACGCGATGCGCGATTTGCGGTAAAATGCGGTAACGGCTCGCATCTCCACGAGGGCGACGGCATGGCGACGGTCGACTGTCCGGGGTGTGGGTTGCCGCGGCCGATGGGGCAGGAAGACCAGCCGTGCCCGGTGTGCGAGGCCGGCGTCCACGACCTCCCGGCCGCCCCAAGGGCCGACGACGCGCCGCTGCCGTTCGCCCACCTGCCGGCCGACAACGCCCAACTGCACCACACCGCCGGCGAGGCCCCCCCCGGCCACCGCCCTGGCGTCATCGCGGCCGTGTTCGGGTTCGCCGCCGGGGCCGTCGCCGTGCTCGCCGTGCAGGGGTTGTTGCCGTCGAACGCCTCGCCGCCGGCCGCCGTGCCCGGCCCGCCGCCGACTTCGCCCGTTGCGGTGGTGGCCGCGGTGCAGGTCGAGCCGATCCCGCCGGCCGACACCGATGCGAACGGGGCCGAGCCGGTGGCGGCGACGCCGGGGCCGACGGCGGTCGTCGCGGGGTCGGGGCTGGAGGTCGCCCCGCCGCCGCGGGTTCCCCGGCCGCCGACGCTCGTGATCGAGGTCGATCAGCCGGAGGAGACGGTGAACTTCCCGTCGTCGCTGCTCAAGCCGGGGCAGACGGCCGTGGTGCGGGGGCGGGCCAAAATCTTCTCCGTCAGCGGGCTCGAAAACGGGCGGACGCTCGACGCCTCCGGGCTGGTGGCCGAGAAGGTGACGGTCACCGGCCTCATCGACGGCGGCTCGGTCCTCACCGTGTACGCCCCGAAGGGGGTCGTCAGCATCGGCGGGCCGGTCACCGGCGGGGCGTCGGTCACGGCCCTGGTGCCGGGCGGCGAGTTCCTCTTCTCGCGGCCGCACTACGGCGACCGGACGGTGCCGAGCCTGAAGGGGGACGCCCGGGTGACGGTGACGGCCAAGCTGGTCGATTTCCGCGGCGAGGTCGAAGGGAAGGGCACCCGCGTGCTGGCGACCCTGGCCGACGGCGGGACGCTCAAGCTGTACGGCGTCCGCGACACGGCGGTGGTCGAGTACCGCAAGAGCAAGCCGGGCGACGGGGCCCCGAACATCGACGTGCGGCAGCGCGACCCGGGGGCGACCGTCCGCCGGGCGGAGTGAGGGGGAAGGTCGAGTAATCAACCACAGAGTCACAGAGGGCACCGAGGGGAGAGACACTCGAGAAGATGGGGATGGTTTTCGAACCCGATCCCGATCTGCTCCGTGTCTCTTCCCTGGGTGCCCTCCGTGACTCTGTGGTTGATTCTCCTCCTGCCCCTACCGCTTCGCGGGCGCGAACAGCTTGTCCACCTGCTCCGGGTGCTTGGCCGCGTGGTCGGCCATCGCCCCGTAGAAGTAGAGGAGCTGTTCGACGCTCTGCTCGGCGACCCGCGGGGCCGTCGGGCCGAGCATCCGCATGGCCAGGTTGGCGGCCCGGCTGTCGGTCTGGAGGAAGACCTGGGCCGTGGGGCGGATGACCGTGCCGCCGGCGGCCGCGGGGGCCGACGGGTGGGCGACCACGGCCACCGCCCGGACCGGCACCGTGGGCAGCACCGGGGACGGCTTCACCTTCCCGGTGGCGTACCACACCAGCCCGGTCGCCGACCGCCCGACGGCCTGCCAGACGACCTCGCTGCCGTTCGGGTCGGTCCACAGGAAGCGGCCCTCGCCGGCGTCCGCGATCTCGACGCACGGCACCCGCAGCCGCCGCCACGCCAGCGAGACGCGGTCCGGGTGGTCGAGCAGCCAGGAGTACCGCTCGGCCGGCCCGGTCACGTCGTCGCCGGCCGCCTTCGCCGTGATCGTGGGCTGGCGGACGACCCGGGAGACGGCCTCGCGGAAGTCCGGGTGGACGGCGTCGGCCACGGCGTTCGCGTCCACCATGACCGCCGGCCCGGTCGCGGGGGCCGACGACATCACGGGAGAAGCCACCATCGGGGCGGAAGGAGTGGTCACGGCCGAAGTCGGCCGGTGCAGCGGCTTGTAGTCGCCGGCCGGGGCAGCGGGGATGAGCCCGAGTCCGGCGAGGGCGGCGGCGAGCGTCCGGCGTCGGTCGAGCATGAGGCCCCCTCGTCCGCGGCGGGGCCGCCCGCCCGGTGCAATAAGGGATCGTTCCGCGGCGGCCGGCGGCATGAAGAATTCGGGACGCGGTAGGAGTGAAGGTGGGACCGAAGAGAATTCACCACAGAGTCACAGAGAGCACCGAGGGAAGAGAAACGCGAGAAAGCGGGGGGAATTTTCAAGAACACAACTCGGGTCTGCTCCGTGTCTGTCTTCGCTCCGTGTCCTCTGTGACTCTGTGGTTCATTCTCTTCCTCCTCCCAGCGCTTGCCCGCCCCCGGCCGGTTGCCGATGCTGAAGGCATGGTGCCGTTCGCCACCCCCGCGTTCCTCCTGTTGCTGCCGCTCGCCCCGCTCGTGGGCTGGTGGTGGCTCCGTCGCCGCCGGCCGGCTTTGCGCTTCTCCGACCTGTCGCTCTTCGACGGCCTCCCCGCCGGCCGGGCCACCCGTGCCCGTTGGGGCGGGGCTATTCTCCGCACGCTCGCCGCCGCGGTGCTGGTCGTGGCGTGTGCCGGCCCGCGGCGACCGGACCTGCAAACGCGGCTGCCGGCCGAGGGGGTGGCGGTCGTCCTCGCGCTCGACGTGAGCGGCAGCATGGCGACGGCCGACGTGGCGTGGACGCCGGGCAGCCCGCCCGTCTCCCGGCTCGACGCGGCGAAGCGGGCCTTCCGCCTGTTCGCGGCCGGCGGCGACGCCCCCGACGGCACCCACTTCGACCCCCGCGACGCCGACCAGCTCGGCCTCGTCACCTTCGCCGCCGTGCCCGAGACCGCCTGCCCGCTGACGCTCAACCACTCGGTGCTGCTCGCCGTCCTCGACGCCCAGAAGCCGCGGGAGGGCATCGATGCGGGCACGAACGTGGGCGACGCCATCGCCGAAGCCGTGATCCGCCTCGACGCCGCCGGCGACCGGCCGAAGGTGCTGGTGCTCCTGAGCGACGGCGAGCACAACGCCTTCAAGGACGGCCCGGACGCCCCGCTCCTCCCCCGGCAGGCGACGCAACTGGCGGTCAACCTCGGCGTGAAGGTCTACACCATCGACGCGGCCGGCGACCCGCCTCCGACCGCGACCGCCGACGAGGTCACGACCCGCCTCGCCGGCCGGGCGGTCCTGAAGGCCGTGGCCGACCTCACCGGCGGCCGCGCGTACACGGCGACGAGCGGCCCCGACCTCCTGGCCGTCTACAAGGCGATCGACGAGTTGGAGAAGCGGCCGGTGGCGAGCTTCCAGTACCGCCGGTACTTCGAGTACGCCCCGTGGCTAGCGGCAATCGCCGTCGTGGTGTTGGTGGCGGCCCACGGGCTGGACCAGACGCGGTGGCGGCGGCTGGTGTAGGGGTGCTGAAGAGAATCAACCACAGAGTCACCGAGGCCACAGAGGGAAGGCAAACACAGAGCGGATTATAAACTGTGTTGCGGTCTTCTCTCGTGTTTCCGCCTCCGTGTTCTCTGTGACTCTGTGGTGAATTCATGCTCTATCACCACCTCCAAGCCGACCTCCGCGGAGCCTGGGCGGCGCTCTCGTTCGCCCGCCCGGAGGCGTTCGCCCTGCTGCTCCTCCTGCCGGCGTTGGTCCTGCTCGGGTGGTGGTCGGCCCGCCGGCGGCGGACGCTCCTCGCGGCCGTCGGCTCCCCGCACGCGCTCTACGGCTTGCGGACGCCGCCGGTGTGGGGCCGTGCCCTCGACCGCCTCGCCTACCCGCTGGCGTGGGCGTTCCTGATCGCCGGGGTGGCCGGCCCGCGTTGGGGAAAAAGCGACGAGGGCGGGGTGGCCGTCGGCCGCGACCTCGTGGTGGTGGTGGACGTGAGCCGGAGCATGTTGGCCGACGACATGGCGAGCCAGACCGCCACCACCCGCGGCGAGGCGGCGAAGGCCGGCGTCCTCGACCTGCTCGACGCGGTGGCGAAGAAGGGCGGCCACCGCGTCGGGCTGGTGGTGTTCGCCGCGAGGCCGGCCGTCCTCTGCCCGCTCACCACCGACACAGACCACTTGAAGGCGGTGGCGGCCGAGATCGACGGCCGATACCCGCCGCCGGAGTGCCGCCCGGGGTCGGACCCGGCGGCCGTGTCGGGCACCCGCTTCGGGGCCGCGATCGCCGCCGCCGTCGGCCTGCACGACCCCCGCTTCCCCGGCTCGCAGGACGTGCTGCTGCTCTCCGACGGCGACGACCCCGTGGACGACCGCGAGTGGGAGCGCGGCTTGGACGCGGCCCGCAAGGCGAACGTCCCCGTCCACACGGTCGGCGTCGGCGACCCGGACAGGTCGGCGACGATCCCGCTGGACGGCGGCTTCCTGGAGTTCCCCCGCCCGGACGGCGTGCCGGACACGGTGCAAACGCAGCTCAACGAGAAGCTCCTGAGGGGGATCGCCGCCGAGACGCGGGGCGAGTATGTCCCCGCCCGCCGAGACGTGCCGAACCTCGGCGACTTCTTCCGCACGCGGATCGAGCCCCGCCCCTCCCGCGAGGTGAGCGACGACCACCTCCCGCAGCCGAAGGACCGCACCGCCTGGGCACTCGTGCCGGCGCTCGGGCTGTTCCTGGTGGGCTGGCTCCGCGGAAGGTAGAATCCTTGTGTAGGGTGTGTCGAGGCCCGCTCGGGGGCCGCAGACGCACCTCGGGGAGCCAGGCGAGTGAGGGCTCGGCCGATGCCCGGGTTACGGAGCAAGAGTTCGCCGCCTAAACCGCTCGCCGAGTGGACCCGCCGCGAGATGGTCGGGTACGTCGTGGTCGTGACCCTGTTTCAAGGGTTCGTGGGAGCGCTGGCCGCGTGGGTGGCGTCCGGGGAGGGACGCTACCCGCGAACGACTTCGCTCCGCGTGGGGGCCGCAGTCGTGGGGACGTTTCTGGCAGGCGCGACGATCATGGATTGGGTGCGAGTGGCCCGAGAGTGGGCGAGGCGAGGCCGGCGTGCGAGCTGAAGAGTCCCGCGAAATGGGGCACACGCCCGTCCGCCGTGCGTCCCCGACGTGCGTCTTCGCTCGCGGACTCGCTCGACACACCCGACGGGAGCGGCCACAACCCCAATATTGAGGTTAACAATGGAGCCGATGGACGAAACGGTCGAGTTGGAGTGATTCATGTCCACGCGCCTCCCCGCCGCCCTCGTGTCGCTCGCGCTCGTGTCCGCCGGGCCGCCCCCGTCGGCGGACCCGGACGCGCTCGTGCGGGCGGCCAACGCCGCCTTCGGGCGGGGCGACGCGGACGCGGCCGAGGGGCTGTACGCGGCGGCCGCCGAGCGGGCCGGCGACCCCGGGCTCGTCGCCTTCAACCGGGCCGCCGTCGCCTTCGGGCGGGGGAAGTTCCGCGAGGCCGAGTTGCTCTACGCCCGCACCCTCGACGACCCCGCGTGCCCCCCGGAGCGGCGGGCGAGGGCGTGGTTCAACCGCGGCACCTGCCTCGTCCGCCGGGGCGGGGACGCGGCCGCGTTCCGGTCGGCTGTTGCGTGCTTCGAGCGGTGCCTCCTGGCGGCCCCGGCCGACCCCGCCCTCGCCGCCGACGCCCGCCACAACCTCGAACTCGCCAAGCTCCTGTGGGCCGAGGAGCGGAAGAAGCTCGCCACCCCGCCGAAGGCCAACTCCACCCCGCCCGAGGACGACGACCGCCCGCCGAAGCCGCCGGAGCCCGACAGACAGCAACCCCCGCCGGAGACCGACCCCGGCACGAAGCCCGACGCCGCCACGCCGCCCACGCCGCGGGTGAAGCCGAAGGACGGCGTGGCCCCCGCCGTCGGCGACCCGTCGAAGGCAGGCGACGTGACCGCCGGGGCCGGCAACCTGCCGCCGCTCTTCGACGGCGACAAGCCGCAGGCGCTCAGCCCCGTGGACACCCGCGAATACCTCCGCCGCACGGCCGACCGCCTCCGCCGCGACCGGCAGGCGACGCTCCGGGCGGTCTACGGCCCGGGGCGGGATGGGGTGCGGGACTGGTAGGGGGAAAGGATGAGGGATGAGGGATGAAGGTCGAGCAAGATGGAGGTCACACGCGGCGCGTGCCGTGGTCGTGCTTTTATTCATCCTTCATCCTTCATCCTTCATCCTTTCGGCCGCCGCGGCCGCCCCTCCCTTCTTCGAGCCGACGCAAGACTTCTACAAGGCCCGTGGCGTCGGCGTGAAGGCGGCGTGGAGTGCCGACCGCACCGCTCTCCCGGCCGGCGGCGAGCTGACGGCCACGCTCACCGTCACGGGGGCGACGAACCCGCGTGAGGTCGTCCGCCCCGACCTGCGGAAGCTGGACGACTTCCGGCAGGCGTTCGAGGTCGCCGACGTGCCCGCCCCGCCGCCGGCCGCCGACGCGAAGGCGGTGACGTTCGCGTACAAGCTGCGGCCGCGGACGGCGGACGTGGCCGCGATCCCGGCCCTGAAGTTCGTTTACGTCAACCCCGCGGTCAGCAAGCCGCCCACGACGTGGGCGAAGGCGCTGCCGCTGTCCGTAACGCCCGCCGCCCCGCCGACGCCGCCGGCCGCGATGCCGCTCGAAGGGCCGGAGGAGTTGTTCCAGCTCGCCACCGGGCCGGACGTGCTGCGGACACCGCTCCCGCCGGCACCCGCGGCTTGGCTGTGGCTCGCCCTCCTCGGGCCGGTCGCCGGGCTGGCGTGGTACGTCTTCCGGCTGCGGCTCTACCCCGACGCGGCTGCCCTCGCCCACCAGCGGCGGAGCCGGGCGGCCCGCGTGGCACTGCGAGCGATTGCGAAGGCGGAACACGCCCCCGACCCGGCCGCGGCACTGGCGGACGCCGTCCGGGTGTACCTCGGGAGCCGCTTCCCGCTGCCGCCGCACGCGGTCACGCCCGGGGAGGTGGGAGAAGCGCTGACGGCGGCCCACGCCCCGGTGTCGCTGACGGCCGACGCGGTCCGCTTCCTCGAACGCTGCGACGCGGCCCGCTTCGCCCCGGCGGGTGACGGCGGCCCGTCACCCGCGGACACGGCCCGCTCCCTGATCGCGGCGTGGGAGGCGGCATGAGGGCGAGCTACGTCATCGCCGCGCTGACGGTCGCCGCCCTGTGGTTTCTCGCCACGCAAACGTGGGTGCCGCCGCCCGTCGGCCTGAGCGTCTTTGACCCGGCGAACGGCCGGCCGACGTTAGACGCCGCGGAACGGCACTTTGTCCGCGGTGTCGAGTTGCGGGGCGACGCCGCGAAAGCCCGGCCCGAGTTCGCCCAGGCGGCCACGCGCTACGACGACCTGTGGCGGCGGACGTTCCCCGGGCGGATTCGCCGCGACTTCCGCAGCCCCGATCTTGCCCTCAACCGGGCCCGTGCCCACCGGCTCGCCGGCGATTTACCCCGCTCCATCCTCTCGCTGCACGACGGGCTCGCCGCCACGCCGGCGAGCCGGGAGTTGCAGGCGGCGCTCTCGGAGGCCCGGGCGGCGGTCGCGTACCCGGCCGGCGGCGCTCTCGAAGCGGAGTGCCGGCCGACGGGGGTGCTCACGGTGGGGTCGCGGATGTCGCCGCGGGAGGGGGGGCTGCTCGCCGGCGGGCTGTGGCTCGCGGCGTGCCTGGCGGTCACGCGATTCGTGATGACGCGCCGCGGCCGGTGGCTGGCGGCGTCCGCGGCGTGCCTCGCGGGGCTGGCCGCGCTCGGCGGGCTGTGGTGGCACGACGCCCGGGTGCGGGCCGCCGTCGCCGCCCGCCCGCTCGCGGTGGTGGCGGCCGACGCGGTGCTGCGGACGGGGAACGCGGAGAGCTACCCGGCCCGCTTCGCGTCGCCGCTGCCGGCGGGCGTCGAGGTGCGAGTCCTCGGCGACCGCGGCGGGTGGCTGCACGTCGAGCTGGCCGGCGGGGCGGCGGGGTGGCTACCCGCGGCGGTGGTGCGGTGAAGGGGAACGCGACCGCGGCTTTCGGCCCCAACGGGGCCACCGTCAATAGCCAGGGGTGGAGCGGAGCG
>JANPKP010000393.1:0-12903 GCA_031426095.1 Gemmataceae bacterium
GGGGGGGCCCCCCCCCCTTCTCCGGCGGGGGGGGGGGGGCGGGGGTGGTGGTCCCCGGCCCCCCCCCCCCCCCCGCTCGCCTGGTCGTCGCGTTACTTCCCGAACGCCTTCCCCTTCTTGTTCCCGGACGACTCCAGGAAGGCGAGGAGGTCGAGCACCTCGTCCTCGGTGAGCGTGTCGAGCAGGTTGGCCGGCATCGGCGACACCTTCGACACGGTCCGGCTTTCGAGGTCCGCCTTCTTGATCGTCACCCGCTCCGGGGCCAGCGGGTCGGGCTGGACCACGAGGTCGTCCTTCGTCTCGTCCACGATCCGGCCGACGACCGACTTGCCCGTCGTGGTGGTGAACTTCTCGTTCTGGTACTGGTCGCTGAGCACCTTCGACGGCTCGGTCATCGACTCCAGCAGGTCGCGGCGGCTGAACCGGCTGCTGATCGCGGTCAGCTCCGGGCCGACCGCCCCGCCCTCCTGGCCGAAGCGGTGGCACTTGACGCACTGGCCGGCGATGAACATCTCGCGGCCGCGGTCGTAGTTCCGCCCCTTGTCGGCCTTCGCCAGCGAGCCGGCCAGCTCGTCCGTCTTCCACTCCTTCACGAGCTTGCGGGGCTTCACGTCGTAGCTCACCACCGCCTGCTTGTCGATCGCCACGAGCGTCGGCCCCAGCTCCTTCCGCTCGGCGTCGCTCATGTTGATGACGGCCTCGCGGAGGAAGTTCTTCATGAAGTTGGCGTAGCTGTTGCCGTCCGCGTACGGCCGGCCGGCGGCCTTGAACCACGCCTCCAGCTCGGCCGGGTGGCCGTACTTGCTGCGGTCCTTCGTCCAGTACCCGAGGTACTCCTTCCGCTGGTCCGTCGTCCACTGGCCGATCGGCAGGGTGCGGAGGTGGAACAGGTAGTGGATCGTGTCCTCCTGCGTCTTGGCCTGGGCCATCCGCTTGAGGCACCGCTCGGCGATCTTCGGGGCGTTGAGGAAGATCAGCACCTGGGCCAGCTCGCGGTTGAGCGTGGCGTCCGGGCCGGGGAACTTCGGGTCGAGTTCGGCGAGGACGCGCTTCGTGGCGTCGAGCCCCGGCCGGCCCTGGCGGCTGAAGCTGACCCCGAGGACGCGGAGCTTGTCGAACTTCTGCGACGGGCTGAGCGTGTCGAGGGGCAGCTTGTCGAGGGCGGCGAGCAGGGCCGGCTGCGTCTTGGCGTCGCCGCAGCGGGCGACCGCGAGGAGGGCCGTGAGCGCCCCGTTCGGGTTCGTCTCGGCGAACGCCTTGTCCAGCCACCCGGCCACCGGCTGGGATTCGACGGCGACGCGGGCGGCGAAGCGGATGAAGCGGTCGTCGCTGCTCAGGTGCGGCCAGGCGAAGGCGACGGCCTTCGGGTCGGCCTTGCCGTGGAAGGCTTCGAGCTCGTGCCGGAGCTTGCGGGCGTCGGCCCCGGCGGCGTCGTGCAGGTCGGCCGGGGCGGTCGGCTCGGTGCCCGTGTAGGTCACCCGGTAGAGCGCCCCCTGGGTGTTGCGGCCGCCGGTCGTGAAGTACATCGCCCCGTCGTCGCCGACCACCGCGTCGGTCAGGTTCAGCGGCTTCTTGGCGGCCCCCTCCTTCATCAGCCCGAGCGGGCAGACGAACGGCTCGACGGCCCCCTTGTAGCTCGCCCCGTCGGGCGTCAGGTGGACGGCGAACAGGCGGCCGTAAGTCCAGTCGCAGATGTAGATCGCCTTCTGGTACTTGGCCGGGAACTTGGCCCCGATCCCGTTGGTGACGCCCGTCGGGGAGCCGACGCCGACGTTCGCGGTCGGCGGGAGGTTGTCCGGGTAGTACTCGGGCCAGACGCCGGTGCCGCTCCGCCAGCCGTGGTCCGAGCCGGTGACGCAGTGGTTCACGCGGGTGGGGCGGTACAACGGCATGCCCCAGTCCCACTCCATGTCGCTGTCGAACGTGAAATGCTCGCCGTCGGCGTTGAAGGCGTGGTCGTAGGCGTTGCGGAACCCGCCGAGGACGAGTTCCCAGGCCTTGCCGTCCGGGTCGGTGCGGACGACGTACCCGCCGGGGGCGAGGATGCCGGCCGCGTGCCCGTTGCCGTCCCACTGGCGGGGGAGGAGGTGGTCCTCGCGGTAGTTCCCGAACGTCGCCGAGGTGATCCCCTCGGGCAGCTTGGTGTGGTTGCCGTTCATGACGTAGATCTTGCCGTCCGGCCCGGCCGCCAGCCCGTGCGGGCCGTGCTCGCCGCTGCCCTCGAACCGCTTGAGGAACTTCACGTCGTCGTACTGCCCGGTCGCCTTGTTCTCGCGGCAGCGGTACAGCCCGAAGCCGTCGGGGCCGTTGGCGTTCACGTACAGGCTGTCGCCGAGGGCGAGCAGGCCCATCGCCTGGGAGAACGGCACCTTGAGGGGCGCGAACGTGCCCTCCTTCATCGAGTACCGCAGGACCGGCTGCCCCTGCTGGCCGGTGACGACGAGGTAGCCCGGCTTCTCCCTCGCCATGTTGATCCACGACCCCTCGGTGGCGGGGTCGGCGGTGTGGAGGAGTTCGACCTTGAACCCGGGGGCGACGTACAGCTCCTCGGGGGTGGCGGCCGCCTTCTTGGCCACCGGCTTGGGGGCCCCCTTCGGCGGGGCGCCCTTCTTGTTCTGGGCGGCGGCCGGGGGCGCGTCGGCGGTCCCGACGAGGAGGCCGGCGGCGAGCAGGAGCGCCGCGGGCAGGAGGGCACGGGACATGCGGGGGGACCTCGCGGGGAAAGGGTGGCGGGCGCGGACGGCGGGATGAGCCTATTGTGGCGGACCGGCGGGCAAAGTGCCAGGGGGAGCCGGAACGAATGCCCGGCGGTGGAAACGACCCGCGGCGGGGGCTATACCATGCCCATCGTCGCGGGAGGTTCCGGCCGTACGCCCGGGGGCCACGCGGCGGGGCGCGAAGGAGCCTCCCCCGATGGCGAGCGAAGCCGAACTCAGGGCCGCCGGCGACAAGTACGTCCCCAAGGACTACGACCCCACCCTCTACAAGGTCCGCCACTCGCTCGCGCACGTCCTGGCCCAGGCCGTGACCGAGCGGTTCCCGAACGCCAAGCCGACCATCGGGCCGCCGGTCGAGCACGGCTTCTACTACGACTTCGACCTGGACGAGACGCCGACCGACGACGACCTCGCGGCCATCACCGACCGGATGCGGAAGATCGTCCGCGGCCGGCACGCCTTCACGGTGCGGGAGATCACCGCCGCCGAGGGGCGGGAGCTGTTCAAGGACCAGCCGTACAAGCTCGAACTCATCGACGGGCTGATGAGCGGGCAGGACGACTACGGGAACGCGGCCGGCGGCGGCCCGGCCCCCACGCTCACCGTCTACACCCAGGACACCTTCACCGACCTCTGCCGGGGGCCGCACGTCGAGAGCACCCGCGACCTGGACGCGAACGCGTTCCGCGTCACCCAGGTCACCGGGTCGTACTGGCGGGGGGACGAGAAGAACAAGATGCTCAAGCGGTTCCACGCCACCGCCTGGCGGACGGCCGACGAGCTGAAGGAGCACCTCGCCCGGGTCGAGGAGGCCGCCCGCCGCGACCACCGGAAGCTCGGCCGCGAGCTGGAGCTGTTCACCGGCAGCCCGCTCGTCGGGGCCGGGTTCCCGATCTGGCTGCCGAAGGGGGCGACCGTCCGCCGCATCCTCGAAACGTTCATCACCGACCTGGAGCGGGCCGCCGGCTACCAGCACGTGTACACCCCGGACCTGGCCAAGAAGGACCTGTACAAGGTGAGCGGGCACTGGGACCACTACCAGGAGAACATGTTCCCGCCGATGAAGATCAGCGAGGAGGAGGAGCTGGTGCTGCGGCCGATGAACTGCCCGCACCACATCCTCGTCTACCAGGCCAAGCCGCGGAGCTACCGCGACCTGCCGGTGCGGATCGCCGAACTCGCCAAGATGTACCGCTACGAGCGGTCGGGCGTGGTCGGCGGCCTGTCCCGGGTGCGGTGCATGTGCCTCAACGACGCCCACCTGTTCGTCCGCCCGGACCAGATCAAGGAGGAGTTCTCGAAGGTCCTCGGGATGGTGAAGCGGGCCTACGCCGACCTCGGCATCACGGACTACAGCTTCCGCCTCTCGAAGCGGGACGGGAGCGACAAGTTCGTCAAGAACGACGAGATGTGGAAGACGAGCCAGCGGCTCCTCCGCGAGGCGCTGGCCGAGAACGACTTGCCGTTCGTGGAGGCCGAGGGCGAGGCGGCGTTCTACGGGCCGAAGGTGGACATCCAGGTGAAGGACGTGATGGGCCGGGAGGAGACGCTCTCCACGGTCCAGCTCGACCCGCACCTGCCGGCCCAGTTCCAGCTCGAATACAAGGACGCCGACGACACGGTGAAGCGGCCGCTGATGATCCACCGCGGCGTCATCTCCACGATGGAGCGGATGATGGCCTACCTGATCGAGCTGTACGCCGGGGCCTTCCCCCCGTGGCTCGCCCCGGTCCAGGCCGTGATCGTGCCGATCGCCGACCGGCACTTCGAGTTCGCCCAGAAGGTGGCGGCCGAGTTGCTGGCGAAGGACTTCCGCGTGGAGACCGACCTCGGCGACCGGCGGATGAACGCCAAGATCCGGGAGGCCCAGCTCCAGAAGGTGCCCTACGTCCTGGTGATCGGCGACAAGGAGATGGCCGCGAACGCCGTGGCCGTGCGGCTGCGATCCGGGGAAGACCTGGGGGCGAAGCCGGTGGCCGAATTCGCGGCGCTGCTGGAGGGCGTGGTGAAGTCGCGGACGCTCAAGCTCGTTGTGTAGAGAAGAGAATTCACTACAGAGTCACAGAGAGCACCGAGGAGAGGCGAACACAGAGGGGACGTTGATTACAAAGATTTGAAATCGGTCTCTCTCTGTGTTCGTCTCCCCTCGGTGTTCTCTGTGACTCTGTGGTTCATTCTGCTTGAAACCTTCTACCCCACGAACACGCCGCGGAAGTCGTCCGGGCTGAAGGCGTAGAAGGCGTCCTTCCGCACGCCCGTCAGGGCGTCGTAGGTGTAGACGCGGGCCGGCGAGCCCTTGCCGGGGGCGGACACCAGCTCGGCCTCGCCGTCGCCGTTCAGGTCGCGGGCCGCGACCCGGGCCCCGGACGCAGTGCTCTCGTCGCCGGCGTAGTAGTTGCCCGCCACCGTCGCGGTGCCGGTCGCCAGGCCGGACCCGTCGTACAGCGTCACCCGCGGGCCGCCGCCCTCGCCGGCGCTCACGAACAGCTCGCCCCTGCCGTCCCCGTTCGCGTCGGCGATCGACAGGTAGAAGCCCATGTGGAGCGACGGGTCCATGGCGTAGAAGGTGTTGAACGCGGCCGCCCGCCCGCCGGCCATGAGCGACGCCCCGCTGAACCCGACCACGATGGCCGCCCCGCCGGGGCCGGCCGTCGCCGCCACGTCGGCCCGCTCGTCGCCGTCGATGTCGCCGACGGCCACCCGCAGGCCGCCGCGGAAGTTCGGGTCGATGGCGTAGAAGGCGTTCACCACCTGGAAGGTGGCCCCGTTCACCACGGCCACGATCGGGCCGCCGCCGGCGTCCGGGGTGACGACGATGTCGGCGTGCCCGTCCCCGTCCATGTCGCCGGCCGCCACGAACGCCCCGCCGCCGAAGTTCGGGTCGAAGGCGTAGAAGTTGGCGATCGCGGTCCCGGTCACGCCGTCTAACACCATCACCCGCGGCCCGCCGCCGGCCCCCGGCACGGTGACGATGTCCGGGATGCCGTCGGCGTTCACGTCGGCCACGGCCGTGCGGATGTCGCCGCCGAACGCCCCGTACGGCTGGAAGCGGAACCGCTCGACCCCGGAGCCGTAGTCGAACACCCGCACGAACCCGTTCCCCCCGCTGACCGCGACGAGCGTGGTCGGCAGGGCGTTCGGCCCCCGCACCGCGGCGAAGTCGGGGGTGATCGGCCCGTCCGGGGCGGCCGACGCCACGGGCCCCGTCGAGCCGAGGAACGCCCGCTTGCTGACGTCGCCGCCGCCCGACCCCGGGGGGGCGAAGAGCGGCGGCAGGTTGCCGGTCGGCGGCGGGATGAGGATTTCCCCGAAGTTGAACGGCCCGCGGATCGGCGTCGGGTTGAGCACGATGTTCGAGAAGGCGTCGTTCGTGATCGTGGTCGGCGGGCCGTTCGGGTCGGCGTCCTGCTCGGCCCCGTCGAGGTAGCCGGCCGGCTGCGCCTCGGTGATCGCGTACACGCCCGGGGGGAGCGGGTTGAACTCGTACCGGCCGTTCGCGTCCGTCCGCACCACGAGCCCGTTCGGGGCGTCGGCCGCGGTGATCGGCCGGGTGCCGGTGCTGCCGTCCTGGTTCACCACCGCCACGTTCCCCGACAGGGTGATCGTGACGCCCGGGACGCCCGGCTCGTTCGCGTCGCGGACGCCGTTGCGGTTGACGTCGAAGTATACGAACCCGAACGGGTCGGCCGGCGGGACCTCCCCGAAGTCGTAGTTGGTGGCGTTGCGGCTGACGCCCGTCGTCGGGTCGGCGTCGAGGGTGAGGCTGATTTGGTTCTTGGCCGGACGGGTGCCGCCGAGGGTGCCGAAGTTGTCGGCCGCGTCGTAGAAGCCGGACAACGGGGCGGCGGCCGTCGGCGCGGCCGGCTGCGTCTCCACCACCGTGTAGTTCCCGGCCACAAGTTCGGCGAAGGTGTACGCCCCGTTCGCGTCGGTGACGGCCGTCGCCACCGCGACGCCGTTCGCGTTCAGGAGGGTGACCGTGACGCCGGCGATGCCGCTGTCCAGGTTCTGCGGGCTCGCGGCGTCGAAGTCGCCGTTGAGGTTGAAGTCGCGGTAGACGGTGCCGGTGATGCGGCCGAGGGTGTCGCCGAAGTTGACGCCGGTGACGGCCGTCGTGGCCCCGACCGTGACCGCCGCGGCGTTCCCGTTCTGGCTGCTCCCGTACCCGGCCGGCTGGGCCTCCTCGACCGTGTAGGTGCCGCTCGGCAGGCCGACGAACGAGTACGTCCCGTCGGCGGCGGTGCGGGTCGTCTGCACCACGCTGCCGCCCGAATCGCGGAGCGTCATCAGCACGCCGGCGAGGGGCGAGTCGGTGGCCGGGTCGTAGGTGCCGTTCTGGTCGCGGTCGTAGTAGACGGTGCCGGCGACGCTGGAGCCGACCTCGCCGAACGTGTACCCCGTGGCGTTCACCCCCGGGCCGATGGGCACGTTGTCGATCGTGTCCGTGGGCACGAGCGCCCCGCCGGCGGTGCCGACGGCGTCGATCCCGTCCACGTACCCGGCCGGCTGCGCCTCGGTCACGCGGTAGGTGCCGGCGAGGAGGTTGTCGAAGCGGTACGAGCCGTCGGTTGCCGTGACGGCGGTGCCGACGATAGCCCCGGTGCCGACGTTCACGAGCGTGACGGTGACGCCGCCGAGGCCGGGGTCGTTCGGCTGGCGGACGCCGTCGCCGTTGAGGTCGGCGTACACGCTGCCGCCGAGGCTGCCGAGTGTTTCCCCGAAATCGACGTTCGACAGGCCGCCGGCCGGGACCGTGACCGGTAGGTCGTTCGGCGTGCTCGACCCGTACCCGGTCGGCTGCGTCTGGCGGACGGTGTACGTCCCGGGCACCACGCCGGTGAAGGCGTAGGAGCCGTCCGGGTTGGTCGTCACCGGCGGGCCGACGGGGTTGTTGTTGCTGTCGAAGAGCGCGACGGTGACGCCGCCGATGCCGGGCTCGCCGCCGGTCAGGCCGCCGTCGCGGTTGCCGTCGAGGAAGACGGTGCCGGTGATGGTGGTGGTGCCCGGCGGCGTGACGAGCGGCCGTTCGCCGAAGGTGTACCCGGCCCCGACCCCGCCGGCCGGCACGACGACGGCGGAGAGCACGTCGTTCCCCGCCGTGCCGCCGAAGGTGCCCACGTCGTCCAACCCGTCGGCGTACCCGGCCGGCTGCGTCTCGGTGAGCGTGTAGCCGGTGCCGCCGGACGCCGGCAGGTCGGTGAAGGTGTACGCCCCCGTCGTGTCGCTCGTCGTCGTGCGGGTCACGGGGTTGCCGGCCGCGTCGGTGCCGGTGAGGGTGACGACCACGCCCGAGATCGGCGTCTCGCCGTTGCCCGGCTGGAACACGCCGTCGTTGTTCAGGTCGAGGAACACGCTGCCGCCGACGGTGGCGAGCGTGTCGCCGAAGTTCTGGTTCAACAACCCGGTCGCCGGCACCGTGGCCGGGATGTCGTTCGGCGTGCTGGAGCCGTACACGGCCGGCTGGAGTTCGCGGATCGTGTACGTGCCGGGCGTCACGTTGGTGAACAAATATGACCCGTCCGCGGCCGTGGTCTGCGTGCCGACCACGGTGCCGGTGCCGTCGATGAGCTGGACGGCGACGCCGCCGACCCCGCCGTCGCCGCTGTCGATCGCGGCGTTCTGGTTGCGGTCGAGGAACACGGGGCCGGCGACGATGGTGGTGCCCGGGTTCGTGGCCGGGGACCGCTCGCCGAACAGGTAGCCGGTCGCGTTCTGGGCGGCCGCCAGCGTGATGTCGTCGACGGCGTCGTTCTGGACGTTCGTGCCGCCTGCGGTGCCGACCGTTTCGAGCCCGTCGAGGTAGCCGGCCGGCTGCGTCTCCCGCACCGAGTACGTGCCGGCGAGCAGGTCGGCGAAGGTGTACGCCCCGGCCGCGTCGGTGGTGGCCGCCCGCGTCACCGGGTTGCCCGCGGCGTCGGTGCCCGAGAGGGTGACGAGGACGCCGCCGATGCCTCCCTCACCGCCGTCGAGCTGGCCGTTGGCGTTGCCGTCGAAGTAGACGCTGCCGGCGAGGCTGCCGAGCGTCTCGCCGAAGTTCAGGTTGGTCAGCCCGGCGACCGGCACGGTGATGTTCGTGTAGGTGGTGGCCGGGGTGCCGCCGCTGTTCCCGTATCCGGCCGGCTGCACCTCCTCGACCGTGTACGTGCCCGGCGTCAGCCCGGCGAAGGCGTACGACCCGTCCGCCCCCGTCGTGGTGGTGGCGACGACCGTGCCGCCCGCGTCCCGCAGGTTGAGCGTGACGCCGGCGAGGCCCGGCTCCGTCGCGGCCGGGGTGCCGTTCCCGTCGCGGTCGAGGAACACTTTGCCCGTGATGGTGGTCGTGACCGGCGGGGCGACGACCTCGCCGAACAGGTAGCCGGTGCCGACGCCCCCGGGGGCGATGGCGATGCCCGTGATCGAGTCGCCGGCGACGGTGCCGCCCGCGGTGCCGGCGGCGTTCGTCCGCGTCACGTACCCGCCCGGCTGGCCCTCGCCGAGCTGGTACGTGCCGGCGACGAGGTTGTCGAACAGGAACGTGCCGTCGGCCCCGGTAAGGACGATGGACGGCGGCACGCTCCCGCCGGTGACCGAAGTGCCGTCGAGGCTCACGGCCACGCCCGCGAGCGGGGCGTCGCCGGCGTCGAAGGTCCCGTTGTTGTTCGCGTCCACGTACACGGAGCCGCCCACCGCCCCGAGCGTCTCGCCGAAGTTCTGCCCGGTCACGGGCGTGGCGGCCACGGTGACGTCGCGGAAGTTCGTCGGGGCTTCGCTGCTGCCGAAGAGCGGGTTCTGCGTCTCCACGATGCGGTACGAGCCGGGGCCGACGTTCGTGAACTGGTACGTCCCGTCGGTGTTGCTCGTCGTGGTCGCGGCCACCAGCACGTCGTCGCCGGTGTCGAGGGTGCCGTCGGTGCCGGGGGCGAAGAGTTGCACGGTGACGCCGCCGAACGGGCTGTCCGTGTTGTCGAGCGTGGCGTTCCGGTTGCGGTCGACGTACACGGTGCCGGCGACGAACGTGGTGCCGGGGGTCGTGTTCGGCGGGAGTTCGCCGAAGTCGTACCCGGTGGCCACCACACCGGCCCCGAGCGGGACGCGGGTGAGGGTGTCGTTCCCGGGCGTGCCGCCGGCGGTGCCGACGCGGTCCTGCCCGTCCGGGTAGTCGGCCGGCTGCGTCTCCGTCACCGTGTACCCGTTCGGGTCGGCGGCCGGCACGTCGGTGAAGACGTAGAGCCCGTTCGAGTCGGCCGTGGTCACGAGGTTGACGGTGGCCCCGGTGCTGTCGGTGCCCGACAGGCGGACCTGCGTGCCGGGGATCGGCGGCTCGCCGGCGTCCCGCTGGCCGTTGTTGTCGAGGTCGATGTACACCTGCCCGGCGAGGCTCGCCAGGGTGTCGCCGAAGTCGACGTTCGCCAGCCCGCCGGCCGGCACGGTGACCGGCCGCGTGTTCGTCACGAACGGCCCGACCGGCGTGTCGCCGTACCCGGCCGGCTGCACCTCGATGACGGTGAACGACCCGGTCGCCAGCCCGGTGAAGCGGTAGTCGCCGTTCGAGTCGGTGGTGGTCGTGGCGACCAGGTTCCCGCTGGCGTCGAGCAACCGCACGGTGACGCCGGCGATACCCGGCTCGGTGCCGTTCTGCGAGCCACCGCGGTCGCGGTCGTTGAACACCCGGCCGGTGAGCGTCACGCCCGTCTCGCCGAAGTCGTAGCCCGTGGCGTCCACCCCGGCCCCGAGCGGGATGCCGCCCACGGTGTCGGTCGGGGTGAGTGTGCCGCCGGCGGTGCCCACGCGGTCGGCCCCGTCCGTGTACGCGGCCGGCTGCGTCTCGGTGACGGAATACGAGCCCGCGAGCAGGTCGGTGAACAGGTAGGCCCCGGTGGCGTCCGTGGTCGCCGTCCGCGTGACGGGGTTGCCGTTCACGTCGGTGCCGGCGAGGTCCACCGTAACGCCCGAGAGCGGCGGCTCGCCCGCGTCGCGGAGGCCGTTCGCGTTCGTATCGACGTAGACGCTGCCGGCCAGGCTGCCGACCGTCTCGCCGAAGTTCTGGTTCGTCAGCCCGGTCGCCGGCACCGTCACGCCGAGAGTGTTCGGCGTGCTGGAGCCGTACCCGCCCGGCTGCGTCTCGGCGATGGTGTATGTACCCGGGGCGACGCCGGTGAAGGTGTACGACCCGTCGCCCGCCGTCTGCGTGGTGCCGACCACGTTCCCGCTGCCGTCCAGGAGCCGCACGGTGACGCCGGCCAGGCCCGTCTCGCCGGCCCCGCCCGGGGTGCCGTCGCGGTCGCGGTCGAGGAACACGGTGCCGGACACGAACGTGGTGCCCGGCGGGGTGGTCGGGGGGAGTTCTCCGAAGTTGTAAGCCACCCCCACGCCGCCGGCCGGCAGGGCGACCGTGCCGAAGGTGTTGTCGGTCGCCGTGCCGGTGGCCGTGCCGTTCACCGTGCCGCCATTCTCCGGCCCGTCGAGGTACGCGGCCGGCTGCGTTTCGGTGATCGTGTAGGAGGCCGGGAGCAGGCCGGTGAACGCGTACGCCCCGGTGCCGTCCGTGGTCGTGGTCAGGGTGACGGGGCCGCCGGACGTGGTGCCCGTGAGCGTGACCGCGACGCCCGAGAGGAGCGGGTCGCCGGCCGAGAGGACGCCGTTGGCGTCGGCGTCGAGGTAGACGACGCCTGCGAGGCTGCCGAGCACGTCGCCGAAGTTCTGGTCCGTCACGGCACCGCCGGCGGGGAGCGTCACGGGCCGGGTGTTGGGGGCGAACGTGCCCGCCGGCGTGTCGCCGTAGTCCGGGTTGTTCGTCTCCGTCACCGTGTAGGTGCCGGCCGCGAGGTCGGCGAACGAGTACGTCCCGTCGGCGGTCGTGGTCACGCTGCCGACGATGGTGCCGCCCGAATCGCGGAGGACGACCGTGGCCCCGGCGATGCCGCCTTCCGCGGCCTGGCTGTTGCCGTCGCGGTTGGCGTCGAGGAACACCCGGCCGCTCAGGGTGCCGCCCCGCTCGCCGAAGTTGTAGTTGACGCCGCCCTGGTCCGGCCCGAGGACGATGCCGCCGACCACGTCATTACCGACGCTCCCGTTCGGCGTGCCGTTCACGGTGCCGACGCCGTCGAGCCCGTCGCCGTAGGCCGCCGGCTGCGTCTCGCGGATCGAGTACGTGCCGGGCACGAGGTTGGCGAAGGTGTAGTTCCCGTTCGCGTCCGTGGTGGTCGTGAGCGTGACCGAGTTGCCGAGCACGTCGATGCCCGCGAGGGTGAGCGTGGTGCCCGGGATCGGGGCCTCGCCGGCGTCGATCACGCCGTCGTTGTTCGCGTCCACGTACACCGACCCGGACAGGCTCCCCTGCCCCGCGTACCCGAAGTCCACGTCCGTCCGGGTCTGCGTCGGCGTGAGGGGGAACGCGGCCGTGTTCGCCGTGCCCACGCCGTCGAGGTCGACCGTCGGCAGCAGCCCCCCCGTGGGCAGCGCGAGGACGGTGACGCGGTAGTCGTCGCTCGGCCCGGACACGAACAGCCCGGGGAAGGTGTAAAGGCCGTTCGCCCCGGTCGTGGTGGTGAAGAACACGTCGTCGGCGTTGTCGAGAACGCCGTCGGCCCCGGCCCAGCGGAGCTGGACGATCACCCCGGGGACGCCCCCCTCGCCGGCGTCCTGCGCCCCGTTGTTGTTCTGGTCCACGAACACGCGGTCGCCGGCCGAGGCGGTGCCGCGGTAGCCGAAATCGACGTCCGTGCGGGCCTGGCCGAGCGTCAGCGTGACCGCCCCCGAGGTGTTCGGGGTGCCGACGCCGTTGAAGTCGAACGTCGGCACGGCGTCGTCCGGCAGCGTGCCGGTGGTCACGTCCACGCGGTAGCTGCCGGGCGGCAGGAAGCCGAAGGTGTACGCCCCGGTCTGGTCCGTGGCGACGGCCGTCGTGACGTCGTCGGCGTCGCCGAAGGTGCCGTTCTGGCCCGCGAAGGTGAGCGTCAGCCCGACGGCCGGGAGGCCCGGCTCAAGGGCGGCCGGCCCCTGGATTGCGTCGCCGTTGCTGTCGATCCACACGCGGTCGCCGAGCGAGCCCGTGCCCCGGTAGCCGAAGTCGATGTCGGTCCGGTTCGCGTTCGCGACGAGCGTGAGTGTGGTGGTGTTGTCCGCCGTCCCGTCCGGGTCGGCGGTGTTGCTCACCCCCGCCGGCAGCGTGCCGGCGACGACGGTCACGACGTAGGACACGGGCGTC
>JANPKP010000394.1:0-4526 GCA_031426095.1 Gemmataceae bacterium
GGCGCCGCCGCCGGCATCCGCGGGGCGGCGGCCCCGGGCGCGGCCGGCGGGCGGGGGGCTGCCGTGCCGGGCGGCTTCGGGGCGGGCGGCTTGCTGCCGGGGGCGGTGGCCGGGCCGCTGCCCTTCGGGGCCAGCAGCGCCACCATCCGCTTGCCTTCCATCTTCGGCGGCATCTCGACCTTGCAGCAGTCGAGGAGCTTTTCGAGCATCCCGCGGATGATGCGGTCGCCCTCCTCGATGTGCTGCAACTCGCGGCCGCGGAACAGGACGTTCACCTGCACCTTGTCGTTGTGTTCGAGGAACTCGCGGGCCTGCCGGAGCTTCACGTCGATGTCGTGCATGCCCGTCTTGGGGCGGACGCGGATTTCCTTCAGCTTCTGCTGGTGCGTCTTCTGGTGGCTCTTCTTGGACTGGGCGTACTTGAACTTCCCGTAGTCCATGATCTTGCACACCGGCGGCCGCTCCGTCGGGGCGACCTCCACCAGGTCCAACCCGGCCTCGCGGGCCATGTCCTGGGCCTGGGAGGTGGGCACGATCCCGTGCATCTCCCCCTCGGCCCCGATCAGGCGGATGGGGCTGATGCGGATCTGGTCGTTCATCCGGGGGGCGTTCTTGTCGCCCGGGCGGGGGGGGGCGTTACGGTCGAAAGGGGGGATTGCCGCTCTCCTTGGTTGTTCCGCGGGTCCGCTCACCCGGCACTTCCGGACGAACCCTCAATTCCATATCCTTAACCCGCCGTCCCGGCCTCGTCAACGGGGTACGGCCAACTTCCCGGTCCGCCCGCCCCCTTCCCGCCCCACCCGGAGCCTTTCCCATGCGCCTCCCCGCCCGCCTCCTGGCCCTCGCGGCCGCCGCCGCCCTCGCCGCCCCGGCCGCCGCCAACGACACCAAACTGAAGGTCAAGGTCGGCGACCCGTTCCCGGTCGTGTCGCTCAAGGCCAGCACCCTCGCCAAGCCGGTGAGCGTCGCCGACCACAAGGGCAAGAACGTGGTCGTCTTCTTCTACCCGAAGGCCCTCACGAAGGGCTGCACCATCGAGTCGTGCGGGTTCCGCGACCTCGCCAAGCAGTTCCCGGCCGACGCGGTGCTGCTCGGGGCCAGCAACGACGACGAGAAGTTGCAGGACAAGTTCATCGAGAAGGAGAAGCTCCCGTACCCGCTCCTGGCCGACACCGACCTGACGCTCATCAAGGCCCTCGGCATCCTGAGCGCCGGCGGCAAGACGCCCCAGCGGGTGACGTTCGTGGTCGACAAGGAGGGGAAGATCGCCAAGATTTACGAGGGCGTGAAGCCGGCCACGCACCCGAAGGAAGTGCTCGAGTTCGTGAAGGCGATGAAGTAAGCGACCCGCCAAGCCCCGGGACGGCCGTCCCGGGGCTATTTTTTTGCGGCGAGCGTTACCCGATTTTACCGCAGAAACGCGATCGCTCCGGCCCGATCTTTCGACACACTCACGACCTCGGGAAACCGCTCCCACATTTTGCGGTAACGCGGGAGCGTCGCCCTTTTCAGCCGCCGTCCGCTTGACTTTTCCGCCCCGATTGGGGTTGCCCCGCGGCTTCCCGCCGGGCCATAATGCCCTCCGCGCAACCAGCACTCGACCCCCCCGGCATGATGTCGGGGCCGCGCATCGCCAGAACACGGAGGTTCCCCCATGACCGCGACCGCCACCCGCCCGCACACGTCGTCCCCGTCCGCCCCGGCCATCGACGCCGGCGAGGCCATCTGGGCCGTCCGCGAACTCTCCCGCCTGATCGGCCAGACGCCGGCCGACTCGGCCGTCGCCCTCGTCCTCCGCCACGCCCGCCGCGAACTCGCCAGCCTCACGTCCGGCCACGACGCCCCGGCCACCGTCGTCGGCCCCTTCCGCATCGCGGCGTGAGTAGGAACCGAGCGCCCCGTCCGACTTGAACGGGGCTCTACGTATCGCAACCTGATTCGTCGCTATGCCCCGGTTCGCCGGGCAAACGCTTCCAAACCTTTGCCGAGAGCGGGCCGCCCTGCGGATGCTCTCGGTACAACCGCCTCCATAATTCTTGAGCCTGTTCCACAGACTCGCCACTCTGGTGAGCGGCCGCTGCGACGCCGCCGCACTCGGGGCAAACGAACGAATTCCGCTGCACGTCCGATTCCAAGAGAATTTGGCCGCCGAACGACCCCGCTCTTGGGCGGCCCGCCTCAGGGCCGGCTACCGCCCGCCGCCGGGGCCGCACCCGTCCGCCGGACCGCCGCCGACTCCCGGCGGCAGGGCGTCGGCGGCGACGGCCACCCACGCCGCCGCGGCGAGCGCCACCCCCCAGACCAGCACGGCCGGGGCGACCCACCACAAAACGACTGGGCGGCGGGCCGCGACCACCAGCCCGGCCCCGACCGACACCCCGAGCAGCCCCCACCCGGCGGCCAATATCAGTACGGTGACGAACGACGGCCACGCCGCCTCCGCCCATCCGACCCACGCCACGACCGCCAGTCCGGTGGCGACGGCGGCCACCGCACCCGAGAACCGAACGGCTGCGTGGTCCCCCATCGAGTGCCCTCCGTCGCCGAACTTGAGATTCGCCCGCGCCGCCGCAGCCCGTCGCCACCGCCCCGCACAGGTCGGGGGCGAACACGACGAGGAACGGGCCGGCGACGAACCGCCCGCCGGTGTTGAGGGCGGGCCGAGGGGTGATCATGCGGCAGTTCGATGGCGGGGGCGGGGCTCGCGAGCATCGGTTAAACCGGAAGCGGGATCGTCTGTGCCCAGTCGGACGCGGCTTCGGCGGCCGATAGCCCAAGGAGAACACGGGCTGCCGTTGCGGCCGCTACGGCAACCCCTTCGACATCGCCAAATCCGAGGTGCCCGCGGACGGCCGCGACAGCGACCCCGCGGTCGGGCCGGAGCCACCGCCGCCACGCGAAGCCCAGCCCGCTGACGACGCCGGCTTTCCAAACCTCGTCGTCGTACCCGGCGGCCTCCGCGTCGGCCGGGGCGATCTCGCACCGGAAGCCGGGCGCGTACGCGACGAACGCCTCGCCGTCCGCCACCGGCCGGAGGTTCATCGTCAACTCGACCCAACGGTCCGGGGCTGCCGGCCGGTGAACGGCGACCGTGATCGGTGCCATCGCTCGCCCTCAGTGTGGGAAGTACCGCTCCGCACCCGCCGCCACCTGGCCACCTTGCCGGGTCAGGGCGTCCCGCACCTGCGGGAAGATTTCCGCCCCGAACCGGAACGTCCCCGAATAGTTGTCGATCTCCATGATAACACCCCCCGGCCCGACCCGGAGCCCGCCGGCCGCCGCGGCCGGCCGATTCCCCCCGAGGATTTTGGGGGGCTGGTGCCCGAACGGTGACTCGTGCAGGACATGGACGACGCCGTCCGCGTCCTCGACGAAAACGTAGTCGCCCGGCTCCAGGTCCGGCCCGTAAGGCCGGCTCGCCGGGTCCGGATCGTAGGGGTAATCGTCTTCGGGCGGCTTGGTTGGTAACGGCGTTGTCATGGTTCACGCCCACCGCAGGCCCATGCCCTTGAGGCGGGCTTCCGCCTCGGCCATCAGGGCGTCCTCCGCGGCCTCGTCGGCGGCGATGTACGTCGCCGAGAAGCGGAGGTACGCCCCGGCGTCGTCCCACGGGACGCAGCAGACCGACTGGTCGCGGATCAGGTACTGGCTCGCCTCCTCGGCGTTGGCGAACGGCCGGTCGCCGGCCGCGGCGGGGGCCTGCGTGTAGAGGAAGTACGTGCCGCCCGGCATGGCACACTTGAAGCCGACCTTCTTCAACGTCGCCACCAGCTTTTCGAGCCGCCGCTGGTACTTGGCCTTCACCTGCACGGGGATGGCCGGGTCGCGGAGGGCGGCGGCGGCGGCGTGCTGGATGGCCATGAACTGCCCGCTGTCGCTGTTGTCCTTCACGTCGGCATACGCCTGCACGATCTTCGGGTGCCCGGCCACGAACCCGAGCCGCCAGCCGATCATGTTGAACCCCTTCGACATCGAGTGGACCTCGACGCCGACCTCCTTCGCCCCGTCGATCTCCAGGAAGCTGAGCGGCTTCCCCCGGTAGCTCAGGAGGATGTGGGCCGCGTCCTGCACCACGACCACCTTGTGCGCGTGGGCGAACGCGACCACCTTCTCGTAGAAGGCCCGCGTGGCGACCGCCCCGGTCGGGCTGTTCGGGTAGTTGACGACGAGCAGCTTGGCCCGCTTCTTGATGTCGTCCGGGATGCCGTCGAGGTCCGGGAAGAAGCCGTTCTTTTCGAGCAGCGGCAGGCGATGGACCTCGCCGCCGTAGTACCGCGTGTGGGTGCCGGCGACGGGGTAGCCGGGCACCGTCATGAGCGTCACGTCGCCGGGGTTGATGAGGGTGGCCGGCAGGGTGGCGTAGATGGGCTTCGTCCCGATGCCGTGGCACACCTCGGTCACCGGGTCGAGCGTGACGCCGAACTTCCGCCGCATGAACTCGGCCGCGGCGTCCTTGTAGTTCTGGATGCCGTTGTCGGCGTACCCGCGGTTCTCGACCTTGTTCGCCTCGCGCGTGAGCGCGTCGC
>JANPKP010000395.1:0-4874 GCA_031426095.1 Gemmataceae bacterium
GTGTTGCGACCGCCCGGGGGCCGGGGGCCGGGGGCCGGGGGCCCAAAATCTCCCCCCGTGCCCCGCGCCCCGCGCCCCGCGTCCTTCCCGACCGTGTCCGCTTTGGTTCGCACCCGCAGCACGTCCGCCCCCGTGGCTTCCAGCGTGGCGGCGTCCGCGGGGGCGAAGTCGCGGCCGGGTTCGACGCACCAGAGCAGCACGTCGGCCCGGGCGGCTTGCTCGCGGCCGAGGGCCTGGGCTTGCTCCTCGATGGTCGTGTTCGCGGCCTGCCAGCCGGCGGTGTCGATCAGTTCCACACTCACGCCGGCGAGCGTGAGCGGCGTCGTGAGGTAGTCGCGGGTGGTGCCGGCGTCGGGGCTCACGAGCGCCTCGGGGCGGCCGGCGAGGGCGTTGAACAGGCTGCTCTTGCCGGCGTTCGGCTCGCCCACCAGGGCCACCCGCACCGGCCGGCCGCTCACCCCGCGGTCGTCGAGTTGGCGTTGAAGCTCGTCGAGCCGCGTGGCCGCCGCGTCGAGGCGGGCGAGGGCGGCCGGCTTGGGCACGAACTCGATCCCCTCGTCGGCGAAGTCGAGGCCGGCTTCGAGGTCGGCGAGGAGGTTCAGGAGGTCGTCGCGCACCCGCTCCAGGGGGCGGGTGACGCCGCCGGCGAGCTGGGCCAGGGCCCGCGTGAGGTCGGCGTCGGTGCCGGCCTCGATGACGGCGTGGACGGCCTCGGCCCGGGGCAGGTCGAGCTTGCCGGCCAGGAACGCCCGCAGGGTGAACTCCCCGGGGCGGGCCGGCCGGGCCCCCGCCGCGAGGAGGTCCGCGACGAGCCGCTCGACCAGCGGCGGCGAGCCGACGGTGTGGAGTTCGGCGAGGTCCTGCCCGGTGTACGAGCGGGGGCCGGGGAAGAAATAAAGGTCGGCGGGCAGCGGGGAATGCACGCCCGAGAGGCGGACGTGGCCGGGGATAAGCGTCCGCGGAACCCCTCCCCCAACCCCCACCCCCAAGAAGGGAAGGGGCTTCAATCCGGCCCCCCCTCCCTTCTTGGGGGAGGGGGTTGGGGGGAGAGGTTCTTCCGCCGCGAACACCGCCGCCACCACCCCCCGGGCCTTCGGCCCGCTGACGCGGACGATCGCCCGCGGCCCGCCGCCGGGGGCCGACGACAGGGCCGCGATGGTGTCGTCCGGGTGCGGGGCGGCGGCGGTCTCGAACGACATGCGGGCTCGCCCCGGCGGCGGGTCAGAGGATGTTGAAGAAGTCCGTCGGCCGCCACCACGTCACCCAGCCCCACCAGGCGACCAGCCCGCCGGCGGTCATCGCGGCGGCCGCCACCGCCCACCGCTTCGCCCGCGGCCGCAGCGCCCCCTCGGACGACCACGCCATCATGACGAGGTACAGCGAGAGGAACAGGAGGATCGGCACCACCAGCCCGAAGAGGGCGGCGTAGAACGCCCGCCGGGCGTAGTGTTCGCGTTCCGTCAGGGCGTCGGCCGGGTCGTCGTCGTCCGCCGCGGGGGCCGCCGGGGGCGGGGCCGCAGGGAGGTCGGGCTTGTCGGGCTCGTCGGCTTCCGGGGCGGCGGCCTCGGCCTCGGCGGCCAACTCCTCGGGGGTGACGCCGCCGAACCCCTCCCCGCGTTCCCCGAACGCCGCCTCCAGGGCCGCGACGGCCCGGTCCTCGTCGCCGGCCCACACCTGCACCTTGACCCCGCCGACGGCGTTCGACAAGAGCCACTCCATCGCCACCACCGCCTCGTCGGCCACGACCGCCCGGACCCCGGCCTCGGCCAGCGCGTTCTGGGCCAGCCGGGCCTTCGCCGGCAGGTCGAAGGTGGCGATCGTCACGAGTCGGTCGGCCATTCCCCGCCCCCGTCGGTTCTCGCCCGCCGCGTTCTCCCTACACCGACCTTATCCCGCCGCCCGCCGCCCGGACAGGAGTGCCGATGACCCCCGCCGACGCCTACGCCGACCTCGCCCGCCGCTCGAAGGAGGTCGCCCTCGTCAACTCGTGTGCCGCCGTCCTCGGGTGGGACCAGCAGACGTACATGCCCCGCAAGGGGGCCACGCTGCGCGGCGACCAGCTCGCCTTCCTCGCCGGGCTGGCCCACGGCAAGGCCACCGACCCGAAGCTCGGGGAACTCCTGGCGGCGGTCGAAGGCTCGTCGCTCGTCGCCGACGCGGACGCACCCGAAGCGGCGAACGTCCGCGAGTGGCGGCGGGGGTTCGACCGGGCCACCAAGCTGCCGCCGCGGCTGGTCGAGGAGCTGGCCCGCGTCACCACCGGGGCCCAGGAGGCGTGGCAGGAGGCGAAGGGGAAGGGCCACTTCCCCACCTTCCGGCCGTGGCTCGAAAAGGTCGTCGCCCTCAAGCGCGAGGAGGCGGCCGCGGTGGGCTACAAGGGGCACCCGTTCGACGCGCTCATCGACGAGTACGAGCCGGGGGCGACGGCCGCCGAACTGACGACGATGTTCGCGGGGCTGACGGCCGAACTCGTGCCGCTCGTGAAGGCCATCGCGGAGTCGCCGCGGAAGCCCGACCGCACGATCCTCGAACGCGACTTCCCGGTGGACCGCCAGCGGTTGTTCGCGGAGGGCGCCGCCGCCGCGTTCGGGTTCGACTTCGCCGGCGGGCGGATGGACACCACGGCCCACCCGTTCTGCTCGGGCGTCGGCCCCGGCGACTGCCGCATCACGACGCGGTACAACCCCCGGTTCTTCAACGAGGCGTTCTTCGGCACCCTCCACGAGACCGGCCACGCGATCTACGAACAGCACCTCCCGGCGGAACACTACGGCACCCCCCTCGGGTCGGCCTGCTCGCTCGGCGTCCACGAGTCCCAGTCGCGGCTGTGGGAGAACCAGGTGGGCCGCGGGCGGGCGTTCTGGGACCACTTCCTGCCGCGGGCCAAGCAGGCCTTCCCGGCCGCCCTCGCCGACGTGGACGCGGACGCCTTCGCCCTGGCCGTGAACGACGTGCGGCCGTCGCTCATCCGCGTGGAGGCGGACGAGGCGACGTACAACCTGCACGTCGCCGTCCGGTTCGAGCTGGAGCTGGATTTGCTGTCGGGAAACCTGCCGGTGTCCGACTTGCCGACGGCGTGGAACGCGAAAATCAAGAGCTACCTGGGGCTGGACGTGCCCGACGACGCGAAAGGATGTCTGCAGGACATCCACTGGGCGTTCGGCGGGCTCGGGTACTTCCCGACGTACACCCTCGGCAACCTCCTGGCGGCCCAGTTCATGGCCGCGGCGACGGCGGCTCTGGGCGGGACTGAGGCGACGGCGGAACTCTTCCGGCGGGGCGACTTCGCCCCCCTGCGGGAGTGGCTGACGGCCAACATCCACCGGCACGGCCAGCGGTTCCGCGCGGCGGATCTGTGCCGGCGGGCGACGGGGGCGCTCCCGGGGCCGGCGGCGTTCACGTCGTACCTGAAGGAAAAGTACGGGCCCCTCTACGGCGTGTGCTAAGGTTGGCACAACCCGCACGGCCGGCACAGGCCGCCGCGTCGCCCCGACCGTTTCGCACGGCCCGGGCGGCGTATCGACTGGTGAAAAGACGGCGACTGTGCGGGCGGCACGGGATGTGCCAGCGGTTAAACTGGAATCGGCACCGCCCGCCCGGTTTGACCCCCTCCCCACCCCCGAGAGCGGCCGCCGGCCCCCCGCCGCCGGCCGCCACCCCGAGACTCGCCCCCGTGCCCGACCTCCACGAGATGGACCCGAACGCCGCCGCGGTGGCCACCCCGCCGCCGGCCCCGTCGTCCGCCATCGGCACCGTGTCGATGCAGGCCGGGGAGACGCGGACGATCCGCTACGCCTCCCGCGACATCCCGCCGGAGGTGTGCGAGGCGTGGGAGCAGCCCGCGGTCCAGCCGGCCCCCGAGCCGGGGGCCCGGATCGGCTCCTACGTTCTGCAAGACAAGCTCGGCGAGGGCGTGTCGTGCCACGTCTACCGGGCGTGGGACGAGGCCCGGTCGTGCCCGGTGGCCGTCAAGGTCATCAACTGGGCGAACGTCTACGACCGGCCGGCGGCGCTCAAGCAGATGCGGACCGAGGCCGCGTCGCTGGCCCGGGTCAAGCACCCGCAGGTCCTCCGCTTCCTCGACTTCGGGTTCGACCCCCGCTGGCCGTACCTCGTGACCGAGTTCTTCGAGGGCCGGCCGCTCGGCGAGATGCTCCGCGGCGGCGGGGCGTTACCGGCCAACTGGGCCCTGTACCTCGTCTCCCAGATGGCCGACGCCCTCGGGGCCGTGTGGCGGGCCGGGCTCGTCCACCGGGACGTGAAGCCGGACAACATCCTGGTCGGCCCGAACGGGGTCGGCAAGCTGATCGACTTCGGGCTGGCGAAGGCGGTGCGGGGGCCGTCGTTCGAGGCCCGGACCGGCCCCGAGCTGGCCGGCACCGCCGCCTACATCGCCCCGGAGCAGGCCAAGGACGCCTCGACGGTCGACCACCGGGCGGACATCTACTCGCTCGGCGTGACGCTCTACGAGGCGCTGACGGGCCGGCTGCCGTTCGAGGGCCGCAACCGGGTGCAGGTGATCTTCCAGCACCTGAACGCCGCCCCGGTGCCGCCGACCCAGCGGGCCGACGGCATCCCCCCGCTGGCGTCCGACCTTTGCCTGTGGATGCTCTCGAAGGACCCGGCCGACCGCCCGCAGAACGCGGACGAGTTGCGGCAGGCGTTCGACACCGTGACCGGCATCACCCGGGCGTGAGGGCGTCCGGCGACGGGACGCGGGTGACGCGGATCGGGACGCGGGATCCCGAGGATCAGACAGGCGGCGGATTGTGTTTTGAGCCGCGGAGCGGCGGCCGTTCGTAGCCTGGGGCGGGAGCCCCAGGTCGGCGTGTGCGAAATGGAACCGAGCCCCGGAGGGGCGACCGTGGTGACGG
>JANPKP010000396.1:0-7510 GCA_031426095.1 Gemmataceae bacterium
GGGTGGTGTTTTCCAATGTGGGCCGCACAGGGTACAGGTGACCGGGTACCGGTTTTTATGCGGGGTTTCCCACCTATTGGCGGCTTTTTCCGGTGTCCGGTGTCCGGTGTCCCGTGTCCCGTCGCTACCATAACACCCGGCCGTCCACCCCCTCTTCCGAGGCACTCGCCATGTCGTCCGTGCTGTCCATCATCCTGGGGGGGGGCCGCGGGTCCCGCCTGTTCCCGCTCACCAAGTCGCGGTCCAAGCCGGCCGTGCCCGTGGCCGGCAAGTACCGGCTCATCGACATCCCGATCAGCAACTGCCTCAACAGCGACCTGCACCAGATTTACGTCCTGACGCAGTTCCTGTCGGTCAGCCTCCACCGGCACATCGGCAACACGTACAAGTTCGACATGTTCAGCAAGGCGTTCGTCGAGGTGCTGGCCGCCCAGCAGACGAACGAGACGGCCGACTGGTACCAGGGGACGGCCGACGCCGTCCGCCAGAACTTCTCGTACATCCGCCGGGAGAACCCCGACCAGGTGCTCATCCTGTCCGGCGACCAGCTGTACCGGATGGACTTCCGCGACCTCGTTAAGACGCACCGCGAGTCGAAGGCCGACATCACCATCGCGGCCATCCCGGTGCCGGAGCGGGACACCCCCGGGTTCGGCCTCCTGAGCATGACCGACGACGGCCGGGTGACCGGGTTCGTGGAGAAGCCGAAGACGGCCGAGGAGCGGGAGCCGTACTTCACCGAGGCCGACTGGATCGAGCGCCGCGGCATCCCGTGCAAGGGCCGGCACTACCTGGCGAACATGGGCATCTACCTGTTCAACACGTCCGTCCTGTACGAAACCCTGCTCGCCAAGCCGCTGGCCACCGACTTCGGCAAGGAGGTGTTCCCGCGGAGCATCCAGGCGAAGCAGATCTTCGCCCACCTGTTCGACGGGTACTGGGAGGATCTGGGCACCATCCGCAGCTACCACGAGTCGAGCCTGGCGCTGGCGAGTTCGGAGCCGCCGTTCGACTTCTTCGCCCCGGACGGGGTGATCTACACGCGGATGCGGAACCTGCCGTCGAGCCGGGTGACGGGGGCGACGCTGGACGAGACCATGCTGGCCGACGGGTGCATCGTCGGCACCGGCAGCAAGCTGGAGCGGTGCCTGATCGGGGTGCGGAGCCGGGTGGGCAAGAACTGCGTGCTGAAGGACACGGTGCTGATCGGGGCGGACGGGTACGAGTCGGACGCCGACCGGGCGGCGAACGCGGCCGCCGGCCGGCCGGACCTGAACGTGGGCGACGGGGCGGTGATCGAGGGGGCGCTGCTGGACAAGGACTGCCGGATCGGCAAGGGCGTGCGGATCGTGAACAAGGGCCACAAGCAGGAGGCCGACGGCCCGAACGGCATGTACCACATCCGCGACGGCATCGTATGCGTGCCGCGAGGGGCCGTGATCCCGGACGGGACGGTGATTTGAGGGGTGGAAGGGGTGGCGGTCCTGTCGAGGGGGAGTTCATGGGGAGGGTCAAGAAGCCTCGTATCTACCAAGGGATCGAGGGCGTCTGCCGACACCGCGGTCGGCTGGTGAAACTCATTCCCGAAGTTCCGAAAGGCGGTCCCGGCCACCTCTGTACGTGCGGTGGCCCGCTGGACGACAGGCCGACGTGGGAGCGGGTCACGCCCCCCTCAGCCATTGACATCCCATACCCCAGGGGTCGGGAACACGACCGGGAATTCGTCATCCAAGCTCACCTGCTCGTGGAGTTGCGGAGGCTGGGGTGGGATGCCCACGCGGAGGTCCGCGTCCCAGGACGGCGGGATCGCTTCGACATCGTGGTTTACGTCAACGAACGGGCGGTTCGGATCATCGAGGTCAAGCCCTCGGAGGCCGCCGGTGTGACCCGGACGGCCTCCGAGTTCGTGTCCTGGCACTGGCGGGAGAGAACCGAAGCGGAGATCACTCGCTACCGGGTGTATGGGCTCCCGGTTGATTTGGTCCAGGGGATGGAAAGGGCAAGGGAATACGTGGCTTGGGCGCAACAGCGTCAGTCCCCCGAGTAGGCCGCAACGTGAGGGTGCGAGGAACCAGCCATGCGATACCGCATTTGCCAGGCAGACAGCGAAGAAAACTTCGAGAAGAGGTGGACCGCCTCGTCCGCGAAGGGTGGCAGCGTGTCGGCAACGTAGACGTGATCAACTCCCCGAACGGCAAATGGTACACTCAAGCTGTCGCGGAAACCACTCCCGGTTCACCCACAGGTGCGGCAAACAACTGACCGGCAGCATCACCCGGGGACGAGCATCATGCGCGGTCAATTCACGCTCGAATTCTGGCAGGATGGCGACTGGTACGTCGGCCGACTGGTCGAAGTCCCCGGCGTGTTCAGCCAGGGCGAGACGCTGGATGAGCTTCGGGACAACATTCAGGACGCTTACGACTTGATGGTGACGCAAGAGCGCCCACCGGCCCCGCCCGCCGCCCAATGAAGTTGAGGGTGTGAATCCGCATTACCCGCCGAGGCGGACAATCACCCACCGACTGGCCGAATCGGGAGGCGGTTGTACGTCTGCCCGGCGCAACCCCTCGCCACCGGCTTTTCTCGCCCGAAGCAAATCGGCGAGAACGCCCCGCACAGCGGTGAGGGCGTCGTCCTCCGTACTGCCGTCCGCCACGACGTTCGGGACGGTGGCAGCGGTCGCCACGAACCGGCCGTCCCGCTCGAACAGGTAAATCGGGTATCGGTAGGTGTCGTCGTGGTGTTCGACCCAGTCGCTCTGGGCGTCCGGTTCGGTGAACCCGCCTCCGGCCTTCCGAGTCGTGCCCGCCATGTCTCACCCTCCACTTCAATCCGCGACCACCACGTCGATGCGGGCCGAGCCGAGCGATTCCGCGCCGTAGAACAGTTCCCAGGCGTAACTCCCGGGGTGCGGCACCGGGATTTGATTCACCCGAACGCTCACGTCCGTCGTTTCGAGCGGTTGGCCCTCGATCCGGATTGGCCGTTCGAGCAGCGCCGCGTCGTCCAACAGATCGACGTAGAGCAGTGTCAGGCGGACTTCGCCGTGTACGCCCCGCAGGGAGAAGAAGATCGTCGCCCCGGCTGCATAGTCGGCGTCAGCCGGCACATCGACGCGGTTGAACAACCCGGAGAGGCTGACTTTTCCCGTCTCGGAGTCGAGTTCTACCGCATCGACGAGCCATAGCGATTGAAGCGTCGGAACCATCGGCCCGGACTCCAAGGATCGACGGTCGGTGGGGCAGTGTGGGCCGATGAAAGTCTACAGCTTACCACCCGAGACTGCGAGAGAAAGTCGCCCCCAAAGCCCACCCGCCGCCGGCGGGTGGGCTTTCGCTTTTCGGCCGCGTTGGGGTACAATCGTCCACCAACGCCCCCGATACGCCCCGCACCCGAGTCCGGCATGAGCCACGCGCCCGTTTTGCCCCCGGCTCTGCTCGACGCCGTCGAGCGGCACTGGGGGTTCCGCACGCTGCGGCCGCTCCAGGCCCACGCTATTCGGGCCGCCCTCGACGGCCGGGATTCGCTCGTCGTGCTGCCCACCGGCGGCGGCAAGTCGCTCTGCTACCAGGCCCCGGCCGTCGTTCGTGGCGGGCTCACCGTCGTCGTGTCGCCGCTCATCGCGCTCATGAAGGACCAGTGCGACGGGCTGGCCCGCATCGGCGTGCCCGCCGTCCGGCTCGACAGCACCCTCACGGGCCGCGAACGGGCCGACGCCGAGGGGGACATCCTGAACGGCCGGGTGCGGCTGGCGTTCACGTCTCCCGAGCGGCTCGTGAACACCGACACGGCCCGGGTGCTGCGGGACGCCGGCGTTCACACCGTGGCCGTGGACGAGGCCCACTGCGTCAGCCACTGGGGGCACGACTTCCGGCCCGAGTACCGCCAGCTCGCCCGCCTCAAGGAGTTCTTCCCCGGGGCCGCCGTCCACGCCTACACGGCGACCGCCACCGAGCCGGTCCGCCACGACATCATCGACCAGTTGAGGCTACACGACCCCGAGGTGTTCGTCGGCAGCTTCGACCGGCCGAACCTCACGTACCGCGTGCTACCGCAGCTCGACTTGCTCGCGCAAGTGATCGAAGTCCTCGACCGCCACCCTGGCGACGCCGGGATCGTCTACTGCCTCCGCCGCAAGGACGTGGATTCCACCGCGTCCGCCCTCAAGGCGGCCGGCTACCGGGCGGTGCCGTACCACGCCGGGATGAGCGCCGACGAACGCCGGCGGTCGCACGAGGAGTTCTCGGCGGAAGAAGCGGACGTGGTCGTCGCCACCATCGCCTTCGGCATGGGGATCGATCGCTCGAACGTCCGCTTCGTGGTCCACGCGGCCATGCCCAAGTCGCTCGAACACTACCAGCAGGAGACCGGCCGGGCCGGCCGCGACGGGCTGCCGAGCGAGTGCGTGCTGTTCTACACCGGGGCCGACGTGTTGACGCTCAAGTCGATCAGCGAGAAGTCGTCGGCCGAGGCCGGGGCCGACCCGGCGTTCCTCGCCTCCACGCTCAAGCACATCGAGGAGATGGCCCGCTACTGCCGCGGCGCGGTCTGCCGGCACAAGCAGCTCGTCAACTACTTCGGCCAGGAGTTCGAGAAGGAGAACTGCGGGGCGTGCGACCTGTGCCTGGGCGACACGGACGAGGTGCCGGACGCCACGGTCGTCGCCCAGAAGGTGCTCTCGTGCGTGGCCCGTGTGAAGGAGGGGTTCGGCATCGCCCACGTCGTGGAGGTGCTGCGGGGGGCCGACACCGCCGCCGTCCGCGGCCGGGGGCACGACAAGCTCTCCACCCACGGCATCCTCCGCGACGTTCACAAGGCCGACCTCCGCGACTGGATTTACCAGCTCATCGGCCAGGAGGTGCTCCACCAGGCCGAGGGCGAGTACCCGATCCTCAAGCTCAACGCGGCGTCGTGGGCCGTCATGAAGGGCGAGCGGCAGGTGCGGCTCATCAAGCTGGCCCGGAAGGGGCGGCGGGGAAAAGGGGACACGGGACAAGGGACACGAGACACGGGACGCGAACCCGGGGTCTTGCCCGAGGGGGCGGACGCCGACCTGTTCGAGACGCTGCGGCAACTGCGGCGGCAGACGGCCGCCCGGCTCGGGGTGCCGCCGTACCAGGTGTTCCCGGACACGGTGCTCGCCGAGTTCAGCCGCGGCCGGCCGACCACGCCGGCGGCCATGCGGCGGGTCTCCGGCGTCGGCGAGAAGAAGCTCGCCGAGTTCGGGCCGGCGTTCCTCAACGCCATCGCCGGCCACTGCCGCGAGAAGGGGCTGCCGACCGACGTGGGGGCGCCGGTGACGTTCGCCCCGGTGGTTCCGAAGCTGCCGCCGGCCAAGCCGTCGCCCAAGCGCGAGCTGGCGTTCGAGCTGTTCCGCGACGGCGGCTCCGTCGAGGACGTGATCCACCAGACGGGGTTGAGCCGGCCGACGATCAACGACTACCTGGCCGACTTCGTGCGGTTCGAGAAGCCGGGCGACATCTTCGGGTGGGTGCCGGAGGAGGTGTGCGAGCGGGTGGCGGCCGCGGCCGAGGAGCACGGCACCGCCCGCCTCAAACCGGTCTACCTGGCGCTCAACGAGGAAGTGAGCTACGACCAGATCCGAATCGTCTTCGCGCACCTCGACGCGCGGCGGGGGGAAGGCTAGCGACCGACTCCTCGCTCTCCCACCACGATCGCCATATTGGGGGCCGAAATCTCCCCCCGAGTCGCCCGCCAAACCCCGGGCCGCCAACCTGGCGTTACCGGATTCTCCCGCTTTTTTCGAACGTCGTCGTCCCATCTGTCGGCTTCGGAATGGGTTGCGGTTCCCTTACCGAATTTTGCGGTAACGCGGGAGCGTCGCCGAAATCCGCCGCGTTTCCCCGCTCCGACCTTGCGGAGCCTCGTACTCGTCGCCCCGATATTGTCACGACGGCACGTCGGTTGCTTGACTCCGCACTCCGCCGGTCGCCCTCCAACGGTCACAACCCACGTGGGGTCACCGTCGCACCGACCGCCCTTTCCCTGACACAGGAGTCAAGTCTCATGATCCGCACCGCAATGCTCGCCGGGTCCGCCCTCGCCGCCTGGCTCGCCGTCGCCCCGGCCTCGGCCCAGCCGCCGGTCGGCCGCCCGGTCGATCCGGTCCCCGGCACCCGGCCCGTCCAGGTCGATCCGATCCCCGGCACCCGCCCGGTCGACCCGGCCGTCCGCCCCGGTACGGCCACCCGCCCGGTCGAAACGACCCCGGCCACGACCGCCAACCAGGTCCCGGCGACCCAGCCGGCCGACAACCGCGGCGGGCAGGCCCAGCGGACGTTCCGGGCCAAGGACGTGCTGAGCACGAAGGTGAGCATCCAGGGCGGGCTGGCCGTCGGCACGGTGGACGACATCGTGTTCGCCGACGACGGGATGATCGAGTACCTGATCGTGCAGAACGAAGGCAAGCTGGTGTCGGTCCCCTACCAGGCTGCCCAGTTCAACTTCGAGCAGCGGTCGGCCACGGTGAACATCACCCAGGAGCAGTACAAGGCGATCCCGACGTACACCACCCAGCAGTACCCGAACTTCGCCGCCCCGACGTACCAGGAGCAGACGTACAAGTTCTACGGCGTGACCCCGCGGGCCGCCCGCCAGGTCGACCGGGCCCTCGACCGCGGCGACCGCCGGGACGACCGCCGCGACCGCCGGTAAGTGGATGACGGGATGACGGAACGCGACCGGCCCCGGGGTTACCCCCGGGGCCGGTGTCGTTAGCGAGACCTTTGCTCGCGGCCCCGACGGGGCCACCGTCAATGGCCAGGGGTGGAGCGGAGCGGAACCCCTGAACACCACCCCCGCGAAATGAAGTCGTAGCCCCACGGGGCGACCCGCGAAGGCGTTAACGGGTCGCCCCCCCGTCGGGGCTGCACATCCATCGCGGGCCTGCGTGATCCAGGGCCTGACGGCCCTGGCTATTCTCGGTCGCCCCGTCGGGGCGGCAAAGCCGTGGCCAATTCGTTGCCCTGCTCGCGTGCCGGGTTGAGGGCCGTCGGTTCCTTATACTAACCCCCTCCCCCGCCCCCCCACCACCCGCACCAGGACCGCCGCATGTCCGCGTTCCGCCTCGAAACCGACAGCATGGGCAAGATTCGCGTCCCGGCCGACCGCTACTACGGGGCCCAGACGGCCCGCTCCCTCGTCCACTTCGCGGTCGGCACCGACACCATGCCGCGGCCGATCCTTCGAGCGTTCGGCGTCCTCAAGAAGGCCGCCGCCCTCACCAACCGCGACCTCGGGCTCCTCGCCGCCGACAAGGCGGGACTTGTCGCCGCCGCCGCCGACGAGGTGATCGCCGGCACCCTCGACGACCACTTCCCGCTGCGGGTGTGGCAGACCGGCAGCGGCACCCAGACGAACATGAACGTCAACGAGGTAGCCGAGCTCTTGCGCCGGCGCCAACTCACTTTGATCGACCAGCAACCAGTGGTAGGCCGCGCACTGGAGTGGCTGATGGCCGCAAGCTAAGCCGCAGACGCGAACTCTG
>JANPKP010000397.1:0-35404 GCA_031426095.1 Gemmataceae bacterium
ACGGCCTCGTGGGCGTCGGCGGCGACCTGCTGCCGCCCACCCTGCTGGCCGCCTACGCCGACGGCGGGTTCCCCTGGTTCAACGACGGCGACCCGGTACTCTGGTGGTCGCCCGACCCCCGCGGCGTCATCCCCCTCGACGGCCTCCACGTCTCCCGCCGCCTCGCCCGCACCATCCGCTCCGGCACCTTCACCACCACCGTGAATACGGCATTCGCGGACGTAATGAAGGCGTGCGGCGAGAACCGCGAGGAGGGCACTTGGGTGACGCCGGGGATGCTGGCCGCCTACACGGAACTGCACCGCCTCGGGCACGCCCACAGTGTCGAGGTGTGGCACGGCGGCGAGTTGGTCGGCGGCGTGTACGGGGTGGCGGCGGGCGGACTGTTCGCCGGCGAGTCGATGTTCCACCGCCGGACGGACGCCTCAAAGGTCGCTCTTGTGGCACTCGTGGAGCGGCTAAGTGCGCGTGGTTACGTGCTATTCGACGTGCAGATGGTGACCGACCACACGGCCACGATGGGGGCCGTGGAGGTCACGCGGGCGGACTACCTCGCGCGACTCAAAACGGCGGTGGCGATGTCGGACGTGCGGTTCGTGGACGGCCCCGCGTAGTCACGACTCGGGGGGCTCAATCACTTCCCAGCGGCTTGTCCCAATCCGAAAGTTGTCGCCGCAGTTCGCCGAAGTCCAACCCCCGCAGCGGCAGGTTGCCGTCGGCGTCCTTGTCGGCAGCGTTGCCGTCGCGGGACTGGCGCAACGCCTCCTCCAGCCGGCGGACCCACGCCGGGGCTTCGAGGCCGACGCCGCTGACGTTCTCGGCGAGCGGCGTCATGGCCGCCTGCAGGCCGGTGAAGGCGGGGTTGTCCTCCCCTTCCCCCGCACGGGCGGCGGCCGCCGCCGGGGCGACGCGGGCGGCCGCCCGGTCGATCTCCAGCGGCCACAGGAAGCGCTCTTCGAGCCGGTCGCGGACGGACCGCAGGCGGATGCCGTAAGCCGTCTCGCGTTGACCCAGGGTGTCGAGCAATTCGCCCGAGAGCCGCTTCGTCTTGTCGGCGATGAAGTCCCGCCACTTGGCCGCCAGCCCCTCTTGCCCGCGTTTGCAAAGCACCTCGTGGGCGAGTGCCAGGGGCCGCATCCGCCACGCGTAGCGGTCGTAGGCCACCTTCAGGCGGAGGAAGTCGAGCAGGATGTACAGGTTCTCGCCGTAGTCGGACTGCGTGGTCGTCGTGTTGTAGTCGCGGTACTCGTCGTAGTGTTCCACGAGGGCTTGCAGGGCCACTTCGAGGGTGCGGGCGGTGCGGGTGCGGTCCACTTTGCCGGCCTCCCACTCGTCCACGAGCTTCGGCCGGCGGTCGGCGTCGCCCCCCTCGGCCTCCTGGTCGAGCCACGCCGCGACCCCGCGGGCGAGGATGCCCCGCATGTTCGACAGGGCCAGGAACGGGACGGTGAACAGGTCGCCGCCGTAAGTCTTCACGAAGTCGCGGACCGGCCCCCAGTCGGCGTCGTCGCCGACCGACTCGAGCACCGAGAGCCGCAACGACTGGCTGTGCTCGACCCAGAGCGACTGGAACGCCTCGGCCACCTGGAAGAGCAGGTTGGAGAGCGGCCCGTCGGCCCCCGCCTCGTCCCCGGCGTCGTTCGCGGCCGTCAGGAGGGCGTCCACCACGCGGGTCAGGGCGGTGCGGAACAGCTGGTCGAAGCTGCTGACGCGGCGGCCCTCCGGCGGGCCGTTCCACTCCATCTGGCGGGCCAGCTTGGTGAGCGCGAACGTCTCCCGCAGCAGGCCGAGACGGGGCAGCCGGGTGACGAGGTCTTCGAGGACGTGCAGGGCCGTTTGCGCCCGCAACACCTCCCGCGGCTTCCCCCCGTCCGACGGCGGGCAGTACAGCAACGGCTCGTGCCGGAAGAGGCCGACGAACCCCGGCAAGAGCTTCCGCACCTGCCCGGGGTCGCTGCGACCGATGGCCTTTTCGAGACGGATGGCCAGCGGTTCCCAGGTCGGGGAGGCGGCCGGCGGGTTCGGCTGGCTCGCGGCGGACGCCGGGAGTTCGGGGCTCTGCACCAGCACGGCGGAGAGCGCGCGGGCGGCCCGGTCCATCTCGACGCAGACGGCGACGCCGAGGTCGAGCAGATGGCCCTTCAACGCCCGGCGGCGGTCGAACTCGATCATCGCCTCGTGCCCGCTCACCGGCTCGGGCACCGGCACCTGATAGAGCGTGTCGAGCAGGCGGGTGAGGCCGGCGTGGTTGCGGCGGGCCGTGGCGAGCCAGTCGGCGAGGGCGTCGAACGGCGGGTTGTCGGCCCGCATCCAGAGCACCGGGCGGGCGGCCGTCCGCCACAGCTTGGCGACCGCGAGAAGGAAGCGGAGTTGCTTTTCCAGCCCCTCGGACTCGCCTTCGAGGGGAAAGTCGGTCGCCGGCTTGCCCCCGCCGCCGTCCGCGACGGAGCCTTCCTCGCCGTCGTCGGCCGAGTCCTTGAACGTGACCCCCTCGTAGGCCGAGTCGAACTCGCCGCCCTCGGCCGCGTCGTCGTCCCCGACCGTCGCCCCCTTCGCGCCGCCGGGCAGGAACTCGGGCAGCTCCCACCCGTCGGCCGCGTTCGCCTCCAGCAGTTCGAAGAAGCGGCGGACGAGCCCGACGCGGTCGCCGGCCGGCAGCGCCTCGGCCCGGGCGACGGCCCGCAGCCAGCGCTCGGCGAGCTTGTCGAACGACGCCGACGGGTCTTCGAGCGGCACCCTGTCGGCCGCCGAGAGCCAGGTCATGAGAAGGCCCATGGCGGCCCGCCACTCGGCGTGTTCGAGGAGGGCGTCGATCACCTGGGCGAACGCCGCCGGGCTCGTGAACCCGTCGCGGTGCTGCCGCCAGAAGGCGATGTCGTTGGTCGCCGGGTCGCGCTTCGACCACGCGGCGAGCGCCCGGGCGACGTGGTCCGATGCGTCGGCCCGCTCGCCGCCCTGGATGCGGGGCAGGTCCGACACGGCCGACGTGGCGAAGCGGTCCCACCAGTCGGCGAGGTCCCGCATGGCCCCGGACACCCGCTCCGGGGGCGGGTCGCCGCCGGCCACCGCGGCGGCCGACTGGAGGCGGGCGTACAGGTCGAACTGCCGGCCGAGCGTGACGATCAGCTCCTCCGCCCGGGGGTCGCGGACGGTGTCGTCGCGGCTCGGGAAGATCGGGAATAGCCCCTGATAGCCCAGGATGTTCCACGGGTCGATGACCGCCCCGCAGTCGATCCCGCGTCGCAACAATACCTCCACCTCGTCGAGCAATTTGGCGGCGTGGGCGAGGTCGCTCCGCTGGATAGCGAAGTCGGTTTCCGTCTGGCGGAGGCGAACCTCGGTGCCGAATCTGACGGCCGGGGCGGGGATCATGGCGGCGCGGCGGCGGGCGGCGTCCGGGTAGCCCATCGCGGCGAACAGTTGGGCCAGCCGCCGGTCCTGGAGGTGGGCCGCCCGCTGGTTGGCGATGGCCTGGTTCAGGAATTGGCGGACCCCGGCGAACGGCTGCCGCCGCTTCTTCGCCTCGTCCCGGAGCCGCTCGCCGTGCGGGCCGGGGAGGTTATCGAGGAGCTTCTGGTAGAACCCGTCGCGGTACCGGGCGATCTTCGGCACCAGCTTGGCGAGCGTCACCGACGAATCGTAGTAGTTCGGCCCGGCCCCGCTGACGCCGGCCCCCATGAGGACGGTGCCGGCCAGGACGGCCGCCGACTCGAAGAGACGCTCGCCGGCCGTGCCCGGGAGGGCGTCGCCCGGCACCTTTTTGCCCGCCGGTGGCGCGTACCACGTCAGGAGCGTTTGCAGGGTGGCTTCGCGGAGCACGAAGCGGCGGTAGAAGCCGCGGCCGTCGATGGTCTGCGGGTCCCACTCGCCGAACAGCACGTTCGGCCGCTTGTTGATCGGGTGGAAGTGGTCGTGGGCCCGCGGGTCGAAGGCCAGTTCGTCGAGCTTGTCCGGGTCGAAACAGGCGTCGTCCAGCAGCCCGCGGTCGGTCTTCGTCAACAGGTCGAGGGCGGGGCGGACGAGGTCGGCGTACCGCCCGGGGGCGACCCCGGCCCCCTTCAGGTAGACGGGGACGGGACGGATTTTCTCGTGCGAATAGTAGTCGGTGTTCGGCCGGGTTTCGAGGACGGCGATCGGGCGGTAGCCGACGTAATCGTCGAACGCGGCGACGGCCCCGGCGGTCAGCCGGTCGGGTTCGTCCCAGGGCGGCCCCTGGCGCAACACGGCCTCACACGCCCGGGCCAGGAAGTAGGCGGTGAACAGGTTGCCGTCGTCCTGGTGGGCCAGCAAGTCGGCATGGTGGCGGCGGTACGCGGCCGGCACCCGCACGAGGGCGACATCGGCCACCGCCCGTGCCTGGGCGGTGTCGCGGAACGCGGCCGACCCGGAGCTTTGGAGCTCGTCGCACGCCTGCCGAATCCAGACGGCGAGCGCCGCCCACGGGGCGGCCTCGCCCCGCTCCAGGAGGTGGCCGACGGCGTCCGCTAACAGCCGCTGCCACCGGGGGTCGGGGCGGCCGTCGGAGAAGTTCAGGTAGCCGACCAGCTTGGCCGGGTCGGTCCTGCGGGCGAGTTCGTGGTACAGTCCGTCCATCCGCGGGCGGTTCCTTTCCCTCCCGGGTCGATCGCCCGGCGTCCGTACAGCATAAAACAACGGCGGCGGCTTTGCAGCGCGGAAGCCCGGGCCAGTGGCCCTACCCCATCATAGGAGCGGCGGAAATGGCCGACCCGGTCCGGCTCGCGGTCCTCGTCAGCGGCGGCGGCACGACCCTGCAGAACCTCCTCGACCGCCAGGCCGTCGGCCGCCTCGCCGGGAAGGTGGTGGGCGTCGTGTCGAGCCGGGCCGACGTGCCGGCCGTCGGCCGGGCCGAGCGGGCGGGGGTACACGTTGTGGTGGTGCCGAGGCGGAAAGAGGACGAAGGCATGCCCGGGTTATCCTTCTCGGACCGCGTGTGGGCCGCCCTCCGCGCCTTCCGCCCCGACCTCGTTTGCATGGCCGGGTGGCTCCACCTCCTGCCGGTGCCGGCCGACCATCGACATCGGGTGATGAACGTCCACCCGTCGCTCCTCCCGGCTTTCGGCGGTAAAGGGATGTACGGCCACCACGTCCACGAGGCGGTACTGAAACACGGGGCGAAGGTGAGCGGCTGCACCGTGCACCTGGTGGACGACACCTACGACACGGGTCCGATTCTCGTGCAGAAGTGCGTCCCGGTGCGGGAGGCCGACGACCCCGACACCCTGGCCGCCCGCGTCTTCGGGGCCGAGTGCGAGGCGTACCCGGAGGCGATCGAACTGCTGGCGTCCGGGCGGGTGGTGGTGCGGGGCCGGCGGGCAGTTGTTGCGGGTTGAGTGCGGCGCGGCGCGTGTGGTAAAACACTGCCTGCATCCAAGGGTGATTAAAAATGGCGACCGCGACAGTGCCGCAGGTGCCGGGTTTCTCGAGTTCGGCCACGTTCCGGCAATTCACCATCGACCAGTATCACCACATGATCCGAACCGGCGTCCTGCCCGAAGGTGAGCCGGTCGAACTGCTCGAAGGCTACATGGTGCAGAAGATGGCCCGCGGCACACCCCACGACAGCACGCTGGACGGGCTCGAAGGGGCATTGCCCCCTCTGCTGCCGAGCGGTTGGTTCTGCCGCGGCAAGAGGGCACTCACGATCTTGAACAGCGAGCCGGAGCCGGACTTGGCCGTGGTCCGTGGGCCTCGGAACCGTTACCTCGCCCGCCACCCGTTGCCCGCCGATGTCGGCCTACTCGTCGAAGTTTCAGCGTCGTCTCTCGACATCGACCGGCTCGATAAGGCCCGCATCTACGCCCGCGCCGGCATCCCCGCCTACTGGGTGGTTAACCTCGTAGACCGCGTGGTTGAAGTATTCACACGGCCGTCCGGCCCGGCCGACGCGCCGGCTTACGGCAAAAGGGACGATTACAAGCCTGGCGACGCCGTGCCGGTTGTCCTCGACGGCGTGGAAGTCGGGCGAGTCGCGGTTTCCGAAGTGATGCCCTAACTCGACCGGCCGAGCGCCTTGTCCGCGATGTCCGTCCGGTAGTGCATCCCCGCGAAGCTGATGAGCTTGACCGCTTCGTAGGCCCGGGCCTTCGCGGCCGCCAGGTCGTCGCCCAGGGCCGTCACCGCCAGCACCCGGCCGCCGTCGGTTTCCACCCGGTTGTTGGCCAGCTTCGTCCCGGCGTGGAACACCTTCACGTCCGGCACCTTCGCCGCCTCCTCCAACCCGGCGATCGGCTTGCCGGTGTCGTACCTCCCCGGGTAGCCGCCCGAGCAGAGGACGACGCAGACCGACGGCCGCGGGTCCCAGTCGATGCCGTTCCCGGCGTACTCGCCCAGCCGCTCGTCGGCCACGGCTTCGAGGAGGTCGAGCAGGTCGGTCTTGAGCCGCATCAGGATCGTCTGGGTCTCGGGGTCGCCGAAGCGGCAGTTGAACTCCAAGACCCGCATCCCTTGAGGCGTGAGCATCAGGCCGGCGAACAACACCCCCTGGAACGGGTAGCGGCCCCGCTTCATGGCGTGGACGATGGGCACGAACACCCCCGCCTCCGCCTCGGCCAGCAACTCCGGGGTGGCCGCCGGGGCCGGGCAGTACGCCCCCATGCCGCCGGTGTTCGGCCCCTTGTCGCCGTCGAGGGCCGGCTTGTGGTCCTGCGTCGAGGGGAGCGTCAGGATCGTCCGCCCGCTCACCAGCGCGAGTAGGCTCAGTTCCGGGCCGTCCATCTTCTTCTCGACCACCACCTGCCGGCCGGCCTTCTGCCCGAACTCCTCGCGGACCATGATCCGCTCGACCGCCTTCAGGGCGTCGGCGGTGCGGTCGCACACCATCACTCCCTTGCCGGCCGCCAGCCCGTCGGCCTTGACCACCACCGGGTAGTCGCGGGTCTCGACGTACGTCCGGGCGTGGTCCGGGTGGTCGAACACGCGGAAGTCGGCCGTCGGCACGTCGGCGTGCCGCATGAGCGTCTTGCTGAAGACCTTGCTCCCCTCGATCCGGGCGGCGTCCTTCGACGGGCCGAACACCTTGATCTTCCGCTCCCGCAAGTAGTCCGAGAGACCGGCCGCGAGCGGGTCTTCCGGGCCGATGACCACCAGTCCGACGTTCTCCTTCTTGCAGAAGCGGGCCAGTTTATCGGCGTCGATCGACTCGATGGGCACGTTCACCCCGTCGCGGGCGGTGCCGGCGTTGCCCGGGGCGCAGAACACCTTCCCCGCCCGCGGCGACTGGGCTAGCCGCCACACCAGGGCGTGTTCCCGGCCACCTTTGCCGATCACGAGGACGTTCATCGCTCACCAGTACGTGTCGGGGACGTGACACTCTCAGTTTATGCCCCGGACGGTGGTCGGCCATCATCGCCGACTTGGCACTCTCGTAGCAGTGTTCGACGGCACCGCTCCCGGTTTTTACCGCTTTTTTGCGAATCATTTTGACCGAAGACTATACCATCATTACGGTTATCTGTGACCGCTCCCACCACCCCCGGTAAAGCGGGAGTCTTGGGAATTAGCTCGCCCTTCGATTTGCAATGGCACGAGAACCGTTGCGTTGGGCTGGAGTCTGGATTGATCTACGCCTACACTAAAAGTATGGCTTAGGGCCGCCTATCATTCATCCTTCGGGGTCACTGTCGCACATGTTCTCACGCCACCTTATCCTTCCGGCTCTGCTCGCGGGTCTCGTCGCCGGTTGCGAAAGCCCCGGCGGCCCCGGGACCGACGACGGCAAGCTCCGCGTCCTCTGCACGACGTCCATTGTGGCCGACGCCGTCTCGCGTGTCGGCGGCGATCACGTCGCGGTCGATACGCTCATGGGGCCTGGAATCGACCCCCACCGCTACGCACCGACCGGGGGCGACGCCCGCAAGCTGTCCGACGCCCGCCTCGTCTTCCACAACGGCCTCCACCTCGAAGGGAAGATGGCCGACGTACTGGACAAGCCGGGCCGCGGCGTCGCGGTCGCCGTCACGAAAACGCTCGACCCCTCCACCGATCTACGGCCCGCCGAGATCGCGGAGGCCGGGGCGGGGGCCCACGACCCGCACGTCTGGTTCGACGTGCGGCTTTGGATGAAGGCCGTCGCTTGCGTCCGCGACGAGTTGGTGGCCGCCGACCCGGCCCACGCCGACGCCTTCCGGGCGAACGCCGACGCCTACCTCAAGGAACTCGACGCCCTCGACCGCGAGGTCAAAGAGACGGTCGGCAAGCTCCCGAAGGAGAAGCGGGTGCTGGTGACGAGCCACGACGCCTTCGGGTACTTCGGCCGGGCTTACGGGTTCGAGGTCCGCGGCGTACAGGGCGTGAGCACGGCCGGCGAAACGAACACGAAGGAGATCGACGACCTCGCCAGGTTCCTCGGCACCCGGAAGATTCCGGCCGTGTTCGGGGAAACGTCGGTGCCCACCACCGGGCTGCAAAAAGTCCTCGACACGGTGCGGAGCGACCATAAGTTCGAGGTGCGGCTCGTCGGCGACGGCGACGCCCTCTACTCGGACGCCCTCGGCGAACCGGGCACGCCGGGCGGCACCTACCCGGGGATGATCCGGCACAACGTGAACGTCATCGTGGGGGCTTTGTCGAAGTAGCATGTCCGAACCCTCACCTGCCGTCGAAGTCCACGACCTGACGGTGGCGTACCGCGACAAGCCGGTCCTCTGGGACGTGGACCTGAGCGTGCCGGCGGGGGTGCTGATGGCCGTCGTCGGCCCGAACGGGGCCGGCAAGACGACGCTCGTGAAGGCCGTGCTCGGCCTCATCCGCCCCGTCTCCGGCCGGGTGCTGGTGCAAGGCGGATCACTCGTCCGAAACCGCCGGGCGATCGCGTACGTTCCCCAGCGTGGCTCCGTCGACTGGGACTTCCCGACGACCGCGGCCGACGTGGTGCTGATGGGCACCTACGGCCGCGTCGGCTGGTTCCGCCGGCCCGGGGCGGGAGAGCGGAAGGCGGCCGCCGACGCGCTCGACCGCGTGGGCCTGTCGGCGTTCGCGGGGCGGCAGATCAGCCAGCTTTCCGGCGGCCAGCAGCAGCGGGTGTTCCTGGCCCGGGCGCTCGTGCAGGACGCCTCCGTGTACCTCATGGACGAGCCGTTCCAGGGGGTGGACGCGGTCAGCGAGCGGGCCATCGTCGAGATTCTGCGCGAACTCCGCTCCCGCGGCCGCACCGTCCTCGTCGTCCACCACGACCTCTCGACCGTGGCCGAGTACTTCGACCGCGTGACGCTCCTGAACGTCCGCGTGATCGCCAGCGGTCCCGTGGCCGAAGTCTTCACCCCGGACAACCTCCGGGCCACGTACGGCGACCGGGCGGTGGTCGCGGCGGCGATGGGAGAATGAGCGTGCCCAAGCTGTGGATGGTCCTCGACGTGGAGAGCATCGGCCTGCACGGGGAGGGGTACGCCGCCGGGTGGGTGGTGGTCGATTCGATGGGCAAGGAGCTGGAAGCACGCCGGGAGGCGTGCCCGCCGTCGGCCGCGAGCGGGACGGAGTTCGGCCGCGGGTGGGTGGGCCTCCACTGCCCGCCGATGGCCGACACGCGGATGACGCCGGCCGAAGTCCGCCGCGAGTTCTGGCTGGCGTGGCAGAAGTGGCGGGCCCAGGGGGCGGTGCTGGTGGCCGACAACGGCTGGCCCGTCGAGGCCCGCTTCCTGATCGCGTGCGTGGACGACGTTCGGCCCGTTGTCCGCGGCAACAGCCGCACTCAGCCGGACGGCGGCCGCGACCGCGAGGGGCCGTTCCCGCTGCACGAACTCATGTCGTTCCTCCACGCCGCCGGGATCAGCCCGTACGTCCGCAAGCGGCTCCCGGCCGAGTTGCCGGAACACGACCCGCTCGCGGACGCCCGGCAGTCGGCCCGGCTGCTGGTCGAGGCGTTAGGGACGCTGACTCCGGGCGGGACGTGACCCGTAAAAGCCCACCCTTTACAACGGGCGGGCACGGCGGCGGGTGAAGTTGGAGCTTGAAACTTCCCCCCCGCCGCCGCACACTGACACCCTCCCCCGACCCCCGGGCATGGGTTCCGCGATGGACGTGCTGATCCCCGCCGACCGCATCGAGGCCCGGCTCGACGAGCTGGCCGGCGAGGTCGCCCGGGCATACGACGGCCGCCCGGTCACGGCCGTCGGCATCCTCACCGGGTGCCTGATGTTCACGGCCGACCTGCTGCGGCGGATGGACCTCCCGGTCCGCGTCGCGTTCATCACCGCCAGTAGTTATCGCGGCACCGCCACCACCCCCGGCAGCCTCACCATCCGGGACGAACTGCTGCCGGACCTCACCGGCCGCGACGTGCTGCTGCTCGACGACATCCTCGACACCGGGCGGACGATCAGCAAGGTGGTCGAGCACCTCCACACGAAGGGCGCGAAGTCCGTGAAGGTCGGCGTCCTGCTCCGCAAGATCGGCCGCCAGGAGGTGGCGTTCGAGCCGGACTTCGTGGGGTTCGTGATCCCCGACCAGTTCGTCGTCGGGTACGGCCTCGACTTCAACGACGAGTACCGCCACCTGCCGTTCATCGGGGTGCTGTCGGACGACGCGCCGATCTGACGGGACGGACCCCGAACCCGGAACCGCCATGCCCCGCGTCTTCGTCCTCGCCTCCGACCTCGGGCCGACCGGACCCGCGAAGCAGCTTTCGCTCGTCCTCCCCGCCCTGCCCCGCGACTGTGTCCCGGTCGAAGTCGGCGTCCTCGGCGAGCGCGGGCCGGCGCTCGACGCGCTCGCGAAGGCCGGCGTCCGCGTGCGCCGCTTCCTCCTGCGGTCGTTCCTCGACGTGGCCGGGGCGCGGGCCTTGCGGCGGGCCGTCGCGGCGTCCGGGGCCGACGTGCTTCACGCCGTCGGCCCGGCGGCAGTGCGGGCGAGCGCGTTCGTGAAGGCCGGGCCCAAACTCGTCGTTTCCGGCGTGTCGTTCCCCGGCGACGGGTTGCTCGATTGGCTGACGACACGCCGGCTGCGGCATGCGGACCGGGTGGTCGCCGCGTCGGACGCGGAGGCCGCCCGCTATCGGGCGTTGGGCGTGGCGGCGGAAAAGATCGCCGTCGTGCCGCCGGCCGTGGTGCCACCAGACCCGCCGCCTGACGGGGCCGCCTTTCGCCGCTCGATCGACGTGCCACCTCACGCCCGCCTGATTCTCGCCGCCGGCCGGCTCGACCCCATAGCCGGGCTGCGTGACGCCGTCTGGGCGTTCGACATCCTCAAGTACGAGTCGCCCGACCTGTTCCTCGTCCTCTGCGGCGACGGCCCCGACCGCCAGAGCCTCGCCGAGTTCGGTCACGCCTTGAGTTTCGACGACTACCGCATCCGTTTCGCCGGCCCGCGGACCGACTTGCCGGAACTCCTCGCGCTCGCCGAAGCCGTGTGGGTGACGCACGCCCGCGGCGGGGCGAACGTCGCCCTCGAAGCCCAGGCCGCCGGCCGGCCCGTCCTCGGGTGGGCCACGGCCGACCTCGCGGCCGTGATCCGCGACGGCGAGACGGGGTTGCTCGCCCCCCACGCCGACCGCGTGGCCCTCGCCTCGAAGACCTGTTCGGTCTTGACCGATGCCGCTCTCGCGGCGCGACTCGGGGCTTCCTCCCGGCCGTGGGTGGCGGAGCGGCATTCGCCCGGACTGGCGGCCGCCGCGCTTCACGCCGTTTACGACGCAAAGGCGTCGATTCGGTAACGACCGTTCCGCCCGTGGACTACCCGCGGCCGCCGTCGTCCGGCACAATAGCTGCAATCTCTCCCCCGCGGGCGACTCGGCGTATGGCTCGGAGGCCGGCATGCGGAACGTACTGACCATGATCCTGGCCGGCGGCAGGGGCACCCGCCTCGAACCCCTCACCCGCGACCGGGCGAAGCCGGCCGTGCCGTTCGGCGGGCTCTACCGCATCATCGACTTCACCCTCTCGAACTGCCTCAACAGCGGGCTGCGGAAGGTGTTCGTCCTCACCCAGTTCAAGAGCCGCAGCCTCGACCGGCACATCCAGGTCGGGTGGAACTTCCTGTCCACCGAACTCGGCGAGGAGGTCGAGGTGCTGCCGCCGCAGCAGCGGATCGACGAGACGTGGTACAAGGGCACCGCCGACGCCATCTACCAGAACATCTACAGCATCGAGCGGGAGCACCCCGAGTACGTCGTCATCCTGGCCGGCGACCACATCTACAAGATGGACTACGGGGCCATGATCCGCTTCCACGTCGAGCGGCGGGCCGACGTGACCGTGGGGTGCATCCCCGTCCCGCTGGCCGACGTGCGGCACTTCGGCATCCTCAAGACGACGGCCGACGACGCCGTGACCGACTTCGTGGAGAAGCCGAAGACCGCCGACCCGATGCCCGGCGACCACGAACACGCCCTCGGGTCGATGGGCATCTACGTCTTCAACACCCGGCTCATGTTCGAACTGCTCTGCGACGACGCGGCCCGGGCCGACAGCGACCACGATTTCGGCAAGAACATCCTCCCGGACATGATCCGGGCCGGGAACCGGGTGCTGGCTTACCGCTTTCGGGACGAGAACCGGAAGTCGATCCCGTACTGGCGGGACGTGGGCACGCTCGACGCCTACTACCAGGCGAACATGGACCTCGTGGCCGTCGACCCGGTCCTGAACCTGTACGACAGCGCGTGGCCGATCCGCACCTTCCAGCCGCAGTTGCCGCCGCCGAAGTTCGTGTTCAGCGCCCCCGGCCCGCTCGGCCACGCCCGCCGCGGGGAGGCGATCGACAGCATGGTCTGCCCCGGGTCGATCATCTCCGGCGGGCAGGTCCGCGGCAGCGTCCTGTCCCCCCGGGTGCGGGTCAATAGCTTCGCCGTGGTGGAGGACTCGATCCTCCTCGACGGCGTGGACGTGGGCCGGCACTGCCGCGTCCGCCGGGCGATCCTCGACAAGGAAGTGAAGCTGCCGCCGTACACCGTGGTCGGGCACGACCCGGCGTTCGACCGCGCCCGCGGCTTCACCGTGACCGAGTCCGGGGTGGTGATCGTGCCCAAGGGCGAGCCGCCGGAGACGTTCCAGGCCCCGAACCCGCTCCCGCACTGACGAGGACTCCCCCATGATTGCGCTCGTGTTGACGCTTGCCTTGGCCGCCCCAGTCCCGGCCGATAAGGCGAAGGCGGAGAAGGCCGAGTACACCGTTCACGGCAACTATTTCGAGAAGAATAACGCCGGGCTCAAGGGGGACGCTTCTTACCTCCTGCTCACCGACCAGACGGCGTTCGACAAAGTGTTCGGCACCGGATTCGTGATGGGCTACAAACCCGTGGTGCTACCGAAGGAGGCGTTCGACACGAAGGTGGTGGCAGCCGTGATCCACCGCGGCAACACGATCACGACCTACGAAGTGACGGGCGTGACCACCGACGGTGTCACGCTCACCGTCGAGTATAAGGCGACCGCCGGCCCGGCCGGCACCGCGACGTTCGCCAGCCCGCTCGTCGTGTCGGTGGACAAGCGGGCGATCGCGAAGGTGGTGTTCGTCGAGAACGGCAAGGAAGCGGGCACCGCGGGAGCCAAGTGACCGTGCGTCCGACCGACCGACACAACCGCTAAGGCCCGAACGCCCCGCCGAGCGTCCCCGGGCCTCTGGGTAAGCTGCGGGCGTTTTAACACTTCTTTCGCGCCGCTTCTGCTACAGTTCTTACTCACCCGCCGACTCGCACCCTGACTCACCCGCCGCCGGAGTGACTGATGGCTTCCCGTTTCAAATTGCTCGGTCCGATCACGCCCTCCCGCCGCAACGCCGCCCCCCGCCGGCGGCCCCTCCGGCTCGAAACGCTCGAAGGCCGCGAGGTGCCGGCCACGCTCGCGCCGATCACCGACTTCACCACGCCCGACACGAAGGCCCTGTACGTGCCGCTCACGGCGTCGAACGCGACGGGCACGGTGACGTACTCCGCCGGCAGTTCCGACCCGCTCGTGCAGATCGACGTCGTCACGGGCGGGACGACGGTCGTGATGAACGTCTCCGGGACCGACGCGAACGGGAACGCCTTTAGCGGCGACCTGACGTTCCGGCTGTTCGATTCCCTCTCGCCGACGACCAGCGCCCGGATCAAGGCGCTCGTCCAGCAGGGCTTTTACAACGGGCTGACGATCCACCGCGTCGTGCCCGGGTTCGTGATCCAGGGCGGCGACCCGAACGGGAACGGGACCGGCGGCTCGGGGGTGACGCTCGACGACGAGTACAGCCCGGTCCTGACCTTCAACAGCCCCGGCCTCCTCGCGATGGCGAATTCGGGCGACGACACGGGCGACTCGCAGTTCTTCGTCACCGTCCTCGACCACGACCCGTCGTTCTCGCTCCAGAACCTCAATTTCAACCACACGATCTTCGGCCAGCTCGTCGCCGGGTTCGACACTTACAACAAGATCATCGGAACCCCGCTCAGGGTCCAGAACGGCCAGACGACGCAGTCGCCGCAAAACACGGTGCGGATCAACACCGCGTCGGTGGTGGCGAACGACCCGAACGGCGTCCTCCGGGTCACGGCGCCGGACGGCTACACGGGAACGACGAGTATCTCCGTGACCCCGACAGACGGCGGGGCGGACAGCACCGGCGCGACCTTCAACGTCACCTTCCAACCGGACGCTATCAACGACCTGCCGTTCCTCGGGCCGGTGGCCCCGCGGTCCACTCCGGCCGGCGTTCCCGTGTCGTTCACCCTCACGGCCACCGACCTGGAGGACGACGACCTCACGTACAAAGTGTTCTCGGCCGTGGACTCGTCCGGCAACGCGGTGGCGCTGAACCCGCAGGTGAGCGGGGCCACGATCACGCTCACCCCGCCGGCGACGTTCACGGGCGCGGTCCGGGTCAAGGTCGGCGTCCGCGACCAGACCGCCCACGCCCGCGACGAATTCGGCAACCTCCTGCCGGTCGATAACGTCGCCAACTACGACACCCAGACGTTCACCCTGACGGTGACGCCCCGCCCGAACCAACCGCCGGCCCTAGCCGCCGTCGCCGGCCAAAGCGTGCCGCGGGACACACCGGCCGCCTTCACCCTCTCGGGCACCGACCCCGAGAACGACGCCCTCACCTACAAGCTCGTCGCGGCCACCGACGCCGACGGGAACGCGGTGGCCGTCACGTCAGCTGTAGACCAGGCCAACCGGCGGGTGACGGTGACGCCGCCGGCCGGGTTCTCGGGGCCGATCACCCTCACCTTCGGCGTCCGCGACCAGACCGCCCGGGCGACCGACGGGAACGGCAACGCACTGCCACTGAACGACGACGCGAACTTCGTCACCCGGACCGCCACCCTGACCGTGTCGGCCACGCCGAACGTGCCGCCGACCCTCGCGGCGGTCGCCGGCCAGGCGACCCCCGTCGGCACCGGGGTCACGTTCTCCCTGGCGGCCGCCGACACCGAGAGCGACGCCCTCACGTACAAGCTCCTCTCGGCCGTCGGGTCCGGGGGGGCCGCGGTGGCCGTCACGTCGCAGGTGAACCAGGCGACCGGGGTGGTTACGGTGACGCCCCCGGCCGGGTTCGCCGGGCCGATTACCCTGACTTTCGGCGTCCGCGACGGGACTGCCCGGGCCAAGGACTCCAACGGCAACCTCTTGGCGCTCGACAACAACGCCAACTACACCACCCAGTCCGCAACCCTGACGGTAACGGGGGCGGTCGATCTCGACGCGGCCAGCGACACCGGGCCGCTCAGCGACGACGACCTGACGGCCGCCCCGACGCCCACGTTCACGATCGTGGCCCCGGCCGGGCAGACCGTTACCGTCTCCCTCAACGGCACGGCCGTCGGCACTGCGACCCCGACGGCGAACGCGGGGACGTACACCTTCACCCTCCCGGTGGGGCGGCTCCTGGTCGGGGCGAACACGGTCGCCGCCACCGCGACCGGCTCGCAGAACGCCGCCACCGCGCTGACGGGTCTGACGGTCACGTTCGCGCCGAGCCTCCAGTCCACCTACACGGCCCCGGGCGCGGCCGGCACCACCCAGTCGCTCGCCGTGGATTTCCTCTACCGCGAGTCCGATTACCGGAGCGAGTTCGGCTACTTCGTGGCGGACGACGCGGCCGGGACGGTCGACGGCAACGCACCGGGGAGTGCCGGGTACGCGGCCGCCGCCCTCGCCAGGCGGCAGGTGATCTTCGACCCGTCGGCGGCCGCCGGCACCACCTCCGCCGTCACCGTCGATTCGGGCGGCGTGCTGGTCTTCTACATCGTCCAGAACTCGACCAGCGCCGTATTCCTGGCCACCAACCCGTCGAACGCCGCGAACGCGGGCCGCCCCGTCGCCTTCTTCAGCGTGGCGGCCGCCAACCCGGACGGGATCGCCCACGTCAGCGTCGTGGACGACCCGGCCGCCAGCCAGGCGATCTATTCGTGGGAAGACCTGACGGGGGGCGGCGACCGGGACTTTAACGACATGGTGGTCGCCGTCCGGCTCGCCGCCAACCCGCTGTCGGCGGCCCTGCTCGTCCAGGCCGCCGCGGGCCGCGAAGTGACGGCGACCGCCACCCTCGAAACGGCCACGAAGGCGTCCACGAGCGCCAACCCCGGGACTTCGACCACCGCCAACGGCGAGGTCGGGTTTTTCCTGGTGGACGCCGCGGACGGCACCATCAACGGCCTGAAGCCCGGCGACGCGGGGTACGCCGCGGCCGCGCTGGCCCGAGCCCGCGTCCTCTTCGCCAGAGGGGTGGCGGCGGGCACCCGCACGAACCTCCGCGTGACCGGCGGTCAGTACTTCGGCATCTACTACGTCCCGAACGGCACGGCCGCCGCGGCCGCGGCCTCCGGCGGCCCCACCGCCTTCTTCTCGTTCGACGCGGCCAACCCGGGCGGTGTCAACCACGTCCGCACCTTCGGGGCGGAACAGGTGTCCCAGCCCGCCCCGTCGGCCGGCGACCCTTACCGCTTTCACCTGATGGGCACGGTCAACGGCGGGGCCGATAGCTTCGACGACGTGGTGTTCACGGTCCAGTTCGGGGCGTAACCCGCATTAGGGATTTCGGCCCATCCGCTCCCAGAGCAAAAGGCACGTCACCGTCTTGGCGTCCTTGATCTCGCCGCGGAGGCACATCGCCACGGCCTCCGCGAGCGGGACGACGACGGGTTCCAACTCCTCCCCGGGTTCCGGGCTGGCCGGGCCGGGGGTCAGCCCCTCGGCGATGAAAAGGTGGAGCTTTTCGTCCAGCACCCCCGGCGAGGCGTACAGGTAGCCGAGCGACCGCCACCGCTCGGCCGCGTACCCCGTCTCCTCCAGCAGTTCGCGGCGGGCGCAGTCCTCGACCGGCTCGCCCGGTTCGAGCGTCCCGGCCGGCACCTCCCAGAGCGTCTCGTTCACCACGAACCTCTGATTCCGCAGCAGTACGACGTGTTCGGAGTCGAGAACGGGGAGAATGACGACGGCCCCCGGGTGCAGCACCGCGTCCCGCTTCACCGTGACCCCGTCGGCGGTCACGAGCGTGTCGACGGCGACCCGAATCCGCCGGCCGACGTGGACGATCTCGCGGGGCATGGGTGTCGTCCCGGGCGGGTTCGGCGGGCACGGTCTGATTGCGACCGATTTCCGGCGATGATAGGATGGTGGCGAGCGAGTCGCAACCCCGCACCCCGCCCTGTCCCCGGAGTGGAACCGCCGATGCGCGATCCGATGAGCTGGGCGCTGCCGGTCTTCCGGGCGTTCGGGATTCCGGTCAAGGTCCACGTCTTTTTCTTCATCATCACCCTCGGGCTGTTTTTCCGGCAGGTGAAGGACTTCCCTCACGTCTGGTGGAGCGACCTCTTCCTGCTCACCGTCGTCGTCCTCTTCGGCGTCGTCATCCTCCACGAGTTCGGCCACTGCTTCGGGGCCCGGCGGGTGGACGGCGAGGCGAAGGAAATCTTGATCTGGCCGCTCGGCGGGCTGGCGTACACCGAGGTGCCGCACCACTGGAAGGCGAACCTCATCACCACGGCGGCCGGCCCGGCGGTGAACGCCGTCATCTGCGTGCTCGCCGCCCTGCTGTTGGCATTCGGAGGGTTCCTCCCCCGGCTCAACCCGTTCATCGACCCCTACGCGGCCCAGGTGAAGGGGTTCGACGGCCGGACGTACACCTCGGCCTACGACGTGCGGGTTTACCGCAAGGACACGGCCGACGAGGTGAAGTACGACGAGTACCAGAAGGCCCTGACGGGCACCGCGGCCAAATCGACCCAGACGTCCGAGTACGGCGAGGCCCTCTCGAAGGCCGGGTTCGAACGGGCCCTGGCCCCCGGGTGGGTGGTGTGGGCGTACCGCGTCTTCTGGATGAGCTGGGTGATGCTCCTGTTCAACCTCCTGCCCGCCTACCCGCTCGACGGCGGGCGGATCCTCCAGGAGGTGGTGTGGGCTCGGTCGTCCTACCGCCAGGGCACGGTGGTCGCGGCGTACAGCGGGTTCGGGGTGTCGGTCATCTTCCTGATCCTCTCGATCACGTACAACGAGACGCTCCTGATGGGGCTCGGCCTGTTCATGCTCTACAGCTCGTCGATGGCCCTCAACCAGTCCGAGGCCGAGGACGGGCCGTTCGGGTACGACTTCTCGGCCGGGTACACGAGCCTGGAGCGGGACGACCCGCCGCGGCCGAAGCGGAAGCGGCCGGGGCCGCTCGCCCGCTGGCTCCAGGCCCGCAAGGCGCGACGCATCCACCGGGAGAACGAGGAACGCCAGAAGGACGAGGAGCGGATGGACCAGCTCCTCGAAAAGATCGCCCGGACAGGCAAGGCGTCGCTCACCGACGAGGAGAAGCGGTTCCTCGAACGGGCGAGTTCCCGCTACCGGAATCGGTCGTAAGTTAGCGGTGTTGAAGTGAGCACCGACCAAGCCCACCCGTAGCAACGGGTGGGCTTTGCCCTTGGAGATTGTCCGCGTGTCGAACCTGATCGTGCCCCGCACCCTGTCCGGGTTCCGCGACTACCTGCCGGGCGTCATGCTGGCCCGCGAGGCGGTGCTGGAGACGGCCCGCCGGGTGTACCGCTCGTACGGCTTCACCCCCATCGACACGCCGGCGTGCGAGGCCCTCGACGTGCTCCTCGGCAAGGGCGGGGACGAGTCGGACAAGCTCGTCTACCGGGTCCGCGGGGCGATGAGCGAGAAGGAGGAGATGGGCCTGCGGTTCGACCTGACGGTGCCGTTCGCCCGCTTCGCGGCCCAGTACGTCGGCCAGCTCGGCACCCCGTTCAAGCGGTACGCGATGGGCCCGGTGTGGCGGGGCGAGCGGCCCGGCCGCGGCCGCTACCGCGAGTTCTGGCAGTGCGACTTCGACACCATCGGCACCACGTCGAACGCCGCCGACGTGGAAACCGCGCTCGTCATCCACGACCTGTTCGCGGCCATCGGCTTCGACCGCTTCGAGGTCCGCATCAACAACCGCATGGTGCTCAACGGCCTGCTCGAACTGCACGGCCTCGCGGACAAGGCGGTCCCGCTACTCCGCTCCCTCGACAAGCTCCCGAAGATCGGCCGCGAGAAGGTGGCCGAGGAGATGGCGAAGGAGGCCGGCGTGACCGCCGAGCAGGCCGGCAAGGTGCTCGACCTGGCGGAGACGACCGGGGCCAACGATGAAGTGCTGCACGAGGTCGAAGCCTGCTTCGATGGCGAGCCGAACGAGAAGGCGGCCGAGGGCCTGCGGCGGCTCCGCGAGTTGCTGGCCGTGGCTAAGAACGCCGGCATCCCCGACGGCCGCTTGAAGATCGACCTGAGCATCTGCCGCGGGCTCGACTACTACACTGGCACGATTTACGAGACCTTCCTCACCGACCTCCCCGGCATCGGCTCGGTGTGCAGCGGCGGGCGGTACGACAACCTGGCGAGCAAGTACACGAAGCAAGTCCTCCCCGGCGTCGGGGCGTCGCTCGGCCTCGACCGGCTCATCGCCGCGATGGAGGAGTTGAAGCACCCGCTGCTCGCCAACCAGGCGTCGCCCGCCCCCGTGTTGGTGGTGTTGTTCGACGCGGCCCGCCTGGGCGACTACCAGCGCGTGGCCCGCTCGCTGCGGGCCGCCGGCGTCGGGGCCGAGGTCTATCCCGAGCCCAAAAAGATCGGCCAGCAGTTCCAGTTCGCCGAGAAGAAGGGTTTCCGCGTCGCCGTCATCGCCGGCCCCGAGGAGTTCGACAAGGGCGTGTGGAAGGTCAAGGACCTGGTCAAGCGCGAGGAGACGGCCGTGCCGGAGGCGGGGCTGGTGGGCCAGGTCCGCGATCTTCTCGCGGGCAGGTGACGGGCGGGTGTCAAACTCGGAGTGTGGAACCGTACCAGATTTCGTCAACGCTCCCGCGTTACCGCAAAATTTGGTTGGGGAATCGGAAGCCGTTCAGGACTCGGCGCTTCCGACGACCGCGTGCGAAAAAAGCGGGGGAATCCGGTAACGCGATGAACCGCGACAACCACTACGAGGCGGCGTTCGAGGCGTACTTGCGGGAGCGCAAGGTCGGCTTCCTGGCCGTGGACGAAGCCAAGCGGTCGCTCCTCGGCGGGGACGCGGTCAAGAGCCTCGACTTCGTGGTGGTCGGCCCGGACACGGCGAAGCTGGTGGTGGACGTAAAGGGGCGGAAGTTCCCCGGCGGCCCGCCCGGGAAGCCGAGGAAGGTGTGGGAGAACTGGTCCACCCGCGACGACGTGGACGGCCTCGACCGCTGGGCTGCACACTTCGGGGCCGACTTCCGCGGCGTGCTGGCCTTCGTCTACCACGTCCAGCCGACGGTCTACCTGCCCCCCGCGACGCCGGACCTGTTCACGTTCCGCGAGCAGACGTACCTGATGCGCGGCGTCGAAGCCGGCGAGTACCGCGTGTGGATGACGCCCCGCAGCCCGAAGTGGGGCACCGTCCACCTGCCGACCGACCGCTTCCGCGAGTGCGTCCGGCCGTTCGCCGAGTTTTTGGAATGCACTCACCACAAAAACACGAAGGGCACAAAGGAAGACACAATTCGGGAGCGAATCGAGGCGGCTACCACCCACACCGAGCCGATTCCCGATTAACATGCATTTTGTTCCCCTTCGTGCCCTTCGTGCCTATGTGGTGAATCCTCCCGTATGAAAAACCGTCTGCGGATCGGAATCGTCGCCGAATCGACCGGCCTGCCGCTGAGGCAGGCCGTGGCGGCGGCGGCGAAGATGGGGGCGACCGGCGTCCAGATCGACGCCGCCGGCGACCTCACGCCCGACCGGCTCGGCGAGACCGGCCGGCGGGAGTTCCGCAACCTCCTCAAGTCGTTCGCCCTCGACCTGACCGCCGTCAACTGCCCGCTGCGGCACGGCATCGACACGGCCGAGAACCAGCAGCAGCGGCTCGACCACGTCCGCAAGGTGATGCAGTTCGCGTGCGACCTCGGCTCGCGGACGGTCGTCGTCCCCGGCCCCAAACTGCCCGACGACCCGGCCTCGCCGCGTGGCCAGTTGTTGCGCGAAGCCGTGTTGAACCTCGGGCCGTTCGGCGACCGCGTCGGCGTTTTGATCGCCTTCGAGGTGGGGTACGACCCGGCGGACAAGGTGCGGGACTACCTGGCGACGTTCGACTGCGGCAGCCTGAAGCTGAACTACGACCCGGCCAATATGCTGGTGAACGGCCACGACCCGCTCGCCAACCTCGCCGGCCTTAAGGGCTGGGTGGCCCACACGCATGCCCGGGACGCCCGGGCGGCGACCGTGAGCCGGGGGTCGCAGGAAGTGCCCCTCGGGGCCGGCGACATCGAGTGGATGGCCTACGTCGCCACCCTCCAGGCCATCGAGTACGACGGCTACCTGACGGTCGAACGCGAGACGGGCAACACCAAACTCGCCGACGTCACGAACGGCGTGAAGTTCCTCCGCCGCTTCGTGGCCCCGGCGGGCTAATCCCGGCTCGCTTTCAACTCGTCCACGAAGGCCCGCACGGACGGCGGCCGGTACCGCTGCTTGTGCCAGACGGCGCACAGGGTGCGGGACGGGGCCGGCTTCGTCATCGGGCGGAAGACGCGGTGCGGGGAGGCGTCGCCGGCGGCCGCCATCGCCGGCACGATGGTGACGCCCTGCCCGGCCGCCACCATCGCCAACAGAGTGCCGATCTGCTCGCCGCGGCAGACCACCTGCGGCTCCAGACCGCCCCGCCGGCAGAGGCTCAACACCTGGTCGCCGAGGCAGTGGACGTCGTCGAGCAAGATGAACGGCTCGTCCACCACGTCCGAGAGGCGGACTTCCTTCCTCGCCGCGAGCTTGTGGCCGGCGGGGATGGCCACCACCAGCGGCTCGGCGAACAGCGGTTCGGCGTGAAGGTGGTCGTCGCGGACCGGGAGGGCCATCACCCCCACGTCGAGGTCGCCGCCGAGCAGGAGGGCGAGGAGCGGTTCGGTCCGTTCCTCCGTCAGGTGCAGGTGGACGGCCGGGTGGCCGGCCCGAAACCGCTTGACGGCGTCCGGGAGGAGGAACGGGGCGACGGTGGGGATGGCCCCGACCCGCAGCCGGCCGCCCTCGGCCGCGTCGCGGACGGCCCGCTCGGCCTCGTCCAGCGCGGCGAGGATGGCCTGGGCCCGGCCGAACAGGTCGCGGCCGGCGTCGGTGAGGACGACCTTGCGGCCGATGCGGTCGAACAGCCGGCGGCGGAGGTTCTTTTCGAGCTTGATGACCTGCTCGCTGAGCGACGGCTGGGTGACGCCCTCACGCTCGGCCGCCCGGGTGAACCCGCCCGTTTCGGCGACCGCGACGAAGTACCGGAGCTGGTGGATTTCCATCGCCCTCGCCTATAACCGAGCGTGAGGCCCGCCGCCGCACCCGATTATAGGCCGCCGATGTCGAACCCCCGCCGCCGCCTCCCGCCCGTGAACGCCCTGCTCGATTCGCCCGCCCTCACCGCCGCACGCGGCCGGCACCCGCACGCCCTCGTCGCCGAAGCCGTGCGCGAGGAAATCGAAGGCTTGCGTCGGCGTGTGGCGGCCGGCGACGAGGCCGACTTCGACCTCGATGCCGTGGCGGCGCGGGTCGCGGCCCGGCTCGACGCCGACGCGACCCCGGGATTGCGCCCGGTGATCAACGCCACGGGCGTCGTCCTGCACACCAACCTCGGCCGCTCGCCGCTCCATGAGGAGGCGGCCCGCGCCGCATACGAGGCGGCCCGCGGCTACCTGAACCTCGAACTCGACCTCGCCACCGGCAAACGCTCGTCGCGGCAGGACGCGATCCGGGACGGCATCCGCGCCATCACGGGGGCCGAGGCGGCGACGGCGGTGAACAACTGCGCCGCCGCGACGGTGATCGTGTTGCGGGCGGTGGCGGCCGGGCGTGAGGTGGTTGTGTCGCGGGGGCAGCTCATCGAGATCGGCGGCGGGTTTCGCATTCCCGACATCATGGCAGTGAGCGGGGCGACGCTCCGCGAAGTCGGCACCACGAACGTCACCCGCGTCGCCGATTACGAGCGGGCGGTCGGGCCGGACACGGCGGCCTTGATGCGGGTCCACACCAGCAACTACCGGGTCCGGGGGTTCACGAAGGCGGTCGATCTGCCAGCGCTGGTGGAGTTGGGGCACAAGCACAACATTGCCGTGATCGACGACGCCGGTAGCGGACAGGCGATCGACCTTGCCCCGTTCGGGTTACCGGGCGAGCCGCTCGTCTCGGCCGGCATCGCGGCCGGGGCTGACCTCGTCCTCTTCAGTGGCGATAAACTCCTCGGCGGGCCGCAAGCCGGGCTCATCGCCGGGAAGAAGCCGCTCATCGAGGCCGTCGAACGCGACCCGCTCATGCGGGCCTTCCGGCTCGACAAGATGTCGCTCGCCGCCCTCGCCGCCACCCTCCGCCTCTACCGCGACCCGGCGAAGGCCGTACGGGAAATTCCAACGCTGCGAATGCTGACGACGCCGCTCGCCGACTTGCGGCGGCGGTCGGAGGCGTTCGCGGCGCGACTGCGAGAAGCGTGCGGGGAAGCGTCGGTGGTCGTGCGGGACGACGTGGCATACGTCGGCGGTGGGTCGCTCCCCGACGTGGCCGTGCCGACGGCCGTGGTCGCGGTCACACCCGCCGGGGTGGGTGAGGCCGAAGTGGCGGCCCGCCTGCGGGCGGGGTCGCCGGCCATCGTGGGGCGGGTGAAAGACGGGGCGGTGTGGCTCGACTTGCGGGCGGTCTTCGAGCGGGACGAGGGGGCGTTGCTAGACGCCGTCCGCCGGGCGTGCGGCGGGTGAGGCCGGGTCTGCCCGTCCCCACCGCTCCCACGGGACGAAGATCGCGTAGGCCGAGATGGCGTACAGGGCGAAGGGGCCGACTTCGAGGGTGAACAGCGTCAGGGCGTGGAAGAAGACGCCGAGCCCGAGGGTGACAGCCCGCGTGCCGGGTAGTAAAGCCAGTACGGGGAACCCGAGCTCCCAGACGAGCGTGCCCCACGACAGGAGTTGGTGGGCCCACACGGGGCCGACCGTGGTCAGCCCAGGTGCCGTACCCCAGGCCAGTTCGTGGGCCACATAATACATGGCGTACCCGGTCTGCCACGAGGGGCTGATGAACTTGTAGTACCCGCTGAAGAAGTACAGCACCGCGAGTTGAAGGAACAGCATCCGGGCCGGCCACCCCGGCACCAACACCGGCCGCGTGTCGCCCTTCGCCCGCACCGCCGACACGCCCCACACGGCCCCCGTGCAGCCGGCCGCGACCGTCAGCAGGAGCGCGTTCCGAAGGCGGTCGCCGCCGTTGTTCAGCCCCGGGTTGTAGTTGTAAAAGGAGACCGCGCACGCCCACGCCACGAGCCCGGACACGAGCGGCCGCCAGCCGACGAGTAGGGCCGCGGCCGACGCCAGCCACGCGCCCATCAGCACCTCCGGCCCCCACCCCACGGGCAGCCAGCGGAGGAGCGACCAGCTGAGGTGCCCGGCCACGAACCGGCCGCCGGACGGCTCCCGTCCGCCGAACCATTCCGGGCCGAAGAACAGGTTGAAGTACGGCAGGTAGGAGGTGCACAGGTCCAGCAGGAGCGTGACCGCGACGGCGACGCGGAGGGCCGCCATGCGCTCGGCCGGCACGGGGTCCGTGAGCCAGCCCCACCGGCCGAGGCGGCCGGGGAACCAGGGGCGGACGCCGGCGTGGATCGGCTCGCTGGTCACCGCTCACCCCCGGCTTCGAGGAGCGTCACCCACCGCTTTGCCGCCTCGTCGTAGACCTGCAGCGGCAGTTCGTCCGCGGGCGTCGCTTTCGTCGGGAACCAGCGGACGAGCGGCCGCACCCGCACCGGCTTGTCCCACACTTTCGGCTCGCCCGGTAGTGGTGTCGGGATGTACCGGGCGTTGTAAACCACTTCGACCGGGCCTCCGCGGCCCGGGTGGGCCTTTGCGTACTGGGCGATTTGCCACCGCAGCCACGTCACCAGCACCGGCTGGCATTGGCGGAAGTAGAAGAACGTCTGAGCCCGCACGACAGGGGCCGCCTCCCGCATCGCGTCCGCCGTGTGCTGGAGCACCGGCGGGGTGAACTGCATCTCGACGTTGTACCGCCGGGTATTGACGAACGGGGCTCGGATCAGGGGGCTGTTGTAATCGGTCGGCTCGAACCCGGAGAGGACCTGGACCTTTGAGCCGTCGGCGAACGTCATGTCGACGGCCGTGAAAAGCGAGTGCGGTGGAAAGCCGGGGGCAAAGAGCGACCACTGTTGCTCCTGCCCCGTCACCTCGCCGTAGGCGTCGAGGGCGGCTCCGGCCACGTCCGCCACCCGCTGGAACGGTTCGAACGACGTGAAGGTCCCCTCCTCCTGGAACGGCTTGTACGGCATGTCGTCCTCCGCGCCGTTCGTCCGCAGCGGGACGAGATTGAGCACGTTGGACGCGACCAGGAACGCCATCTGCCAGAGCGCGAACAGCCCGACACCGACGGCGATCCATCGCCGGGCGGGCGTGGGGGGGGCGTTCATGGCGGGCGGCGGATCGGGGGGGAGCATCGTGAGGGAAGTCTAGCACGCGGCACGTGGTCCGGCGACGCGGTTCAGCCGGCGAGTGCGTCGGCCACCCGCCGGGCGTACTCCGCGAAGGCGGCCGCGGGCATTACCGGAACCGCTTCGGCCGTCGGCACGGCGTGGTCGAACGCCACCCACGTCTTGCACCCGGCGTACTCCGGGCGTTCCGGTACGTCCACGACCATCGGCACGCGGAAGACCCGCACCGTGAGGACGTAGAGGCCAGTGGTGCGGTAGTGGAAGCGTTGCCTCACCACGTCGTCGGTCCAGCCGTGGAGCGGGGCGAGGCGGAGGGCGGCGGCGAGGTCGCCCACGAAGGTCACGTCCGTCACCTCGGCGAAGTGCGAGAGGCGGACGAGGGCCGGGCCGGGGCGGTCGGCCTCGGCGGCGTCGAGTAACGGCAGGAGCTCGGGGCGGACGCCGCTGCGGTGTTCGTGGAAGAACGAAGGGTAGAGCCAGAAGCGGGGGTGTTCGGGCCGGAAGGTGCCGCCCTCCTCCGCGACGCCCCCCTTCCGGAGGATGAGCGACTGCCGCCCCTCGGCCAGTGCCCGGCAGATCACGGCCCACTCTTTAAAGGCGATCGAGAGCATGGCACCGCCCCGCGACGTTACGAGAACCCTTCCGAACGCTGCCGCCGGCCCATGAGCCCTTGCACCGCCGCGAGCGGCGGCTTGCCGCCGTGCAACACCTCGTAAACGCCGGTCATGATGGGGGCGTCCAGGCCCATCCGCTGCGTGCGCTCGTGGACGCTGCGGCTGGTGTACACGCCCTCGGCCACCTGGGGGCCGGCCAGCACGGTCGTCGCCGGTTCGCCACGGGCCAGGCGGTCGCCGACGCGGCGGTTGCGGCCGTGGGGGCTGAAACAAGTGGCGATCAGGTCGCCGACCCCGGCCAAACCCGCGAACGTCGCCGGCTCGGCCCCGTGGGCGACTCCGAACCGCGTCATTTCCACCATCCCGCGGGTGAGCAAAGCCGCCTTGGCGTTGTCCCCGAAGCCGAGCCCGTCGCAAACGCCGGCCGCGATCCCGATCACGTTTTTTAGGGCCCCGGCCAGTTCGACGCCGATCAGGTCGCCGTTCGTGTAGACGCGGAAGCGGTCGGTGCCGAAGCGGGCCTGCACCCACCCGGCCAGCCCCGAGTCGGCAGACGCCACGACCACCGACGTGGGCAGCCCGGCGGCCACCTCTTCGGCGTGGCTCGGGCCGCTGAGGACGGCGAGGCGGTCGGTGCCGAGCGTTTCGCCCAGGATTTCCGTCGGCCGGCGGAAGGTGCCGGCTTCGATCCCCTTCGTGAGCGAGACCACCGGCACGTCGGCCCCCCGCACCCTCGCCAGTCGGACGGCGGCGTCGCGGAGGAAGGCGGTGGGCACGGCCGCCACCCAGCAGTCGGCCTCGTCGGCGGCCTCGGCGGCGTCCGTCGTGAGCGTCACGGCCGGCGGGATCGGCACGCCAGGCAGGAGTCGCACGTTTTCCCGCCGCCCGCGGAGGGCCGCCCCGGTCGCCTCACGGGCGCTCCAGAGGCGGACTCGGTGGACAGGGTTCTGGGCCAGATGGAGGGCGACCGCCGTGCCCCAGCCGCCGCTGCCGAAGACCGCGAACGTCGTTGCCATCGGAACGGGCCTCCGGGGCGTAACCGCCGGCCGCTTTTGCCGACGCGGACCATCTTATCGCCCGCCGGCCGCCGGCCGCCTTTTTCGCGATTCCGCAGTCATGTCCGGGGCCGCCGCCGCCCGATCTCTTCCCGTGAGGCACGGGTTTCCGTCGGGACCGACTCAACGCATCCGACGCCGCGAAGGCTGAGGGTGCGGCGGTCGGGCCACCCGGGTGACCACGCTTCTTCACCGGAGGTACGTCATGGTTGCACAACTCCGAGTCTACAAGGCCCCCGCCGACGACGTGCGCGAGGAGCGGCCCGAGCCGACCGTCCGCGTCCGCCTCGGCGACCTGATTCCCCTCGTCACCATGGCCCAGCGGTCGAATTTCCTCTGGGTCAAAGACTTCCTCGACGACGAAGTGGCGGTCAGCGACGACCTGTACGACGTGATGCAGTCGTTCCGCAGCAGCCGTCCGTCGGCATAAATTTGCCGCGGGCGTTACCGACATTTACCGCATCGGGGTGGGGGGGGTCGGCTGAACAATCGTCCCCCGGGCGGGTTGGGGAACCGCTACCGAACGATGCGGTAACGCGGTAGCGAAACGACATTCCAGTGCGAATCGCTTGACTCCGGGCCGGTCGTAACGGGAGTTTTTTACCCCATTACGGCTTCGGCCCGGCTTCGTCGTCCAGGTCTTTGAGGATGTCCGGCTTGCCGAACTGGGACAAGTCCACCTGCCCCCGCACTTCGCTCTCGGTGAGCCGCACCCGCGTCTCCAACTCACGCAGCTTGACCAGGATCGTGTCGAGCTTCACGGAGGCGTCGTCCCGCTGCATCGGACGCGGCACTTCCGGGTAGCCGAGTTGGCGCTGGAGGGCGGCGAACAGGAAGAGCGGATCGCGGCCGCGGCTGGCCCCGGCGATCTTCCCCTCTTTCGGCCCGAAGATGGCCGGCACCGGCGGCTCGTACCCCGGCTCGGACCGCCGCCGCTCGGCCACGTACTGCTCGGACCGCACGAAGAGCATGTCGCCGAAGTCCACCAACCCCACCTGCGGCCGGAACGCCACCAGGAACGCCCGCCAGTCGGAGTCGTACACCGGGTCGGCGGCCATCGCCGTGAGCCCGTCCACGTACCCCAGGCGGTTGCGGGCGATTGTCTCGAACTGGTAGACGAATAGCCCGGCCCGCGACACCCCGGCCGCCTTGTACGCCGCCTCCCGCTCCAGCACCAGAAGCGCGGCCGGCATGGTGAACCGGAACCCCACCTCCTCGGCCTGCTTGACGACGAACGTCTGGAACGCCGTGAAGTAGTGCGGCAGCTTGCCGAACCCGCTGGCCACCAGCCCCGTGTGCCGCTGGTCGGTGGCGAGGAACTGCACGGCCATCGGCAGGCGCGTGGTGGAGAGTAGCTCCTCGTGGACGCGGTCGAGCACGTCCTGGGCGGCCACGTTGTCGGCCAGCCGCTCGCGGAAGGTGCGGAAGAAGTACGCCTGCTCGACGTACTCGTCGCGGTCGAGGGGGGCGGGGGCGTTCATGCACTCCTACCGGCGTCGGGGCGACCTCAAACGAGTGACACCGTTCCGTTCGGATCGACGAAATGGTTCAGTTGGCTCAGCAGGTCGTAGGCGTATCCCTCCCGGCACAACGGGGATTCCCCCTCGCCGACGTTGCTGTGCGTGTCTTCGAGGAACAGCAGTCCGACCGCGACGTCGTCCTTCTTGCGGACGATGATCGACCCCGAGTCGCCGGGCCCGCAGAAAGCGGCCCCGTCTGCACCCACGATCTGAATAGTGCGCTGGAAGGAGCGCGACCCGGAGCTGAAGAATTTTTCGACCGCGACCACGATCCCTTTCGTGTACCCGCTCCGGGCCCCGAATTTGTACACCACGTCACCCACCCGTGCCGCCCCGAGCCCCCGGACCCTCCGGTGGTTGAAGTGCCAGTCCCGCTTCGGGAAGTTGTTGGCCGACCGCCGGAAGTGGATGGAGCAGATGGCACAGTCCGCGTCGGGCTCCTGGACGCCGTAAACGTATTTGCCACAGCGGTACGCAATCGGAGCGGGCGTGGCGCTCGCCGACCCCCATTCTGGCTGGAGGATCACCCCGTCCCCCTGGTACGGTCCGTTCGGCACGGCGTAGGTGATGACGTGGTAGTTCGTCAGAAAGTAAACGCCCGGCGCGATAAACGGGGAGCGCCGACCCGACGTGCGGATGATGCACCCGAGCGTCCCGAATTGGGCCGGAGAGGCATTAGGGGCGATCGCCAAACCGGGGCCGAGTTCCAGACAGAGGGAGTGAGCGTCGGTCGCCATGGGGGCACCACCTTTTACCGGGGTCGGACGGTCCGCGGATGTCTTGCCCCCGGTTACGACCGACCCCGCCCCAATCTTTCACGGCCGTTTGGGAATTCCGGTGATGGGCGGCCCGTGAGGTCGCCCGGCCACAAGCTCCTCGCACCGGATCGCGGCGGGCAATCCGATTCCTCCGGTCCCGCCGCCCCCGCGCCCTGGGCGGGTTCGCGGGGCGGCGGGGGTGGGGAACCCTTCGGGAACGGGGCCGATTCCCTCCACCGCGGGCGGCACTCGTGCAAAGTTAAGGTCGTGTCCCGTCACCGGGGCACCGCCTCCACTGTGACACGCACCCAGGACGAGCCGCTCGGGGGTTTAAGGCCATGCGGAAGACGTTAGGACTATGGCTTCTCGCGCTCGGCGGGCTGGCGGCCAATGCCACCACCGCCCGGGCCGCCCACTGCGGGGCGTGTCTGTTCCCCCGCCACTGCGTGAGCGCCGACCAGTGCGCCCCGCCCGTGGCCGAGAGTTGCACCGCGTACCAGACCGTCACCGAGCGGTGCGAGAAGGTCTGCTACCGGCCCGTGACCAAGACGGTCCTCCAGCCGCAGACGTACACCACCTGCAAGCCGGTCTACGAAACGACATGCCGGGCCGAGACGTACACCGTCCCGCGGCAGGTCGTGGAGTACTTCGACGCGGTGCAGAACTACACAACCCAGCGGCCGGTGTACGAGCAGCACTGCCGGGAGGAGCGGTACACGACGATGCGGCCGGTGACCCGGGAAATCCAGGTCGCGGTGCCGTACTGCACGACCCGCCCGGTGTACGAGCAGCACGTCCGCGAGGTGTGCGAGACGCGTCACCGGCCGGTCGTCCAGGAGTACACCGTCGCGATCCCGTACACCACCTACCGCACCGTCCACGAGCAGCACGTCCGGCAGGTGCAGTACACGGTGAACCGGCCGGTGGTGGAGGAGTTCCAGGTGCCGGTCACGCACGTGACCCAGCGGCCGGTGTACGAACAGCACGTCCGCACGGTGCCGTACACGACGTACCGCAAGGAGACGGTGCCGTACACGGTCGCCATCCCGTACTGCACCCAGCGACCGGTGTACGAGCAGCACGTCCGGACACAGCGGTACGTGACCTACCGGCAGGAGACGCAGCAGTACCAGGTGCCGGTGCCGTACTGCGTATCGAAGCCCGTGTACGACACGGTCACGAGCTATACGCCGGTGACGACGTACAAGACGGAAGTGGACTACCGCACCGAGCAGCGGGTGAGCTACGTCCAGGAGCCGGTCGTCACCGAGCGGGTCGAGAAGGTCTGTAGCGGCCGGTTCGAGACGGTCAGCGAGTATATTCCCGGGCCGGTGGTGACGAAGTGCGTCCGCCTGCCCGGCACCTGCGAGTTCGACCCCTGCACCTGCACGAGCCGGTACTGCCCGGGGAAAGTCGTCCAGCAGCAGGTCCAGTGCCCCGGTAGGGTGGTGTGCAAAAAAGTGTGGGTGCCGCACGAGGAGTGTCGGGTGGTGAAGGAGTGCAAGACGGTCTGCAAGCCGGTGTGCACGACGGTCCAGGTGCCGGTCTGCCGGCAGGTGCCCTGCACGACGTACCAGCCCTGCACCCGGACGGTCTGCCGGATGGTGCCCGAGCAGCACGTCCGGTACGAGACGCGGACCCGGTGCTACACAGTGCCGGAGGAGAAGTGCGTGCAAATCCCGTACACGACGTGCCGGATGGTGACCGACCAGCACGTCCGCCACGAGACGCGGTACCGCTGCTACACGGTGCCCGAGCAGCACGTCCGCCACGTGCCCTACACGACCTGCCGTATGGTGCCCGAGACGCACGTCCGGCTCGTCACCCAGCGGCGGTGCTACAGCGTGCCCGAGGTGAGGACGCGGTCGATCCCGTACACCACCTGCCGGACGGTCCCCGAGCAGCACGTCCGCCACGAGACGCGGCGGCACTGCTACACGGTGCCGCAGACGTTCACCCGCCAGATCCCGTACACGACCTGCAAGATGGTCCGCGAGGACCACGTCCGGTACGAGTGCCGCAAGCAGGTCGACTACGTGCCGCAGGAGTGCGTCCGCCAGGTGCCTTACACGACCTGCAAGATGGTGTGCGAGAACCACTGCCGCACCGTCCGCCAGTGCCGCGTCAAGGAAGTGTGCGAACAGAAGGTGCGGTACGTGCCCGAGACGACGTGCAAGATGGTGCAGGAGACGTGCGTGAAGATGGTGCCTGTCGAAACTTGCACGCTAGAGCCGTACACGGTGAGCTACTGCGTCAAGCGATGCGTGCCGGTGTGCGTGCCGTGCTGCCCGTGAGTCGAACCCCAACCCGGAAAAAGGGGTGGGCTACACGACTTCAGACACGCCCCGGGTTCCCCCGGGGCGTGTTGCATTCTGATGCCGACTACGGTTCCATCGGTGGGAGTCACGCCCCGGAGCCGCTATAACGCTCCGGAGCGGCGGCGAGGCCCGGAAAGGCGGCGGGGGATGGACGGCGTGATCCGCGTCGGGGCGGTCAACTACCTGAACACCAAGCCCCTCATCGAGGGGCTGACCGACTTCGCCCCGGTGGTCGAACTGTCGCTCGACCTGCCGAGCCGGCTGGCCGACCAGCTCGCGGCCGGCGACCTCGACGTGGGCCTTGTTCCCGTTATCGAATACTTCCGCGGGGCGAACTACACGCACGTCCCCCACATCGCCATCGCGTCGCGGGGGCCGGTGCTGAGCGTCACCCTGTTCAGCCGGGTGCCGTGGGACGCGATCCGCACCGTGGCCCTGGACGAAGGCTCGCGGACGAGCGCGGCGCTGGCCCGCATCATCCTCCGCAAGCGGTACGGCGTGCGGCCGGCCTTCACGCCGCTGCCGATCGACGCCCCGGCCGACGACGTGAACGCCGACGCCGTGCTGCTCATCGGCGACCGGGCCATGCGGGCCTGCCTGCCGGGGTACGACTACGCCTTCGACCTCGGGTGGGAGTGGGCCAACTGGACCGGGCTGCCGTTCGTGTACGCCGTGTGGGCCGTCCGCGACGGCGTCGACCTCGGGGAGGCGGAAGCGGCCTTCCACAAGGCGAAGGCTTACGGCCTGTCCCGCTCCGGCGTGATCGCCCACCGGGAGGCGGCCGCGAAGGGCGTCGACGCGGGCTACCTGCGCCGCTACCTGGCGAACATCATCACCTACGACCTCGGCCCGCGGGAGCTGGCCGGGGCCGCGAAGTTCCAATCGCTGGCCGCCGAACTGGGGCTGGCCCCCGAGGGGGTGAACCTTGTCCGCTACCGTCGACCGGGCCTTGTCGAAAGCCGCTAACGGCGAGCGCATCACGCGTGAGGAGGGCGTCGCCCTCCTCGGGTGCACCGACCTCAACCGCCTCGGCCGGGCCGCCCACGCGGTGACGATGCGGCTCCACCCGGAGCCGTACCGCACGTACAACATCGACCGGAACATCAACTACACGAACGTCTGCGCCGCCGTGTGCGACTTCTGCGCCTTCTACCGCAAGAGCGGCGACGCCGACGCCTACGTGCTGCCCCGCGAGGAGCTGTACCAGAAGTTCGAGGAGACGATCGCCCTGGGCGGCGACCAGGTCTTGATGCAGGGCGGCATGCACCCGTCGCTCAAGCTCGAATGGTACGAGGACCTCCTCCACGACCTGCGGGCGCGGTACCCGCAGGTGAACCTCCACGCCTTCAGCCCGCCGGAGCTGTGGCACTTCCACAAGCTCAACAAGCTGCCGCTGGTGGACGTGCTGCGGCGGCTCAAGGCCGCCGGCCTCGGCTCGCTCCCCGGCGGCGGCGGCGAAATCCTCGTCGACCGCGTCCGCAAGGCCATCACCAAGAACAAGGCCCTCTCGGACGAGTGGATCGAGGTCCAACGGGTGTGGCACTCGCTCGGCGGCCGGTCGACGGCGACGATGATGTTCGGCCACGTCGAGACGCTCGAAGACCGCGTCGAACACCTCGACCGGGTTCGCTCCTTGCAGGACGAGACGGGCGGGTTCACGGCGTTCATCGGCTGGACGATGCAGCCCGGACACAAGATGAGCGACGTGCCGCCGGCCGGGGCGTTCGAGTACCTCAGGACGCAGGCCGTCGCCCGGATGTACCTCGACAACGTCCCGAACATCCAGTCGTCGTGGGTCACGCAGGGGGCGAAGGTCGGGCAGGCGGCGCTCTTCTTCGGGGCCAACGACATGGGCTCGCTCATGATCGAGGAGAACGTGGTGGCGTCGGCCGGGACCGTCCACTACCTCACGCTCGACGAGATCAGGCGGTGCATCCGCGAGGCCGGGTGGGAGCCGCGGCAGCGAAACGTCTTCTACCAGCTCATCGAACCGGCGGCGGCCGTGGCCTGACCCGGGGGCGACGCCCGATGATCGAAGTCCTCGACCTGTGCAAGTGGTTCCGCGGCCCCGGCGGCTCCCGCGTGGCGGCCGTGGACGGGGTGCGATTCGCCGTCCGCCCCGGCGAAGTCTTCGGCCTCCTCGGGCCGAACGGGGCCGGGAAGACGACCACCCTCCGCATGCTCTGCACCGTTCTCGCCCCGTCGGCCGGCTCGGCCACCGTGGCCGGGTTCGACGTGGCCACGCAGGCGGCCGAGGTCCGCCGGCACGTCGGCTTCCTGTCGGCCAACACCGGCGTGTACGACCGTATGACCGCGTGGGAGATGGTCCGCTACTACGGCCGCCTCAACCGCGTCCCGCTGGATGTACTCGAACCCCGCCTCGGCGAGCTGTTCACGACCCTTCAGATGAACGACTTCCGCGACGTGACCGGGGCCAAGATGAGTACCGGCATGAAGCAGAAGGTATCGATCGCCCGGGCACTGGTGAACGACCCGCCGGTGCTGATATTCGACGAGCCGACGGCCGGGCTCGACATCCTCGTGCAGCGGGCCGTGCTGGAGAACGTCAAGCGGCTCCGCGGGCGGGGCAAGACGATCCTCTTTTCGACGCACATCATGCGGGAAGTTGAAAAGCTGTGCGACCGGGTGGCGGTCATGGCCCGCGGCCGGATCGTCGCCTGCGGCACCCCGGACGACCTCCGGGCGATGTACCGCGAGGACGACCTGGAGGAGTTGTTCTTCCGGCTCGTGAGCTAGCGGCGGGGCGTCATTCCGGCGCTTTGCGTTCAAACACTTGGTCCACGAACCGCACGGCCCTTACCCCCCCGTCGGCGACGGCGAACGGCACGAGCTGGTCCGCGAAGTAGCCGGCCTTGGCCCGGAAGGTGTCGCCCTCCCAGTGTTCCAACGGCGTCGCGAAACTGCTCCACTTGAGCACGAGCATGCCCTTCTCTAATGCCACCGTCGTCGTCCCGTAAGCCGCTTGCACGTAGGTGCCGGCGTAGTCGGCCGGCGGGAGCGTCGGCGGCACGTTCGGCTTGCGGGCGGCGTTGCGGGCGGCGAGGGCGGCGGCTCCCATGGCCTCGTCGTCGGCCGCCACCTTTTGGAAGAAGGCGTTCCAGTCCCGCGGCGCCAGCCCGCAGTACATGTCGATCAGGGTATTTGTGACCGCCATGTTCATTCGGGTGTCGTGGAGGTTGTTCAGCAGTGCGAAGCCGAGCTTCTGCTCGGGCAGGAATGTGATCTGGGCGCGGAAGCCGTCGATCATGCCGCCGTGGG
>JANPKP010000398.1:0-4590 GCA_031426095.1 Gemmataceae bacterium
CCTCTTTCGCCGCCGCCGGGTCGGTCTTCACCAGCGTCCACGGCTTGTGCGTTTCCAGGTAGAGGTCGGTCGGGATGAGTAGCTCCTGCACGACCGTCCCGAGCGCCTGGCTGTACCGGCACCCCTCGACGTGCCCGCGGACGGCCTCCACGAACTTGCCCAAGTCCAGGTCGGGCACGACCGGGGCGGGCGTCCGGCCGGCCGTCCCGTCGAGAATCTTGTTGTAGCTCTTTACGGTCAGCGTCGAGCACCGGCTCAGGAGGTTGCCGAGCTTGCGGACGAGGTCCGACTCGTACACCTCCTCGTACCGCTGGCCGCTATAGTCGCCGTCCCCGGGGTACGGGCACTCCCGCATGAAGAAGTAGCGGTAGGCGTCGACGTTGCTCCTGGCGATGATCGTCATCGGATCGACGACGTTGCCGAGCGTCTTGCCCATCTTGGACCCGTTGTTGTTCACGAACCCGTGCCCGAACACCGCCCGCGGGGCCTCCTCCCCGGCCGCCCACAGCATCGCCGGCCAGATGTGGCAGTGGAACCGGGTAATGTCCTTGCCGATGAAGTGGATGTCGGCCGGCCAGAACTTGCGGAACGTCGCCTCGTCGTCCCCGTAGCCGATGCCGGTGATGTACGTCAGGAGGGCGTCGAACCAGACGTAGACGGTGAACTCCGGGTCAAACGGCAGGCGGATGCCCCACTGCTCGCCGTGCCGGGAGATGTTCAAGTCTTGGAGGCCCTCGGCCTCGATGAACCCGATCATCTCGTTCCGCCGGCTCTCCGGCTGGACGAACCCCGGGTTGTCCTTGAGGAACGCGAGCAACCGGTCCTGGAAGCCGGAAAGGCGGAAGTACCAGCACGGCTCGGAGCGGCGGACGAGCGGCCGCTTGTGGATCGGGCAGGCTCCGGCGTTCTCGGCGTGGAGCTTGTCGCTCTTGAACTCCTCACACCCGGCGCAGTACCACCCCTCGTAGCTCCCCTTGTAGATGTGCCCGTTGTCGTACACCTTCTGGACGAACTTGCGGCAACACTCCTTGTGCCGCTCGTGACTCGTCTGCACGAAGGCGTCGTAGGAAATGTCGAGGGCGTCCCACACCTCGCGGAACTGGCGGGCCATGTCGTCGCAGTACGCCTGGGTGTCCTGCCCGAGTTCCTTCGCCCGGTCGGCCACCTTCAGGGTGTTCTCGTCGTTGCCCATTAGGAAGAAGACGTCGTACCCCTCCATCCGCCGGTAGCGGGCCTGGACGTCGGCCCCGAGCTTCTCGAACGCGGTGCCGATGTGCGGCCGGCTGTTCGGGTAGTCGATGGCGGTGGTCTGGAACCAGCGGGGCTTGTCGGTCACGGGGGAGGCTCCGGGGAACGGGCGGCCCGGGGGCGGGCCGCCACCCGGTCTGTTCTACCGGACCCGGGGGCGGCGGGGGAGGTTCAGCCGGGGGCGAACGTGGGGGCTCCCCCGCTTTCCCGGGGGGGGTGGGAGCGGGAACGCGGAAGTGACACCCGGGACTCGGGATGGGTCAGAACGCGCCGTTTAAAAGCGGTAAAAACCGGGGGCGGTCAGCCGATCACCACCCGGTCGCCCGGGTCGGGCACGGCCACGTCCCGGAACCCGAGCCCCCGTAGCGTCTCGGCCAGGGCGGCCGCCTGCTCCCGCTCGCCGTGGATCAACCGCACCTTGCCCACCTTCCCCGCCACCGGCCCGAGGTACGCCGCGAAGTCCTCCCGGTCGGCGTGCCCGCTGAACCCGTCCAGGTGGACGACCTCGATCCACTTGTTCCACTCGCGGCCCTGGAAGCGGACCGTCGGCTTCGGCTCCAGGAGCCGCCGGCCGGTCGTGCCGGGGGCCTGGAAGCTGACCAGGACGACGGTGCAACGCGGGTCGTCCACCAGTTGCTTGAGGTGCTGCTGGATGCGGCCGGCGTCGCACATGCCGCTGGCCGCGATGATGATCGCCGGCCCCGGGCGGGTGGCCAGCATCGTGCTCTGCTCGAACTCCTTGACGTAGTGCACCCCGTCCCCGCCGAGCAGCCCGTGCCCCTCGCGGACGGCCTGGGCCACCTCGGCCGTCAGGCTGTCGGCGTGGGCCTGGTAGACGCCGGCCACCTGCCCGGCGAGCGGGCTGTCCACGAAGATCGGCAGCTTCGGAATCTTGCCCGCCCGCAGGCCGATCTGGAGGAAGTGGATGATGAGCTGCGTCCGCCCCAGGCTGAACGCCGGGATCAGCACCTTTCCGCCGCGATCCACGGTGTCGCTTATGGCCGCGTAGAGCTTCTCGATGGTGTCGCCGAGCGGGCGGTGGACGCGGTTCCCGTAGGTGCTCTCGCACACCAGCAGGTCGGCCGGGGGGACATCGGCGGTCGGCTTCAGGATCGGCATGTCCCGCCGCCCCAGGTCGCCGCTGAACGACAGGGTGCGGTCCCGGTCGGCGGCCGCGAGGGTGAAGTTGACCATCGCCGACCCGAGGACGTGGCCGGCCTCCGCGAAGCGGAACTTGACGGTCCGGGTGATCTCCGTCTCCCGCCCGTAGGGCACCTGCACCACCTGGGCGAGGGCCCGCTCCACGTCGTGGTGGGCGTACAGCGGCTGGACCCACGGCTCGGCGTAGTTGCGGGCGATGTTGATGTGGGCGGCGTCTTCCTCCTGAATCTTGGCCGAGTCGTTGAGCATGATCTTCAGCAAGTCCCGCGTCGGCGGGGTGCAGTAGACCGGCCCGTCGAACCCCTGGCGGACGAGGTTCGGGTGGTTCCCGCAGTGGTCGATGTGGGCGTGGCTGACGACGACCGCGTCGATCTGCTCGGGGTGGAACGGGAAGCGGCCGTTCCGCTGCCGGGCCTCCTCCCGCTTGCCCTGGTGGAGGCCGCAGTCGAGGAGGATCTTGTGCCGCCCGACTTCGAGCAGGTGCATCGACCCGGAGACGCCGCCGGCCGCCCCCCAGAAGGTCAGGGTCGGCTCGAGGGGCGGGGGCGATTGCGGGGGTGGTTCGTGTGTCATCGGGGCATTTTACGCGGCGCGGGGCCGCGTGGCCTACTTCGTGTGCCGGGTCACGAACTCGCGGACGGCGGCCGAGAGCGGGTCCGACGGCCCGGCGGCCCCCACGATGATGGAAATGTGGTTCCGATCCTTGATCTCTTTCAGGGCCACCTCGCACTTCGCCTTCGTGAGCGCCGCGTCCATCTCCTTGGCCATCTTGTCGAGGCCGGGCAGCTCCTTGTCCGCGTACACGAGCAGGAACGGCGGGTGCTTGCCCGCGGCGTGGGTCAGCGGCGACGCCAGCCGGCAGACCTCCGCGTCCTTGCCGAAGATCGGGTGGAAGAGGGCGAACTCGGGGAGGATCGAGTAGACGCCGCTGACCGACACCACCCCGGTCACGTCCTTCACCGACCGGCCGACGGCCTTCAAGTACTGCTCGTCCAGGGCCAGGAGCGACACCAGGTGTCCGCCGGCCGAGTGCCCGCACAGGAACAGCCGGTCGGCCCGCCCGCCGTAGGTGGCGACGTTCGCCACCGCCCAGGCGAACGCCCTCGCCACGTCCTCGACGTGGGCCGGGTGCTGGACCTTCGGCGAGAGCCGGTAGTTGATGACCACCGCCCCGATGCCGCACTTGGCGAGCGCCAGCCCGACGGGGGCGTACATCCCCTTGTTGCCCGACCGCCAGGTGCCGCCGTGGACGAAGAAGACCACCGGGAAGTCCTTCGCCCCCTTCGGCACGTACACGTCGAGCCTGTGCTTCTCCGCGTCGGCCTCCTTGTCCGTCCGGTAGGCGAGGTTGACGTGCGTCTCGACCTCGTACCGGGCGACCGCCTCCGCTTTCGGCTCGGCCTTCGCCGGGGCCTCGAGGGCGACGCCCGTGCCCGCCCCGCAGCACAACCCGACCAGCGCCGCCAGCCACCCCGCCGCCTGAAACCGGCCCATGTCGAACGCCCTCACGGTGCATCGCCCCGGGAACGAGAGGTCGGCGAATTGTAACCCGCCGGCGGGGAGAAGGGGGTGGAAAATCCCGCGCGGCCGTGGGGGCGGGGGCCGGCGGACGCTCGGGTCGATGTTCGAGTGCCCCCGGATTCTCCCGCTTTTAAATCACGCGGTCGCCCGATCCAACATCGGGCCAACGACATCCGCTTCCCGCTCCCACGTCCCCCGGTAAAGCGGGAGGAAACCACGACCTGCTACAATTTCCCCGCTCCGAGCTTCCCTCAGCCGCCCAGCACGTCCCCGTAAGCGTCCGGGTGGAAACCCACGAGCAGAGTCCGGCCGACGCGGGCGGTGGGGGCCCGGAGGTTGCCCGTCGGGCCGATCAGGTGGGCGAGCAGCACGTCGTCCGCGGGGCGGTCCGCCTTCAAATCGAAGGTGTCGATCTTCTTCCCGCGGGCGGCCACCACGCGGTCGACGCCGGCGAGCAGGGCCAGGGCGTCGGCCGGGCCGAGCTTCGTTTTCGTGGCGTTCACCGTCTCCGCCACGGCCGTCCCGCCGTCGGCCAGGTGGGCCGTCGCCTTCTGGCAGGTGACGCACGACTTGCGGGCGTAGAGCCAATCGACCGTCTTGGGCATGGGTGGTCCTCCGTGAGGGAACGTGCCGAAAGCCCGCCCGCTGCAGCGGGCGGGC
>JANPKP010000399.1:0-6970 GCA_031426095.1 Gemmataceae bacterium
GGCGAGCAACCCCTCGGCGAACTCGCGGTCCTGGGCGCACGCCAGCACGACCCGCCCGTCGCGGCGGGCGCACCCCCCGAACGGCAGCACCGCCGCGGCGGCGAGGAAGCGGCGGCGGTTCATCGGGGCGGGGCCCCGCCGGCCGGGGGGCGGGGCCGCAGCGTCAGGCAGCCGAGGGCGAACAGGGCGGCCATCGCGTAGAGGTTGAGCGACAGGTACGTCGCGGTTTCGACCGGCCGGAAGAGGCCGTCGCCCGAGACGAGCGGCCCGATCTTCGGCTGGAGGACGTACCGGGTCGGCAACCACATGAGGACGACGGCCGCGCGGAGAACCCACGCCCCGGGCCCGGCCCCGGGGAGCGCCCGGGCGAGGACCGCGACCGGGATGACGAGCAGGATTTGCGAATGAATCCAGCTCGACGGGGCCACGAGGAGCATCGTCGTCACGCTCAGCCCGAACAGGCGGCCGGGGTCGACGGCCGGCCGGGCCGTCCACCACGCCGCGGCGTAGGCGGCCAGGACGGCCAGCGTCGAGCCGACCATCCCCCACCGGGCGAGGGCCGGGCGGTGGGCGAGTTCGACGAACTCGGTCGCGTACCCCCCCTTGTCGAAGAGCTTCGCCCACACCCCGGCGACGGACACGTCGGAGTACGTCCCGCGGTACTCGCGGACTTCCGGCAGGGCCCGGGTGACGAACTCGGCGAACGCCCCCGCCCCGAACTCGGCGGCGGCCGCCCCGTTCAGGGCCGCGAAGGCGGCGGCCGCGGCCGCGGCCCCGCGGTACCGCTTCGTCAGGAGGAACGGGACGACCAGGAACCCCGGGAAAAGCTTCATGGCCGCGGCCACCCCGACCAGCGCCCCGGACAGCCCGTCCCGCCCGCGGCGGAAGGCGGCGAAGGCCGCGGCCAGGAGGAACAGGAGGGCCATCTGGACGTTCGCGTGGGTGAACTGGAGGAAGACCGGGTAGGCCGTCGACATCGCCGCCGCGAGGGCGAGCGAGGCGACCGCCGCCGGCCGCGGCCCGACCGGCGGCGAGAGGCTGCGGAGGACGAGGTAAAGGCTCACGGGCAGGGACGCGGCCCCGACCCACGTCCAGACGAGGTAGGCCGACAGGAAGTCGAGGCGGGCCAGCGGCAGGGCGAGGAGGACCATCCCCGGCGGGTGGGCGTTGACCTTCAGGGTGAACGGCGGCACGCCCGTTTCCGGCAGGCCGATCTCCCCGGCGTGGCGGCGGGCGCTCTCGTCCAGCGGGCCGTAGATCGACCGCCCGTCCCGGTGGTCGCGGGCCGCCGCCCAGTCCTGGAACAGGTCCATCGCCGGGTGCCCCAGGTGCCCGTGGTCGAACGTGGCGAGCGTCCTCCGGCCCATGTCCGGGACGTCGAGCTTCCACGCCAGGGCCGCGACGAGCACGGCGAGGGCGACGCGGGCGAGTGTCGGTCGGTCGAACATGGGCGACGCCGGGGCCTCCGTCTCGAACCTGGGACGATGTCGAACCCGCCTACCGCGTGACGTCGGCGACCGGCCGTCCTGCGGACCCGCGGTCGTGGGCCCCCCGCGGAGGCCGCCGCGACGCCGCGAGGGGGCGGGGGGCGGTTCACGGGCCGAACCGCAGGGGGCCGACGGTGGCGGCCGTGTACTTCTCCAGGAGCCGGCGGTAGAGCGGCACCCGCCGCAGGAGGTCCCGGGGGTTCGCCCCGCCGCCGCACTCCCGGCAGACCCGCAGCGGCAGTGTAAAGCGGACGTCCCGCCCGACCTCCCGCACGGCCGTGGTGCGGGTGAAGGACAGCCAGCCGAACAGCAGCGGGACGGGGTTGAAGCCCCACGTCGTCCGCCGCTGCACCTCGGGCCGCTCGCAGTTCACGTCCACGAACCCCGTGTCGGCCGTCGGCAGTTCGCACGCGACGCAGTCCTTCTCCTCGGGCAGCGCCCCGTCGAGGAGGAGCGCCTGGATCATGAGGTCGGCCGACAGCGGCGACTCGCCGGCCGCCGCCCGCAACTGCTGGAGCGGCGGGACGGCGAACGTCCGCCCGCACCCGCAGGTGAGGTCGCACCCGGCGCTCGTGCCCGGCACCGGGTGCGTCCGCCCGCAGTCGCACACCACGGGGTAGACCTGGGCCATGGAAGGAACCTCCGCGCCGAACACCCCCGCCGGGCGGCCTACCCGCCGGCTTCCGCCTGGTCCTTCGGCACCGACGGCCAGCGGACGGTGAGGACGACGCTGTCGGCCACCGCCTCCCAGTCGTGCGGCAAGCCCGGGGGCCAGAGGGCGTATTGACCGGGGGCGAGAAGGTCGACCGTTTCGACCTCGGCCCCGGCCCGGAAGCGGAGCCGGAACGCCCCGCTCACCAGCACCGAAAGCGTCGTCGCCGTCCGGTTGGCGACGAACCCGCCGGCGTTCCGCTCCCCCGCCGGGTGGACGCCCCACTTGACCTCGACGGCCGACGACCGCCGCGCCTCGTCGGGGACGAAGTGCCCGACGAACCAGCCGCCCGTCGCCCCCGCGTCGGCCGCCCGGCCGGTGGTCACGCCCGCCATTCCGCCCCCCGATTCCCCCGTCATGCGGGCCGGCCGGGCTTCGGCTTCTGGAACAGCCACAGCCCGGCGATGAGCAGCAGTAGCGGAACGAGGAACGCCCCGATCGCCCGGCTGACGCCGAGGCCCGACGGGTCGTCCGCGGCCGGCCCGTCGCCCTTGGTCAGGGACACGGCCCCGGCCGTGGCCGCGATCGCCGCCAGGGCCAGACACGCGAACCCGCCGAACTGCTTCCCGCTCATGGCTTCCCCCCGGTCGCCGGCTTCGCCGTCCACCCGTCCACGGCGAACTCGCCATGAACCCCGCACTCGAACTTGAGCGGCGCTTCGAGGCCGGCCGGCTTGTCCCCCTTCGGGTTGTCGAGCTTGCCCGCGTCGGCCACGCCGGTGAGGGCGTTGTTCCGCACCACCGCCCCGTAGCTCTCCTTGTTCCGCAACAGCGGCCGCTCCTGGCCCCGGCACTCGATGACGTTGTCGCGGATGGTGATCGTCTTGAAGTCGCACGCCGGGTTGAACCCGAACAGCCCGTCCTTCCGCGGCGTGGCCGTGGGCCGGGCGACGACGTGGTTGTTGCGGACCTCCAGGTTGTTGAACGGCTCGTTCATCCAGATGACGCCGCGGCCGGGGTTGCTCACGAGGTTGTTGTGGAAGCTCGCCGGCCCCTTCGCCGGGGCCTTCCCGAACGCCGAGATCAGGTTGCCGTGGTCCTTCTTGGCGTCGAAGTCGAACAGGTTGTGGTCGACCTCGACGCCGTTGCGGACGAACTCGATGGCGTACGTGTCCCGGAACCAGTTGTGGTGAATGTGGAAGGTGCGGCCGCTCTTGGGGACCGGCCCGCCGGCGTGCTTGGGGATGGAGACGGTGCCGGCGAGGACGTTGTGGTCGATCTCCACGTCCTCGTCGTTCTCGAACGGGAACTCGATCGAGAAGTTCACCTCGATGGTGTTGTGGTGGACGCGGCACCGCTTCCCCTGCCGGCACTTGACGCCGTAGAACTCGTGCTCCCGCTCCGGGCGGGTGCGGACGAAGCGGTTGTCGGCGATGTCGCAGTCCTCCATCCAAATGGGGAAGATCGCCCCGCCGGTGATGCCGCCCTTGACGCCCGGCTGCCCCTTCTCCCACCGCCCGCCGGCGTCCACGAACTCGCAGTCGTGAATCCTCGCCTTCTTCATGGAGAACGTCCGCACACCCGTCCAGAGCGTCTCCTTGATTCGCAGGTGGTGCAGGTGGAGGCCGGCGTTCCCCTGCCCGAAGATCGCCCCGTGCATCTGCGGCCCGCGGAGCGTCAGGTCCGAAATGGTGATGCCCGCGGCCTTGTCTTGCAGCCGGATCAGGAAGGCCCGCGTGTCCATCCCCTTGGTCGTCATCTCGGGGTCGGGGAGCGTCTTGGTCGGGGGCTTCCACGCCGCCGTGTGGGTGACGGTCGTCTTGTCCACGCCCGCCCCCTTGAGCGTCATGCCGGCCTTCGGCTCCAGCGGGGCGTCGAGTTCGAAGGTGCCGGCGGCGACCTCGATGGTGGCCCCCTCGGCCCCGTCGCGGACGGCGGCCGCCAGCTCGGCGGCGGTCGTAACTGGCGCGGCCCGGCCGACGCCCGGCAGCGCGAGTAAGGCGAGGGCCAGGGCGGCACGGCGAACGGTCATGGGAGGGCTCTCACGGGGAGGGTTGGCGGGCACACCCGGCGAGCGGCAGCAACGAGGAGCGTGCCGCGGCCCGGCCGCGGTGCGACTCAGAAGACGTAGTTTTCCCAGCTCTTCATCCGCAGGATGATCTTGCGGACGAGCGACAGGACGTGGACCCGGTGGGTGTAGATCGCCACACTCGCCTGCGACCCGGCCGGCAGGGTCAGCCCGGCGACGTCGTCCTCGTAGTCGAACACCACGGGGATGTCGTCGCCGCCGTGCCCGTGCCCGGGGGTGACCGAGACGAGCTTCCCGCCGGCGTCCAACTCGCCCTCCCGGATCGCCGGCAGGACGTACCGGACCTTGACCTTGAACGACCGCCCCGGGTAGGCCTTGAAGACCGCCTCGGCCTCCATCCCGGGCTCGATCCCGGAGACCGCCTTCTGGTCGAACGACGCGATGAGGGCGGGCCGCCCGTCCGGGATGAACACCATCAGCGGGCTCAGCGGCAGCGGGGTGGCCATCTGCCCCGGCTGGAGGAGGAGTTGGGGGACGTAGCCGTCCCGCGGCGCGCGGACGACGGTCTGTTCGAGTTCCCACGTCGCCCGTTCGAGCTGGGCCATCGTCTCGCGGACGTCGGGGTTGACCCCGTCGCTCTGCGACTGGAGCTGGATGCGGAGCTGCCGCTCGGCGGCCTCGGACTGGGCCAGCGCCTGGCGGACGGCTTCGAGGCTGCTGCTCCCGCTCCGCAGCTTCTCCGCGGCCGTCCGCTCGTCCCCCTCGGCCTGGGCCAGCTCGGACTGGAGCGACTTGAACTGGGCCTCGGCCCGGTCGAACTCGGCCCGGCTGCTCACGCCCTTGGCCATCGCGTCCTTGGCCCGGTCGTACTGCGCCTGGGCGAGGGCCAGCCGGTCGCGGACCTGGGTGACCTGCAACTTGGCGTTGTCGAGGGTCTCCCGGAGCTGCCGGTCGTAGGTCGATTCCGACACCAGCAGGTTGGCCCGGGCCTGCCGGCTCGCGGCCTCGCCCGCGGCCAGCTGCTCGGCGAGCTGCGCGAACTTGGCGTTCTTGCCGGCCAGGACGGCCCGCAGCCGATCGACCTCGATCTGGAACGGCCGCGGGTCGATGCGGAACAGGACGTCCCCGGCCTTCAACGGCCGGTTCGCCTTCACCGGGACCTCGACGACCGTGCCCCGGACGTTCGGGACGACCTGGACGGCCGTCGCGTACATCCGGCCGTCGTGGCTGACCGGGTGGAAGACCGACAGGGAGATGAACAGCAGGGCGAGGATGACGCCCCCGCCGAGGATGGCCGTGACGACCGTGTAGGTGGTGACCGGGATGACCTTGAACTTCTTGAACAGCAGCCAGCAGAGGACGCCATAGGTGCCGACGATGAGTTCGACCACGCGCTGGCTCCGGGTAGGGGACCGCTCACTTGGCGGCTTCGAGTCGCTGGAGGCGGGCTTCGAGGTCGGCCACCCGGCCGGCCGGGTCGGCGACCGGGACGCCCGCCGCGTGGGGCCCGCCGGACCCCTTCTTGTGCGACACCGCCCAGATGAAGACGAGCGGCCAGATCGCGTGGAGGGTGAACAGGCTGAGCCAGCAGGCGACGTGGATCGCCTCCTCGTGCGGGTGGTGCCGCTCCTCGGCGATCTTGTGCGGGATGTCGTGGATGTAGATGAACGTGTAGAAGACGAGCGTCAGCCCCGCCAGCAGGATGACGAGGGAGAGGTAGTCCAGCGTCATGGTCACCCTGTCTGGCAAGCACGCGGGGGGCACGCATCGGGCGGGCTTAACCTACCACCCCTTAGACCTGGGGGCGAAGGATTTCCGCACGGAATCGACCCCGTCAACCGTCGGCTCAACCGGCCACGACGAGGTGCACCAAGAAGACCAACCCGTGTAGCATCACGGACGGGACCAAGAGCACCCACGCTAACACCGCCCAACCGCTCGTGCGGCTCGCCCCCGTCAGCGCGACCCCGGCCGCAACCCCAGCGACCAGCGCCGCCGCGTCGAAGGCGAGCAACCGGTCGGCCACATACCCCGCCCGGCCGAGCGAATCTGAGACGTCGTATCCGGGGCCGACGAAATAGGAGTTAATCCATGCTCCGCGGGCCAGACCGAGCAGCCACGCCGCCCACGCCACCCCGAGCAGGAAAAATCCCGTCCGCACCGGCGAGTGTTCGGGGACGACGGGGGCCGGCGCGTCGGGTTTCACCATCTGGTACACGCCCTCCCGCGGTCGGACGAACACGCTCGGCGGCCCCGCTCCGCCACGACGGCCGGGTCGTGTGGACTGAATCGTTCGCCGCCCGCCCACGCCGGACGCGGGCCTCGCGCGGCCCGACGGGTCGCCGGGGTCAACGGTCCCGGACCCGCAAACGGCTGACGTCCTGGGATCGCCAGACGGCGGCGGTGAGGAAGACGGCACCCAGGATCGCCAGGGGCCCGGCGAGCGCGAGCGGGGTCGGGTGCCCGTTCAGGTCCGAGACGAGCCAGACCGTGTTCATCGCGATCCAGCAGTTCAGCCCCAGGTCGGCGTACAGGCGGCCCCGGCCCCCCCGCCAGCCGAGCGCCAACAGCCAGACGCCGGTGACGACGGCCAGCCCGGCGAAGACGTAGGCCGGCCACTCCAGGCGGCACATCCAGAAGGCGTCCATCGCGAACCACGCGACCGAGTTGAGGGGATCGACGACCCGCTTCGAGAACGTCCGAGTGGGTTCCATGCCACCTCCAGTTCGCCCGCACCGCGAGCGCCGCAACCCCGGACCCGGACTCGCCACGCCTGGTGACCCGGAGGCACGCTCTCGATTCC
>JANPKP010000400.1:0-16152 GCA_031426095.1 Gemmataceae bacterium
CCACCCCGGCCGCCCCATGCCCCGCCCGAAAGTGTTCGTCGCCCGCCGCATCCCGGCCGTGGGGCTCGAAGCCCTGGCCGCCGAGTGCGACGTGGACGTGTGGCCCGACCGCCTGCCGCCGCCGCCGGAGGTGCTCCGCGAGCGGGTCCGGGACTGCGACGGGCTCCTGTCGCTGCTCACCGACAAGGTGGACGCCGCCCTGCTCGACGCCGCCCCGCGGCTGAAGGTGGTGAGCAACTTCGCCGTCGGGTTCAACAACGTGGACGTGCCGGCCTGCACCGCCCGCGGGGTGTGCGTCGGGAACACGCCGGGGGTGCTGACGGACGCCACCGCCGACATCGCCGTCACGCTCCTGCTGGCCGCCGCCCGCCGGCTGACCGAGAGCGCGAACGACGCCAGGGCCGGCCGGTGGCTAACGTGGGAACCGCTCGGCTGGCTCGGCCAGGAGCTGGGCGGGCGGACGCTCGGGATCGTCGGCATGGGCCGCATCGGCTACGCCACGGCCAAGCGGCTGCACCACGGCTGGGGCATGAAGGTGCTCTACACCGCCCGGGGCGACAAGGCGGACGCCGACCGCGACCTGGGGGCGAGGCGGGTCGAACTGGACGAACTCTTGCGGGAGAGTGACTTCGTCTCCGTCCACGCCGACCTGAACCCGTCCACGAAGGGGCTGTTCGGGGCGAAGGCGTTCGCGGCCATGAAGCCGACGGCGGTGTTCGTGAACACCTCCCGCGGCCCGCTGGTGGATCAGCCGGCGCTGGCGGACGCCTTACGCAAGGGAACGATCTTCGCCGCCGGGCTGGACGTGACCGACCCGGAGCCGCTCCCGCCGGACCACGAGCTGTACGGGCTGCCGAACTGCGTGATCGCCCCGCACGTGGCCAGCGCCACCGTCGAGACGCGGGACGCGGTGGCCCGGTTGGCGGCCGCGAACCTCCTCGCCGGCGTCCGCGGCGAGCCGCTGCCGCACTGGGTGAACCCCGACGCGGCCGCCCGCCGGCGGGCGTGAACGGCGGCCGTGAGCGGCGGCCGCTTTGTAGGGTGGGCTTCGGCCCCCGAGCGGGCCTCGACCCACCCTGCATAATCACGCCAGCCCCAACACCCCGTCCACCACCCAGCACCCGCGGGCGTGAACGCCCCCCTCGCGGCAGTGCTTCAGTACGGCCGCGTCACCGCACCCGGCGGCTTCCAGGGCGTCCGCCAGGGCCGGCATCGCGGCGAAGTCCCGCTCGTCGTACATCCGCCGGGCCAAACCCTCCGCCGCGTCCGTCCGCCAGCCGGGGGCGAACGTCACGGGGCGGTACGGATTGCCGAACAGGTCCCACACCAGCCACCGCTGGGTCGTCCGGTGGTCCGCGGCGAGCCGCTTGCGGGCCTCCGTCGCGGCCGGGACGAGGCCGCCGTCGTCGCCCGAGCGGGCCTGGACCCACGCCTCCGCCACCCGCCCGCCGACGGCCTCGGCCGAGAACTGGCCGCCGACCACCAGGGCCGCCACCCACGCCGCCTGGCCGCGGAGCGAGTGCGGCAGCGGGTTCACCCCCGAGTCGCCGTCGACCTCCCGGGCGTAGGCGTCGGTGGCCCCGACGGCGACCACCCGGCACCGCTGGCGGCACCGCTCCAGGTCGGCCACCGTGGCGTCCCCGTCGGCGTACCGCTCCGCCACTTCCACCGCCTCCCGGCAGTCCGGGTGGTCGAACAGGTCCCACGCCAGCCGGCAGAAGCCGGCGGCGAGGAGCCGGAGCTTGCGGGGGGTGGCCCGGTCGCCGAGGAATTGGAGGTGGGCCTTCCAGTACGGGTACTGGAACCAGTCGGCTTCGGTCATACTTGGCACGGTCTCACGGCAGGAGGTCGGCGGCGGCGGCGGGCGAGGCGAGGAAGCCTCCTTCACACGCTAGCATACCCGACACCTCGCTTAGCCGCGCCCCGGAGTCCACGCAGGGGAGCGCGGCGAGCCGCCTGCCACTCATCTGGCCGGAATGAGCGTGACGCTGGCCGGACGGTGGCGTAATGTTCGGGTCGTTGCACGCTAACCTTTGACCACCGGAGCACCCATGCGTTTCGGAACCTGGAACGTCGAGTACGGGTTTGGCCCGAGGAATCCGGACCGCCTCGCCGCCCTCGCCGCCCACCCGGCCGACATCTGGGTTCTCACCGAGACGCACCGGGATCTCGACCTCTCGGCGAGCCACACGCCGGTTTACTCCGACCCCCGTAAGCTCCGCCGCGAAGGGAGCCGGTGGGTGGCCCTCTGGTCCCGCTTCCCGTTACTCCGAGTTCTGACGACACCCGACCCCGGTCGGATGGCCGCCGCCCTGTTTGACACGCCGGCGGGGCCGCTCGCGGTGGCGGGCGTCGTTCTGCCCTGGCACAGCGACAGGGGTGACGCGGGGGTCGTCCCACAGCCGAAGAACTGGGAGGAACACCGACGGGTCATCGCCCACGAGGTTCCCAGCCTCCTGCGCGGTCTGAGGGAGCAGGCCCCCGGTGCCCGGCGTGTCTTCGCCGGGGACTTCAACACGTCGCTCGCCCCACCGCACTCTTACGGTGTGAAGGACGGGCGTGCGACGCTTGCGGCCTTGTTGGAAGCGGAATCTCTCGTTTGCCACACGGCCCAGGTGCGGTATCCGTCCCCCGCCCCCGACTACACGCTGATCGACCACGTCTGTACCGACCTCTGGCCGTCGGGGGGCGTCGAGACGTGGTCCGGAAAGGACGGCACGAAGCCCCGAATGAGCGACCACCCGGGCGTCGTGGTGACGTTCCCGGGCTAACCGGTCGTCCCGGCCGCCGGGCCGAGGACGCCGCGGACGACTTCCAGGAGCTGGTGCGGGCGGTACGGCTTGCTCAGGAGGCCGACCGAGCCGTCGAGCTCGCCCAGGTCGTCGGCCGAGTAGCCGGTCGAGAACAGGATGCGGGCGGCCGGGGCGAGGGCGAGCATCTTCTTGAAGGCGTCCTTGCCCGAGAGCCGCGGCATCGTGGCGTCGAGGACGACCAGGCCGATCCGCCCGTGCTCGCGGGTGAAGAGTTCGACCGCGTCCTCGCCGTCCTCGGCCGTCAGCACCTCGTAGCCCGCCCGCTCCAGCACGGCCCGGCCGAGTTCGCGGATCATCGCCTCGTCGTCCACCAGGAGCACCACCGGGGCGGGCGGCCCGGCGGCCCCGCCCGCCGGCGGCTCGGCGGGGGGGCCGGCCGGGAGGGGCGGTGGGAGGACGCCCGAGTCGGTCGCCGTCGGCCCCGGCGGGAGGGCGTGGTGGACCGGCCGGGGCGTTTCCGTAACGCCCCCCGCGGACCGGGGCAGGTAGAGGTCGAACCGCGTCCCCTCGCCCGGCTCGCTCAGGCACTCGACCCACCCGCCGTGCTGCTGGACCACCCCCTGCACCATCGACAGCCCGAGCCCCGTCCCCTGGCCGACCGGCTTGGTGGTGAAGAACGGCTCGAACATCCTCTCCCGCACGTCGGCCGCCATCCCGGTCCCGGTGTCCCGCACCGTCAGGCGGACGAAGTCGCCCGGCCGGCCCTCGGGGTGGGAGACCACGTCGGCCGGGCCGACCTCGGCCGGGCGGGCGGTCAGGACCAGGGAGCCGCCGGCCGGCATGGCGTCCCGGGCGTTCAGGCAGAGGTTCAGCACGGCCTGGGTCAGGAGCGTGGCGTCGGCCAGCACGGCCCCGCAGTCGGCCGCCACCTCGACCCCCACGGCGATCCGCGGGTCGAGCGTCCGCCGGACCAGGCCGACGACCTCGTCGAGGACCTCGCGCACGTCCGTCGGGGCGGTCACGAGCTGGTTGCGGCGGGCGAACCCGAGGAGCTTGCGGGTCAGGTCGGCGGCCCGCCCGGTGGCCCTCTCCACGGCCTTCAGGAGGGGCCGGTTCGGGTCGTCGGCCGGCAGGCTCACGAGGGCCAGGTTGCCGACGGCCACGGTCAGCAGGTTGTTGAAGTCGTGGGCCACCCCGCCGGCCATCTGGCCGACGGCGTCGAGCCGCTGGGCCTGCCGCAGGTGCTCCTCCAGCCGCCGCCGCTCGGTCACGTCGAACGCCAGCACGAGCACCGCCGGCCGGCCGTCGAGCGGGAGGGCGTGGGCCGACACCTCGGCGTCCAGGGCCGACCCGTCCTTCCGCCGGTGGGGCCAGATGTTCGGCGGGCCGTACCAGTCGCCGTCCTTGAGCCCGGCCGCCAGGGCGGCCAGCCGGGGCCCGTCCTCGGGCGGCCGGATGTCGAGGACGGACATGGCCAGGAACTCGTCCCGCGACCACCCGTACTGGCGGACGGCGGCGTCGTTGACGGCCAGGAAGCCGAGCGTCTCCCGGTCGAACACCCACATCGGGTGGGGGTTCGCCTCGAACAGGAGGCGGTACCGCTCCGCGCCCCGCCGCAGGGCCTCCTCCGTTTCCTTGCGGGCCGTCACGTCCATCACCAGCCCGGCGGTGAGGGCCGGGGTGCCGTCGGCCGCCCGGTGGAAACTCCCCTTCGCCCACAGCCACCGCTCGGCCCCGTCCGTCCGCACGATCCGGCACTCGAACTCCCAGTCGCGGCCGGCCGCCATCGCGTCCCTGTACGTCCGGTCCACCCCCCCGCGGTCGTCCGGGTGGAGGTGGCCCAGGAAGGTGTCGTAGTCGAACGCCGGGTGCAGGCCCGGGTAGCCGAAAATCTGGTCGTGCCGCGGGGTGCGGTGGATGACCCCGGTCCGCAGGTCGTGGTTCCACGTCCCGACCTGGGTGGTTTCGAGGGTGAACCGGAGCCGCTCCTCGCTCTCCCGCAGGGCCTCCTCGGCCCGCCGCCGGTCGGTCACGTCCTGGATGACCCCGTTCCACACCGCCCGGCCGTCGGCCAGCTTGCCGGGGACGGTCCGCAGGTGGACCCACTTGAGCCCGCCGGCGGCCGTGAGGTGGCGGAACTCGCGGTCGAACGGCACCCCGGCCCGGGCCGCCGCCTCCCGGGCGGCGTGGAACCCCGCCCTCTCGTCCGGGTGGATGAGCCGGTAGAGCGTGTCCGGGTCGGCCAGCACCGCCGCCACCGGGACGCCGAAGAGCCGCTCGATGCCGGCGCTCACGTACAGGAAGCGGCCCTTCCCGCCGGCGGGGGCCAGGTCGATCTGGTAGACGGCGGCCGGGAGGTTGTCGCCGAGCACCCGGAACCGCTCCTCGCTGGCCCGCAGGTCCTCTTCGAGCCGCCGCTTCTCGGTCACGTCCAGGGCCACCCCGACCCCGGCCGTCACCCGCCCCGCGGCGTCCCGCACGACGTTCGTGTACAGGTCGACCCAGACGTGCCCGCCGCCCTTACGGACGTACCGCTTGCGGATCGTCCCCCCGTCCCGCTGGCCGGCCGCCACCGGCTGGTACTCGGCCACCTCCCGGGCGTAGTCGTCCGGGTGGGTGATCTGCTCGACGGTCATCCGCCGCAGCTCGTTCGGCGAGTACCCGACGAGGGCGGCGAAGGCCGGGTTGACCTCCCGCAGCGTCCCGCCCGGGTCGCACACCGCGAGGCCGGCGACGGTGGTGTCGAACATGACCCGCAGCGTCTCGTCGGCCACCGCCGGGGCGGACGCCGGGGCGGGGCGGGCTTCGAGGGCACGCAGGCGGGCGTTCGCCCGCCGGAGGCGGACGGCGAGGCCGACCGTGACCGCCAGGAGGACGGCCGTGGTGGCCAGGAGGGCGGGGGTTTGTCCGAACACGGATGCGGTCAACCGGGGGAGGTGGCGAGGGGATTCGGCGGCCGTCGGGCGTGTCGGACCGGGGAACCCCGTACCACCCTAATTCGTGTCCCAGCCGCGACAATGCGGACTGTGGCGGTTTTGCCGACGATTCCCGCCGCCGGCGGCGAATCTTCCGACAGTGCCTCCCGGGTTTCGGCCCCGGGGGTGAAAGCTCTCCCGGGAGCCGAATCGCGTTGCCGCTGCCGCAGGTCGGCGGTTTGACACTTAGCCTTTCCCCCCCCCGTCCGAGGAGCCGCCGCGTGGGCCACCGCAACCTCCGGGCGTGCGTCCGCGACCTCGAACGGGCCGGCCGCCTCGTCCGCCTCGAAGCCGAGATCGACCCCCGCCTCGAAGCCGCCGAGGTCCAGCGCCGCGTCTACCGGGCGGGCGGGCCGGCCATCCTCTTCACCCGCGTCAAAGGGTCGGCCTTCCCGATGGTGTCGAACCTCTTCGGCACCCCCGAGCGGACCCGCTTCATCTTCCGCGACGCCCTCGACCAGGTCCGAAAACTGGTCGAACTCAAGACCGACCCGCACGCCCTCAAGCGGAAGCCGTGGCGGTACTGGGACGTGCCCCTGATCGCCTGGCGGCTGCGGCCGAAGTTCACCCGCTCCGGCCCGGTGCTGGCCCGCCAGACGACCCTCTCGCAACTGCCGCAACTGAAGTGCTGGCCGGACGACGGCGGGGCGTTCGTGACCCTCCCGCAGGTCTACAGCGAGGACCCGGACAAGCCCGGCTGGATGAAGTCGAACCTGGGCATGTACCGGGTGCAGTTCTCGGGCAACGACTTCACCCCGGACGAGTGCGGGTTGCACTACCAGATTCACCGCGGGCTCGGCGTCCACCACGCGGCCGCCGCCCGCCGGGGCGAGCCGCTCAAGGTGAGCGTGTTCGTCGGCGGCCCCCCGGCGCTCACCGTCGCCGCCGTCATGCCGCTGCCCGAAGGGCTGCCGGAACTGGCGTTCGCAGGGGCCCTCGGCGGCCGGCGCTTGCGCATGACGCGGGCCGGCGGGCTGCCGATGCCGGCGGAGGCCGACTTCGTCATCGAGGGGTACGTGAACCCCTCCGAAACCAAGCCCGAAGGCCCGTTCGGCGACCACCTCGGGTACTACAGCCTCGCCCACCCGTTCCCCGTCCTGCACGTCACCCGCGTCTCCCACCGGGCGGACGCCATCTGGCCGTTCACGGTCGTCGGCCGGCCGCCGCAGGAGGACACCTCGTTCGGCGACTTCATCCACGAACTCACCGGGCCGGTCATCCCCACCGTCATCCCCGGGCTGCACGCCGTCCACGCCGTCGACGCGGCCGGCGTCCACCCGCTGCTCCTCGCCGTCGGGAGTGAACGCTACGTCCCCTACGCCGAGCGCCGCCGGCCGCAGGAGTTGCTGACGACCGCCTGCGCCGTCCTCGGGCAGGGGCAGTTGTCGCTCGCCAAGTACCTGTTCATCGCCGCGAAGGAGGACGACCCGGCTCTGGACATCCACGACATCCCGGCCTTCTTCCGCCACGTCCTCCGCCGCGTGGACTGGGCGGCCGACCTGCACTTCCACACCCGCACCACGATGGACACCCTCGACTACTCGGCCGGCATGGGGCTGAACGCCGGGTCGAAGCTCGTGGTCGCCGCCGCCGGCCCGCCCCGCCGCGAGCTGGGGACGGCCGTCCCGCCGGGGCTGCCGCTGCCCGACGGCTTCACCGACCCGCGGGTGGTGATGCCGGGCGTGCTGGCCGTCCGCGGGCCGAAATTCCACCCCGCCGCCGGGGCCGACGCCCACCCGGACGTCGCCCGCCTCTGCGACCGACTCGGAGCCGGGAACTCGGAGCTGGACGCGTTCCCGCTCGTGACCGTGGTCGACGACAGCGAGTTCGTGGCCCGCGACGTGAGCAACTGGCTGTGGGCGGTGTTCACCCGCTCGGACCCGGCGGGCGACGTTCACGGCGTCGGGGCCGGCGTGGTCCGCAAGCACTGGGGCTGCACGGGGCCGCTCGTCATCGACGCCCGGGGCAAGCCGCACCACGCCCCGCCGCTGGTCGAAGACCCGGCCGTGACCAGGCGTGTTGACGCGCTCGGGGCCAGGGGCGGGCCGCTCCACGGGATCATCTGAGCGGCGGGATCGCCCCCGGATTTTCCCGCTTTTACATGGTGCGATTCGCCCGATCCGCTGGCGGGGAAACGCCTTACCCGTTCCCGCCCCCACCCCCTCCGGTAAAGCGGGAGCGTTCGCACTTCTTGGCCCGGCTCCCGGTTCCGACGTTGACGCGGTTGCGCCCCACAAGCCCAGGGATGCCCCACCTGGGCTTTGCCCCGCCTCGCCGCTACACCTCCTGAGCAGCCGCCCCAATCCCTCGCCGCCCCTCGCCCGTCTGACTGGCGTGGGGCCGCACGCGGCTCCCCCGCTCACGCTCTCCCGAACCCGTACCCAGGTGGCCGCGTCCCATGATCCGAACCTCCCGCCTCACCGCGCTGGCGGCCGTGGTGGCCGTCGCCGCCGCCGGGGCCGCCCTGATGGCGACCCGCGACACCGCCGCCCAGCCCCGCCCGGAGCAGTGGAAGAAGGTGGACGACGCCGTGAACAAGGGCCTCCCCAAGACCGCCGTCGAGGCCCTGGAGCCGATCATCGCCTCCGCCATGGCCGACAAGGCGTACCCCGAGGCCATCAAGGCCATCGGCAAGAAGATCGCCCTCGAAGGGACCATCCAGGGGAACAAGCCGGAGGAGAAGATCACCCGCATGGAGGCGGAGATCGCCAAGGCCCCGGCCGAGATGAAGCCGGCGATGCAGGCCATCCTCGCCGACTGGTACTGGCACTACTTCCAGCAGAACCGCTGGCGGTTCGTCCGCCGCACCCGCACGGCCGAGGCCCCCGGCAAGGACTTCACCACCTGGGACCTGCCCCGGCTCTTCGACGAGATCGACAAGCACTTCACCGCCGCCCTGGCCAGCGAGAAGGAACTGCGGGCCATCCCCGTCGGCACCTACGACGCGCTGCTCGAGAAGGGCACCGTGCCCGACGCCTACCGGCCGACGCTGTTCGACTTCGTCGCCCACGAGGCGCTGGCCTTCTACGAGTCGCCGGAGCAGGCCGGGGCGAAGGCCGAGGACGCCTTCGAACTCGAAGCCAACTCGCCCGCGTTCGCCCCGGCCGCCGAGTTCGGCAAGTGGAACCCGGCCACCACCGACGCCGAGAGCCGCACGCTCAAGGCCGTCCGCCTCTATCTGAAGTTGCTGGCAATCCACGCCGACGACAAGGACGTTTCCGCGCACCTCGACGCCGACCTCGGCCGGCTCCACTTCGCCTTCAACAAGGCCGTCGGCGAGGAGAAGAACGCCCGCTACAAGGACGCCCTGGCCAAGCTCGCCGACGCCCACGGCGACCACGACCTGTCGAGCACGGCCCGCTTCCAGATCGCCGGCGTCCTCGACGGCGACGGCGACAAGGTGGCCGCCCGCAAGGTCGCGGCCCAGGGGCGGGACGCCCACCCCGAGAGCAACGGCGGCAAGCTCTGCGCCAACCTCGTCGCCCAGATCGAGGCGAGGAACGTGCAGGTGACGACCGAGCGCGTGTGGGCCGACCCGCAGCCCGACATCAAGGTGACGTACCGCAACATCACCAAAGTCCACTTCAAGCTCGTGAAGGTCGATTACGCCGACCGCCTCAAGACGGCCCGCTGGCGGCCGGAGCAGTTGACCGACGACGACCGCAAGGTGCTCCTCGCCCGCAAGGCCGACCACGAGTGGGCCGCCGACCTGCCGGCCACCGCCGACTACAAGGACCGGACCGAGCCGGTCGCCCCGCCGAAGGGCGTCGCCCCCGGGTTCTACGTCCTCCTCGCCAGCCCGGCGGCCACGTTCGCCCCGACCGAGAACGTGGTCAGCGGGTGCGACGTGTGGGTCAGCGACCTGGCCCTCGTCGCCCGCCACGAGTGGGGCAAGCCGCGGGTCGCCGGGTTCGTCCTCGACGGCCGCACCGGCGACCCGGTGGCCGGGGCCAAGGTCCAACTCTGGACGCGAGACAACGGCCGCGGCGACGCCCGCTGGCTGCCTCACGAGACCGGCACGACCGACGCCAACGGGCGGTACGACCTGAAGGGCCTCAACAACCACGCCCACCTCGTGCTGGCCTCGAAGGACAAGGACCAGCTCGCCTCGGGCAACGACTACTACGTGAGCGAGCACAACCCCGGCGAACACGCCGGCGAGCAGACCGTCTTCTTCACCGACCGGGCGTTGTACCGGCCGGGCCAGACGGTCCAGTACAAGGGCATCTGCGTCCGCTCGGACCACGGCTCGGACACCTACGCCACCGTCGCCAAGCGGTCCGTGACGGTGGTGTTCGCCGACGTGAACGGCAAGGAGATCGCCAAGCAGCAGGTGACGACGAACGACGTGGGCTCGTTCAGCGGCAGCTTCACCGCCCCGCGGGACCGGCTCACCGGGCGGATGTCGCTCCAGGCCCTCGGGGCCGCCCCCGGGGCGACGCAGGTGAGCGTCGAGGAGTACAAGCGGCCGAAGTTCCTGGTCACGGCCGACGCCCCGAAGGAGCCGGCCAAGCTCAACGCCGAGGTCAAGGTGCCGGTCAAGGCGGTCGGGTACACCGGCGTGCCGGTCGGCGGGGCGAAGGTCCGCTTCCGCGTCGTGCGGGAGGTGCGGTTGCCGTACTGGTGGTACGAGTGCTACGGCTGGTGGCGGCCGCAGCCCCGGCAGGGGGCGCAGGAGATCGCCCACGGGACCGCCGTGTCCGACGCCGACGGCACCTTCACCGTGGCGTTCACGGCCAAGCCGGACCTCACGGTGAAGGAGAGCGACGAGCCCACGTTCCGCTACACCGTCCACGCCGACGTGACCGACACCACGGGCGAGACCCGCTCCGCGTCGCGGTCGGTCGAAGTCGGCTACGTCGGCCTGCGGGCCACGGTGTCCGCCGGCGACTGGCTGACGGAGGACGCCGAGACCAAGCTAGCGGTCACGACGACGAGCCTCGACGGCGAGGGGCGGGCGGCCGAGGGCACGCTCAAGGTGTTCAAGCTCAAGCAGCCGGAGAAGGTGGCCCGCCCCGAGATCGACGGCGGCCACCGGCCCTACCGCCTGCCCACGCCGGCCGCCGGGGCCGACCCGAAGGCGATGCCCGTGAACCCGGCCAAGCCGGCGACGTGGGAGACCGACGGGGTGGCGTTCGAGGCGAAGGTGACGACCGACGGGGCCGGCAAGGCGGGTGCGAGCGTCAAGCTCCCGGCCGGGCCGTACCGGGCGGTCTTCGAAACGAAGGACGCCTTCGGCAAGGCGGTCACGGCCCGCGCCCAGCTCGACGTGCTCAACCCGACGGCCGACCGCTTCCCGACCAAGATTCCGGACCTCGTGGCGGCCCCGAAGTGGAGCCTCCAGCCGGGCGAGAAGTTCCTGGCGCTCTGGGGCACCGGGTACGACACGGGCCGGGCGTTCGTGGAAATCGAACACCGCGGCAAGCTCGTCCAGAGCTTCTGGACGGCCGCCGGCAAGACCCAGGCGACGGTGACGGAGCCGGTCACGGAAGCCATGCGGGGCGGGTTCACCCTCCGCGTCACCCACGTCCGCGACAACCGGGCGTACCTCACGAGCCGGCGCGTGGACGTGCCGTGGACGAACAAGAACCTGACGGTGAAGTGGGAGCACTTCACGTCCAAGCTGGAGCCGGGCAAGAAGGAGACGTTCACGGCCGTGATCACGGGGCCGGACGGCAAGCGGGCCGCCGCCGAGGTGGTGGCCGCCCTCTACGACCAGTCGCTCGACGCCTACCAGCCGCACCACTGGCAGGCGGGCTTCGGCGTCTTCCGCCAGGACCACTCGCACCTCCAGTACCAGTTCGAGAACGGCAGCCGCTACCTCAACCACCTCGCCGGCCACTGGACGGTGCCGCAGCAGGGCGTGGCGGTGAGCTACCGCCACTTCCCGCACGAACTGACGGCAAACTTGTGGGGCTACCAGTGGGGCGAGGGCGGCGGGCGGGGCATGAGCGGCGGGTTCGGGCCCGGCGGGCCGCCGCCCCCCATGGCGAGCGCCCCGATGAGCCCGGTGATGGAGGCCAGCGAGAAGCAGCAGAACCTACGCCAGGCCGACGGCGGGTTGCAGAAGGCCGGCGAGAACCGGGCGGCCGACGCCGCGGGCAAGGACGACAAGCCCGGCGACGGCCCCGCGGGGCCGAACGGCCCCGGGCCGAACCTCGACGCCGTGGCTGCCCGCAAGAACCTGAGCGAGACGGCCTTCTTCTTCCCGCACCTGACGGCCGACGGCGAGGGGACCGTCCGCATGGAGTTCACCATGCCCGAGGCCCTCACCAAGTGGAAGTTCCTCGGCTTCGCCCACGACAAGGCGCTGCGGGCCGGGCTGCTTCAAGACGAGGTCGTGACCGCGAAAGACCTGATGGCCCAGCCGAACCCGCCGCGGTTCCTGCGGGAGGGCGACAAGATCGAGTTCGCGGTGAAGCTCAGCAACAAGTCGGCGACGCGGCAGGCCGGCAAGGTGCGGCTGGCGTTCAAGGACGCCCGCACCGACCAGCCGGCCGACGCGGCCCTCGGCAACGCGGTCGGCGACCAGCCGTTCGAGTTGGCCGCCGGCGAGTCGAAGACGGTGTTCTGGCCGCTCGCCGTGAGCGAGGGCACGCAGGCGGTGACGTACAAGGTGGTGGCCGCGACCGACCGGCTTTCGGACGGTGAGGAGGGGGCCCTGCCCGTCCTGTCGAACCGCGTGCTGGTGGCCGAGAGCCTGCCGCTGCCGATCCGCGGGCCGGGCACCAAGACGTTCGAGTTCCGCAAGCTGCTCGAATCGCGGTCGTCGAACACGCTCCGGTCGCAGTCGCTGACGGTGCAGATGACCAGCCAGCCGGCGTGGTACGCGGTGCTCGCCCTGCCGTACCTGATGGAGTACCCGCACGAGTGCTTCGAGCAATCGTTCAACCGCCTGTACGCCAACTCGCTGGCCCGCCACGTCGCCAACTCGGACCCGAAGATCCGCCGCGTGTTCGACCAGTGGAAGAACACCCCGGCCCTCGACAGCCCGCTGGAGAAGAACCAGGACCTGAAGGCGGTGATGCTCGACGAGACCCCGTGGGTCCGCCAGGCGGCGGCCGAGAGCGCGGCCCGGCGGAACGTCGGCGTCCTCTTCGACGCCAACCGGCTCGACGAGGAGACGGCCCGCTTGACCCGCAAGATGGCCGAGGGGCAGAACCCGGACGGCCTGTGGTCGTGGTTCCCCGGCGGCCGCGGGAACGAGTACATGACGCTCTACATCACCACCGGGTACGGCCGGTTGCGGCACCTCGGGGCGAAGGTGGACACCGCGGCGGCGGTCAAGTCGCTGGCCCGGCTCGACCAGTGGATGGACGAGCGGTACCAGCACATCCTCCGTCACGGCAAGCCGGACGAGAACCACCTGTCGAACACCATCGCCCTGTACCTGTACGGCCGCAGCTTCTTCCTCGCGGACCAACCCGTGGCCGAGCAGCACGCCACGGCGTTGGCGTACTGGCGGGGGCAGGCGAAGAAGTACTGGCTGGCCCTGGCCAACCGCCAGGGGCAGGCCCACATCGCCGTCGGCCTCAAGCGGTTCGGCGACAAGGAGACGCCCCAGGCGATCATGAAGTCGATCAAGGAGCGGTCCGTCTCCAACGAGGAGCTGGGGATGTTCTGGCGGGACACCGAAATCTCCTGGTGGTGGTACCACGCCCCGATCGAGACGCAGGCGATGATGGTCGAGGCGTTCGACGAGGTGATGAACGACAAGCAGGCGGTCGAGGACTGCCAGGTGTGGCTGCTGAAGCAGAAGCAGACGCAGGACTGGAAGACGACGAAGGCGACCGCCGACGCCGTGTACGCCCTCCTGCTGCGGGGCAACGACCTGCTCAAGTCCGACGCGCTGGTGGAAGTCTCGCTCGGCGGCGAGGCGGTCAAGCCCGAGAAGGTGGAGGCCGGCACCGGCTTCTACGAGCAGAAGTTCGTCCGCGGCGAGGTCAAGCCGGAGATGGGCACCATCACCGTGAAGAAGACCGACCCCGGGGTGGCGTGGGGCGGCGTCCACTGGCAGTACCTGGAGGACGTCACGAAGGTGACGCCGCACGACGGCACGCCGCTGAAGCTGGAGAAGGCCCTGTTCAAGCGGGTCTTCACCAAGAAGGGGCCGACGCTGGAGCCGATCACCGGCCCGTTGGCGGTCGGCGACGAGGTGGTGTGCCGGGTGGTGCTGCGGACCGACCGGGACATGGAGTACGTCCACCTCAAGGACCACCGCGGGAGCGGGACCGAGCCGGTGAACGTCTTGAGCAGCTACAAGTACCAGGACGGGCTGGCGTACTACGAGTCGACGAAGGACGCGGCGACGCACTTCTTCATCGACTACCTGCCGAAGGGCGTGTACGTGTTCGAGTACGCGGTCCGGGTGCAGCACAAGGGGTCGTACCCGAGCGGGCTGGCCCACATCGAGTGCATGTACGCCCCCGAGTTCAACAGCCACTCGGCGAGCGTCCCGCTGGAGGTGAAGTAACCCCAAGCCCGGCCACGGGGTCGGTCGCCCCGCCCGCCCGGTTCGCCGGGGGGGCGGGGTCGTTTCGAGGCGGCGGCGAATAATCCCCGTCCAACCCGCCGCCCGGCGGCTCTACTGGTGCTAACCCGCCGCCGTGATATCATGGCGGCGTTCGCCCGTTCCTCATCCCTCCGTTCGGAGGCGTCCGGCCATGCCCCTCTCCCGTCGCCGCGGCTTCACGCTCATCGAGCTGCTCGTCGTCATCGCCATCATCGCCATCCTGATCGGGCTGTTGCTCCCGGCCGTCCAGAAGGTGCGGGACGCGGCGGCCCGGACCAAGTGCTCGAACAACCTGCACCAGATCGCCCTGGCCTGCCACGCCTACCACGACGCCAACGGGGCCTTCCCCCGGGCCGGCGACCCGACCCAGTCGGCCCCCTCGCCGACCAACGGGACCAACAACAACTCCGAACTGAGCTGGCACGTCTACCTCCTCCCGCAGCTCGAACAGAACGCGCTGTTCTCCCAGTTCAGCACGGCCGTCGGGGCGTACACCGACTCGAAGAAGAACAACCCGCACGGCCTGGTGCGGATCAACGCCTACCAGTGCCCGGCCTCCCCGGACATTTCCAAGAGCGGCATCAACGACTTCGCCCCCGCCGAGAAGGTGGGCAACGATTACCCCTACGTGCCGCACTACTACGGGATCACCGGGCCGGTGGGCAAGAACCCGTCCACCGGGGCCGACTACGGGACCGTGGCCGGGACCGCCAACACGAGCGGGAACGACAAGGCCAGCGTCGCGTCCGACGGCATGTTCCAGGTGCTCACGTCGATCCGCTTCAAGGACGTGACCGACGGCACGTCCGGCACCCTCCTGGTCGGCGAGATGGCGTGGAACGACATCAAGAACGGCAACCGCTACCGGACCTGGTTGCGGGGCAACGACGCCTACTGGACGGCGTGCGGCACCCGGAACGTGGCCAAGCAAATCAACGATCTGGGCATCTACCCGTACATGAACATGGCGATGGGCAGCCAGCACACGAACGGGGCCCACTTCGCGTTCGCCGACGGGTCGATCAAGTACCTCAACAACTCCATCCCCTTGCCGACCCTCCTGTCACTCGCCAGCCGCAACGGCGGCGAGGTCGCCACCGACTACTGACCCGGCCCGCCCTCGGCCGCGGCCGGCCCCTGCGGCTCGGCGTGCGGCTCGGGCGGGGTGCCGTCGGCGTCCTCCCGCGGGTCGGGCGTCTCCTCGGCCGGGTCGAACGGGGTCGCGGCCGGCGGCGGCCGGTCGGCCGGCGAGAAGAACCGGCGGGCCTCCCGCTGGCCGACCTGGCCCACCATTATCAGCCCGCTCGCCGCCACCGCCCACCCCACCAGGCCCGTGAGCGCCCGCTTCGAGATGCGGCCGGTGAGCCGGGCCCCGAGCAAGCTGCCGAGGACCGTGGGCGGGCCGACCACGAGCAGCGCGAGGGGGTCGAGGACGCCGCCGCGGGCCCACGCCGTGGCCGCCGCCGCGAACGCCGTCAGGCACCCCACCACCATGTTGCTCCCGACCGCCACCTTCGGGTCCACCTTCAGCAGGCGGATCAGGACCGGCAGCCGCATCGTCCCGAGCATCAGCCCCGTCGCCGCGGCCATCGCCCCCAGCACCAGCCCGAACGCGATTTCGGCGGGCAGCACCCACCGGGCCGGCAGGCCGCCGGTGCCGTCGTCCGGCGCGTCCCGCCCGCGGAGCAGCGCGACGCCGGACGCCAGGAGCATGGCCCCGATGGCGAGGTGCGACCAGAGCGGGGGGACGGAGACGAAGAAGAGGACGGCGAGCACGCTGCCGGCGACGGACGGGACGCCCATGAGGAGCAGGACGTGGGCCGACACACGGCCGTCGCGGACGTGCCGCCAGGCCCCGGCGGCGGCCCCGAGGCCGGACACCCCGAGGTTGGTGGCGGCGGCCGCGACCGGG
>JANPKP010000401.1:0-14774 GCA_031426095.1 Gemmataceae bacterium
CCTCGAGGGCGGGCTTGAGCTTGGGGTCGTAGTCCTTCGGGTCGTACTTCCGGGCCGCTTTTTCGAGCGCCTTCTCGATCGTCGCCTTGTCCATGTCGGTGCCCACGATCGTGCCGTCCGGGCCGATCACGCGCACCTGCCAGATGTTTTGCAGCGAGAGCTTCTGCCCGTAGCGGGACTCCATCAGGCTCAGGCTGTCGGCGAAGATCGGCATCCTCAGCCCGGTCTCGCGGCCGTACCCCGTGACCGCGTCGAGGGTGTCCCCCGCGCCGACGGCGATGAACTTGACCGGCTTCCCCTCGAACGCCTTGACCACCTCGTTCCGCTCGGGGATCGACGCCTTGCACCGCGGGCACTGGCTGTCGTAGAAGAACAGGACCACGACCTTGCCGCGGTAGTCGCTCAGTTGGTAGCTCTTGCCGTCGGCGAACCGGCCGAGCGGGAAGTCGGGTGCGGCGTCCTGCGCGCCGGCGCAGAGCGAGAAGAGAAGCGCGGCGCTGAACGACACGAGGTACCGCAGCGAAAAGTGCGTCACAGTTCACCTCTTTAGACTTTGGTTCTCGTCGGGCCGGGACCGGGACATTCTACTCGGCGAGGACCGTCCGACGGGATCTGGTGGTCCGCTGCCCGTCAACGCGAGCCGGCCCACCCGTTTGAGCGGGTGGGCCGGCGCGGTTCGATCGGATCAGCTCATTCAGCTGACGAGGGCCGGGATCCAGAGCTTGCCGGTCTTCTCGTTCGGCTTGTCGCCGGCGATGTAGTACGGGCGGCCGAGGTTGTCGCGGACGCTGGCGTTGGTCTCGGGGGTCGGGTCGATGCCGAGGCCCTTGTAGAGGGTGCCGAACAGTTCGAGCACGCTGGTCTCGTTCTCGGAGACGCTGGTGCCGTCCTTGTCGGTGGCCCCGTAGGCGACGCCGCCCTTGATGTTGCCGCCGCCGAGGACGACCGACCAGCACCGGCTCCAGTGGTCGCGGCCGGCGTTCTGGTTGATGCGGGGGGTGCGCCCGAAGTCGCCCATCCACACGATGACCGTGTCCTTCAGCTTGCCACGCTGTTCCAGGTCCTTGACCAGGGTGCCCATGGCCTTGTCGAGCACCGGGAGGCGCTGCTGGGCCAGGGTCATGTGGGTGTTGGCGTGGAGGTCCCACCCGCCGAGGGTGATCTGGACTGCGGCGGTGCCGGCCTCGACCAGCTTACGGGCGAGGAGGGCCGACCGGCCGAACTGGTCGTTGCCGTACTCTTCCTTCAGCTTCGGGTCGATCGGCTTGCCGTCGATTTCCTTGTCGAGGCTGAACACGTCCTTGCGGGTGGAGACGACGAGGTTCAGGGCCTTCTCGTAGACCTCCTTGTGGGCCTGGGCGGCGTCCAGGACCATCGGCTTGCCGGTCTTGCTGTCGACCGGCATGCCGGTGCTGAAGCTGCCCTCGACGCGGTTGAACAGGGCGGCGCGGCGGGCCATGCGGCCCTCGTCGATCCCGGCGGGAGCGGCGATGTTTTCCGGCGGGGTGCCCGGGTTCTGGACGTTGAACGGGGCGTACTTCATGCCGAGGAACCCGGCGCCGCCGCGGGGGCCGCCGACGGAGATCGAGGCCGGCAGGTCGGCGTTCTTCATCGCCTCGATGTCCATGGCCTGGTAGTAGGCCAGGACCGAGCCGATCGACGGGAAGTCGAGCAGCGGGTTCGGGGCGCGGCCGGTGTTCATCATCCGGGTGCCGCGGTCGTGGTCGCCTTCCTTCGAGTTCAGCGAGCGGATGATCGACAGGTTCTTGAACTGCTTGGCGGTCTGCGGCTTGTGCTCGGAGATCTGAACGCCGCTGGCGGCCGTCTCCTTCGGCTTGTGCTCGCCGCCGTTGGCGTGGCCGGGCTTCATGTCCCAGATGTCGATGGTGGCCGGGCCGCCGCCCATCCAGAGGATGATGAGGCTCTTCTGCTTCTTCTTGAGTTCGGCCGCCCGGGCCCGGAGGCCGGCCAGGAAGTTCAGCCCGGGGACGGTGACGGCGGCCCCGGCGGCCGTGTGCTTCATGAAGTGCCGGCGGTCGGTGATCCCGAACATGGACAGATCCCCTGGTGGTCCGGCGACGCCGGCGGGTGAGGTCAGGTCTCTGATTCTAACTCAAACTCCGGCCCGTGCAAGCGATTACGGGCGTAAGCCGGTGCGAGCGGGGGGTTCAAGTCGTCACCGATTCTGACGCGACGCCGAACTAGAAGTTCCCGAAGTGCGCCGAAATACTCGCCCCCAAGCCCAGGGATGGCCATCCCTGGGCTTTACCGGCAGGGGTGCGAACCGTCCGGCACGATTCTTCCTCCCTTGACCCGCCCGCCCGATCCGGGTGTAAGCCCGGCGGTGGACGGGTGTATGCCCGGGGGTGACGGCGGCCCCGGCCGGTTGGCGGACGCGAGGATTTGCGATGCGAAGCGACGCGGCGGGCGGCGGGAGTCGGCCGGGGATGAGCCGGGCGGAGTGGGTGCTGATCCTGGCCCTGGCCGCCATCCAGTTCACGCACATGGTCGATTTCGTCATCATCATGCCGCTCGGCGACCGGCTCATGACCGAGCTTGCCATCACCCCGAAGCAGTTTAGCTACCTCGTTTCCGCGTATTCGGTCATGGCGGCGGTCACCGGAATACTGGCGTCGAGCGTGATCGACTGCTTCGACCGGCGGACGGTCCTCCTCGTCCTCTACGCCGGGTTCACGGTCAGCACCCTGCTGTGCGGGTTGGCCCCGAATTACGAGACGCTGTTGGCAGCCCGCTCCCTCACCGGCGTGTTCGGCGGCTTGTCGGCGGCGGGGATCATGGCCGTGATCGGGGATGTGTTCACCGACTCCCGGCGTGGGAAAGCTACCGGGGCGGTCATGTCGGCGTTCGCGGTGGCGTCCACGCTGGGACTGCCGGTCGGGCTGGCTCTCGCGGCCGAGTTCGGGCGGGGTGCCCCGTTCCTGGCGCTCGCCGGGTTGGGCGTGGTGGTTTGGGTCGTGGCGTTCGCCTCGCTACCGACGCTCACGGGCCACCGCGGCCGGGTGCGGCTGTCGGCCCTCGCCGAGTTCAAGGACGTGGTCCGCCCCGCGTCCCACCGCTGGGCCTTCGCCTTCAGCGCCTGCGTCGTCCTGGGGACGTTCACGGTCGTCCCGTTCCTCGGCCCGTACATGATCGCCAACGGCGGGCGGACGGAACACGACCTGTCGTGGGTCTACGGCTCCGCCGGCCTCTGCACGCTGATCGTCATGAACGTCATGGGCCGGGTGGCGGACCAGTACGACCGCAAGATGCTCTTCCGCGTCGCGGCGTCTTTCGCCGTGGTCATGACGCTCGTCGTCACGAACATCCCGCCGGCGTCGCTCCTCGTCGGCTGCGTCATGGCAGCGTGTTTCATGTCGGTCGCGTCGGCCAGGATGGTGCCGGCCCAGGCCATGCTCATCGGGATGGCCGAACCGCGGCTCCGCGGCGGGTTCATGAGCGTGAACACAGCCGTTCAGCACATCGCCATGTCCATAGCCCCGGTCGTCGCGGGGGCCCTGATCGTCAAGGGGGCCGACGGGAAGCTCGCGGGATACCCGGCGGTCGGCCTGATCGCTGCCGGGGCGGGCGTTGTCGCGATCATCCTGGCCGGACGACTATCACGGCCGACGCCGACCGCCGCGCAGGCGGTCAATCCGCTGCCCGCCGAACGCAGTGCCGAAGCGGCCGCCGAGCCGCTCGCGGTGTGAGCGTCGGATCGAGACTTACGTCGAATCGCGCGGAAACAGGCCGGGACGACCGCTTCGACGTAACCTGTTATTTCTGAGCTACACGGTAGTGCCCGATGTCGTTCCCATGCAAAGCGTAGCGGCCGATTCGGGGGCTGATTTTACCGCATGCTCGATGGGTGGGAGCCGCAACCCCTCTCTAGTAGTTGTGTTGCGGATTTCCACCACCGCTTGATGCGGGAGAATTCGGTAACGCTCCGGCTCGCACACGCCTGAAACTCGCCGAGCGTAAATTGACGTAACCACCCGGCCCGAATCCGGCGGTGGCACGTCCGCCTTCCGCTTGCCGTTGCCCTTCTTCGCCCCGTTCACCAGCACCACGATCAGCACGATCACCGCCAGCGCGGCCGCGACCCACCCGGCGATCTTCACCCAGCTATAGGGCCGCTCGCCGCTCACCTTGCCGCTGCGGCCGTTGATGAGGATTTGGAACAGCTTGTCGAAGTAGCGGTAGTGGGCGACCCACACCGGCAACAGGCAGTGCTTGAAGGTCACCCCCATGTACTGCGTCGATTTGCTGTCGATCCGCTGGCGGTCGCCGCCGATGTCGCGGCGGATCAGGCCGTCGATGGTCGGCTCCATCTTCGACTTCGCCCGGGAGAACCCCTCCTTCAGGCCGACCACGTAGCGTTCCGTTTTGAAGCCGCTCAGGAACTCCCCCTTGAACGGCTCCAGCATGGGCAGTTCCCACGGCTCCACCTTGTCCACCAGCTTCGCCGGCACGCTCTTGGACCCGCAAATCAGCACGTCGTCGAAGAAGTGCTGGACGTTGCCCGCCACGCTCGACCACCGCGTGTGCGTCACCGACCGCGTCTTCGTCACCGAGTTGCCGTTGGAATCCCGCTCGGTGTACGACTCCTGCACCGTGTAGTCGTCGCCCCGCTGGCCGCGGTAGCGGGTGAACGTCATCGCGTCGTAGGTCCAGTACGGCAGGTAGACGCCGGAGAGCTGGCCGAGGTTGGCGAGCTTCTTGAGGGCGTTCGGGGCGAACCAGAGGGTAGTGAGCCAGCGGCCGAAGGCGTCCCGGGCGTCCCGCAGGTCGAGCTTGAAGGGGATGACCGACTCGGGCGGGAGCATACCGGCCACGGTCTCGGGCTCGTTCTCGATGTGGGTGCCGCAGAACGGGCACTCGTCGGTGACCACGTTCTCGTCCACCAACACCTGGGCCCCGCACCCGGTACAACGGACCTGGGTCTGCATCCCCGCCCCGGGGACTGCGTTCGTCTCCTGCTTGTGGAGGTACTCGTCGAAGTCTCGCTCGACGACCTCCTCGTCCCGCCCCGGACCGGCGACCGTCTCGTGGTGGCCGCAGTACGTGCAGGAGAGGCTCCGCGTGGCCGGGTCGAAGGCGACCTTCGCCCCGCAGTTGACGCACGGGAACAGCCGCCCGGCGGGCGGGGCCTTGCCCACGGCCGCCGGTTGTTCGACCGCCTCCTCCTCGTGGGGAAGCGGGATCGGCGGGGCGACGCCCGGGAGCGGCGGCGGGGCGTCACCGGGGAGGGGCGGCGGAACGTCGAGCATGGGTGTGGCGTGTGAGGTGTGGAAGGGGCGAAAGCCCGCCCGTTGCAACGGGCGGGCTTGGGCGCATTTCATTCCCGTTAAGTCGGCAGCGGCGGCGGCACGTCCGCGAAGAAGGCCGCCAGTTCCGGCACCGTCTCGATGGCCGCCCACCCGGCCATGCCGGCCTTCCACACCAGCGCCCCGCGGGGGATGCGGCCGTCGCGGACGCCGGCCCCGATCGCCCCCGGGTCGAGTTGCCCGAGCTGCGCCCCCTTCACGGCAACGTGGTAACCCGGCAGCGGCGGCGGACCGGCCGGCGCGGCGGCCGCCGCCTGGGTAACGGCGTTCACCATCGTGTGCCCGAGGGCCACCCCGGCCCCGATGCCGGCCCCCAGCCCGGCCCCGCCCGACGGGTTGTTCGCCGCGTCGCGGATGGCCTCGGCCGTCTGGAACTTCGTGTATTGGTCGAGGTTCCCCAGCACGCTCATCTGGGAGCGCTTGTCCAGCGCCGCCTCCACTTCCGGCGGCAGGGAGATGTTCTCGACGAAGAACTGCGTCAGGGCCACGCCCATCTTCGCCAGGTCGGGGGCGATGCGGTCGAGGGCGAGCTTGCTCATTCGCTCGTACTGGCCGGCCAAATCGAGCATCGGCACCTTCGCCCCGCCGATGACGTCCACGAACCGCGAGACGATCGTGTTGCGGAACTGCTTGGTGATCTCGTAGGCCTCGAACGACGGGTCGGTGGCGACCAGTTCTTTGAGGAAGACGCCGGGGTCGACGACCTTGAAGGCGTAGGAGCCGAAGGCCCGCAGGCGGACGGGGCCGAACTCGGGGTCGCGGAGCATGAACGGGTTGAGGGTGCCCCACTTCTGGTCGGTCCACTGCCGCGTCGAGATGAAGTAGACCTCGGCCTTGAACGGCGAGTTGAACCCGTACTTCCACCCCTTGAGGGTGGACAGGATCGGCATGTTCTGGGTTTCGAGCGTGTACATGCCCGGCTTGTACACGTCGGCCAGCGTCCCCTCGCTGACGAACGCCCCCGCCTGCCCCTCGCGGACCGTCAGCTTGGCCCCGTACTTGATTTCGTTCTGGTAGCGGGGGAAGCGGTAGGCCAGGATTTCGTTCTGGCTCGGCTCCGTCCACTCGATGATGTCGACGAACTCGCCGCGGAGCTTGTCCCACAGGCCCATGACGGAACCCTCGTGCGTCGGGAAGCGGTGTGCGTGGTGCCCGCTATTGTGCCTCCCCCGGCGGGGACGTGGCAACCGAAATCGGGCGCGGTTGGGGATTCGGCGGCCGGGCGGGCGGATTTGAGCGGCAAAGTTGCGACCGTTACGGCCCGTCGCCCGAAGACTCACGACCCGCATCACCCGCCGACGTATCGGGAAGGTTACACCTTCCGGCCGACACGGCTCTTCCGCGTCATTTTCGCCCCCGCGGCCCCGGATCATGGTCTAACTTACGCCATACGGCCCCATTCCACCGCGACACCCCGCCATGCCGCCCGCCCAGGCCGCGTCCAGCGGCACAGCACAGGCTTACGCCAAGACGGTCGGCACCGAGCCGCTGCCGGGCTACACGCTGCTCGAACCGCTCGGCCGCGGCGGGTTCGGTGAGGTGTGGAAGTGCGAGGCCCCCGGCGGGCTTCACAAAGCGATCAAGTTCGTGGCCGGCGACCCGGACGCGGCCGGCGGCGGCGACCAGCTCCGCCAGGAGGCCGGGGCCTTCGAGGCCATCAAGCGCATTCGCCACCCGTTCCTCCTCACCCTCGAACGGGTCGAGATGGTGGCCGGCGAACTCGTGATGGTCATGGAGCTGGCCGACCAGCAACTCGCCGACTGTTTCGCCGAGAGTCGCTCCCGCGGCCTGCCGGGCATCCCCCGGGGCGAACTCCTCAACTACCTCGCCGACGCCGCCGAGGCGCTCGATGTCCTGAGCACCAAGTACGGCCTCCAGCACCTCGACGTGAAGCCGGCCAACCTGTTCGTCATGGACGGGCACGTGAAGGTCGGCGACTACGGGCTGGTGACGCGGGCGGCGGCCGTGGATCCGTCGGACGGGAACCGCGGGCTGACGCCCCGGTACGTCGCCCCCGAAGTCCTCATGGGCAAGATCGACCCCCGCTCCGACCAGTACAGCCTCGCCCTGGTCTACCAGGAGTTGCTGACCGGGACGTTCCCTTACTCGGCCAAGAACCCGTCGCTGATGATGATGCAGCACGCGGCGGGAATTCCGGACTTGTCCGGGCTGCCGGAGGCCGACCGGCCGGTGGTGGGCAAGGCCCTGAGCAAGAAGCCGGACGACCGCTTCCCGTCGTGTCTAGCGTTCACCCGGGCGCTGATGGCGGCCGACGCCCTCGCGGCCGCCGCCGACCCGGCCCTGGCCCTGCGGACGGCCCGCCTCGACCGGGCCCCCGCCGACCCCACCGGCCGGTTCGGCACCCCGACGCCCGCCCCGGCGTTGCGGACCGCCCACCCGAACGACTCGACCGTGACGGGCAACACCCCCCGCACCCCGTTCACCACCCCGAGTGGGACGTTCAGCAGCCCCAGCGGCAGCCTGACGGCCGTGTCGCGGCCGAGCCTCACCGTGCCGGGCAGCCGGACGCTCCCGTCGCTGGTCACGGCCGCCCGCCCGAAGCTGGTCGCGCCCCCGCCGCCACCTCCCCCCCCGCCGGCCGCGGAGGACATGGCTTACGCCGAGGACGTGGTCTCGCCCGGGCTGGTCCTCGACCCGATCCGCCCGGTGGTCCCGGTCGCCCGCCTCGAAGGGGGCGGCTCGCCGGACGACTTCGCGCCGTCGCTCGCCGACTTCCTGACGGCGGTCGTCGCGGCGGCCGCGAAGGGCGGCCACGTCCCCCGCATGTCCGGCGACCTCGCCCGGCTGGCCGACGGGACGTGGGTGAGCCGCTTCCCGTCCACCGTGCCCGTCTCGGTGGCCCCGATCAAGCTCTCGGTGGTGAAGGAGCGGTGGGGGCTGGTGGTCGAACAGCCCGACCCGACGCGGATCGTCCTCCGCCGCCCGGCCCCGGCGACCGGCGGGCTGTGGGGCTCGTTCACGGGCAAGAAGGTGGCGAGCGGGCTGGAGGTGGTGGTGCAACTGCCGCCGTCGGCCCGCGGGATCGGCGAGGTGGAGGCGGCCGGCCGGGTGTACGGCACCCCGGACGCCGCGTTCGCCAAGTCGGCCCTGGAGACGCTCCCCCGTCTGATCGAGGACGTGCAGCGGGAGTTGGGCAACGTGGACGACCGCCGCCGCGAGGCCCGCGTCCGGGCCGACCTGCCGGTGCGGCTCTACCCGATCCACGGCGACGGCGCGGTCGAGGAGCAGATGTTCGGGACATGCCGCGACATCTCCGCCAGCGGCCTCTGCGTCGTCACGCCGACCCGCCTCCCGTCGGCCCACGCCTTCGTGGTGTTCGACGGCATCCAGGCCATCTCCCACGCCGCCGCCCTGGTGAAGTTCGTCCGCAGCCAGCCGACCGGCCGCGAGGTCGTGTCGGCCGGCCCCTTCCGCGGCGACATCTAACGCGCGTCGCCCCGCTCATGGCAGTTACGTCAACAACACGTTTTCGGACCGAGGTCCGAGCTTTACCCGATTCTACCACCCCGGGGAGGGTCGCTTTTCCACAACGACCCACGCAGCAGCAGCTTGCGGCGACCGCCCCGCGGACATGCGGTAAAATCGACAGTCATTTCAGCCGCAAACAGTTTTCAATCAGCAAGATCGAGCATTACCACTCCACTCAAGAATCAGGGGTTACGTCGGCTTTCCGGCTTACGGGGCCATGCACTCTTTTGACGTAAGTGCCGCAGTCAAGACGCCACAAGGGAACGCGCCGCGGCAGGGCCGGGGCGATGTTTTCGAGTGCTTCCAGGCGCTAATACGGCGGCAGCAAGCGTCTCACGACGTGGGCCAGCACGCACGTCGTGAAAAAGGCGTTGCGGGCCGGCAGCGCCCAGACCGCGAGCCTCTTCGGCCGCTGGGGCTCCGTCCGCCACGCCCCCCGGCCCACTTCGACCGCCAGCCCTTCGACCCAGCTCAGCGAACGCGGCCAGTCGATCACCTTCGCCAACCACTCCGGCGGGATGCCGGCCTTGCCCACCCGCGCCGCGACGAGCGCCCCGGCGACGGCCGCCACGGTGTCGGTGTCGCCCCCGCAGCGGATCGAGGCCCCCACCGCCGCCCGGTAGTCGTCCGGGTGCCGGAGCCAGGCGTGGAGGGCGACGGGGACGGTGTGCAGGACGTACCCCGTCACCCCGCGGTCGAGGTGAATCGACTCGGCGAACTGCCCGGTCGTCTGGCCCGCTTCGACACTCATCACCACCGCGTCGAGCAGTTTGAACAGCATCGCCGAATAGCGGTCGCCCTTGAGGACGGCGCGGACCTCGTCCACGAACCGGCGGGGATCGACCGCGGGGCCGCCGGCCGACTCGGCGGAGCGGTGGGCGGCCCACGCCACGGCGAACGCCCCGTACTCGGCCCGCGGGTCGGTGTGCGTCACGAGCGTGGACGCGCGGAGGAAGGCCGCGAGCCGGGCGGGGTCTTCGCCGAGCGTGACGCCGATTAGCGGGGCCCGCATCGCCGGCCCGTTCCCGGCCGAGCGGACGCCGCTTTTTGCGGGCGAATAGCCGAGCCACAGCCGGAGACACGCTCTCGCGGTCGCCCGCCCCGTGCCGACGGGCAGGCCGGCGGCCCACCACCGCAGCCGGCGGGCGAGGTCCGCGCGGAACCGCACGGGGTCGCCGCCGGACGTGAGGAGCGCCTGGCCGACGAGAGAGGCGTGTTCCGTGTCGTCGGAGAAGAGCCCGCGGCCGAAGAGGAAGGAGTGCTGCTCGGCCGCGTGAGGGAAGAGCCGCTGCCCGCGCCGCCGGGACAGGCTCTCCCGCGGCAACCCGAGGGCGTCCCCGACGGCCAGCCCGAGCAGGCATCCGACGACCGCGTCCGCGTTCATGCCGGCGATTGTACGACATCGGCGAGTGTGGACAGCGGTCCGCTCGGCGTGATACGCTCAACCGCCCCGTCCCCGCCCCGGAGGCCCGCCGTGGCTCGCACGCTCACTGCCCTCGTGTTACCCACCCTCCTCTTATCGCTCGCGCTGGCCGCCCCGGTGCCGCGGGACGCCGGGCCGACGCCTCCGCCGTACTTCCCGACCCGAGTCGGCGACAAACGGACGTATGGTTGGAATAACGGGCCGATCGACTGCGTCGAGACTGTCACCGGCGTCGGGGTCGTCGGCGGGACGTGCCACGTCACGACCCAGGTGACGTACAACTTTGAGGACTGCCCGCTGAAGACGACGGCCGTCACGGACGCGGGGTTGTTCCTCGTGTCGTACGGGGAGAAGCGCCTCGACGCGCCATACTGCTTTTTGAAGGAGCCGGCCGTGCCCGGCACGACGTGGACGATCGACGGTAAGGACAAGGACGGCCGCCCGTGGTCCCGCGCGCACCGGGTCGTCGGCCCGGAGTGGGTGGAGGTACCGGCCGGGCGGTTCCACGCCCTCCGCGTCGATGAGGAGAACGGCCCGAAACCGGACGCCAAGAAGTGGACGAACTGGTACGCCCGCGGCGTGGGCCTTATCAAGCGGGTGGAGCGGATGCCGGACGGCACGGTGGAGGACTCGTTCGCCCTCAAGTCGTTCACCCCCGGGCCGGTCAGAACTGGAAGTAAATGAACGCCTTCGTCTCGGTCGGGGCGAAGACCACGAGCAGGGCCACGGCCGCCGCGTAGGCCACGCCCCGCAGCGGCGGGGCGGCCAGCAAGAGCCGGCAGCGCACCTCCCGCAGGCCGCTGAACAGGTGGCCGAGGGCCACGAGGCCCACCAGGAGCGGCACCCACGCGGGGACGAAGTGGCGGCCTTCCACGGCGGCCCCGCACATCGCCCGGCCGAAGAGGCCGCCGCCGGGCCAGCTCTCCATCCGCACCAGCACCAGCCCGGCGCACACCGTCCAGAACGTCCCCGCGATGGCGGCGGCCTGGAACAGCGGGTGCGAACGCACGCGATCTGCCGCGGCGTTCCCCTTCAGCGACAGGTCGTAGGCGCGGTGGGCGGCCAGGAGCAGGCCGTTGCCGAGGCCCCAGAGGACGTAGTTCCAGCTCGCCCCGTGCCAGAGGCCGCACAGGGTCATCGTCAGGATCAGGTTCGCGTACGTGCGGGCCACGCCCTTGCGGCTGCCGCCGAGCGGGATGTACAGGTAGTCCCGCATCCACGTCGAGAGCGACATGTGCCACCGCCGCCAGAAGTCGGCGATGTTGCGGGCCAGGTACGGGAAGTTGAAGTTCTGCGGCAGCTCGAAGCCGAACCACTTCGCGCAGCCGATGGCCATGTCGCTGTAGCCGCTGAAGTCGCAGTAGATTTGCCCGGCGTAGGCGAGGATGGCCCAGCGCAGGGTGGCCGCGTCGTAGGCCCCGGGGTCGGCGAACACGGGGTCCACGAACTGCGCGAGCCGGTCGGCGATGAGCATCTTCTTGAAGAGGCCGAGGACGAACCAGTGGAGGCCTTCGACCACCTGGTCGAACGTCACCCGCGGCGGCGTCACCATCTGCGGCAGGAATTCGCTCGCCCGCACCACCGGCCCCGCGACCAACTGCGGGAAGAAGGCGACGAACAGGGCGAAGTCGCGGAAGCTCCGCACCGCCTTCACCCGCCCGCGGTACACGTCGAGCGTGTAGCTGATGCCCTGGAAGGTGTGGAAGCTGATGCCGAGCGGGAGGATGATTTTGAGTGTGAAGTCGTCCACCTGCCAGCCGAGGAGGCGGGCCGCGGAGACGCCGTTATCCACGAGGAAGGTGGTGTACTTGAACGCGCCGAGGAGCCCGAGGTTCGACACGACGCTGAGCCACAGCCAGCGGCGGCGGGCGGCGGGCGTGGGGGCGTCCTCGATGAGCCGGCCGGCGACGAAGTCGATGGCGCTGGTGAGGACGATGACCCAGAGGTACTGGGGCGTCAGCGCGAAGTAGAAGAGCCAGCTCGCCAGCAGGAGGAGCGTGTACTTCGGGCCGCGCCGCTTCAACAGGTGGTACGCGAGGAGCGTGACCAGGAGGAAGACGAAGTAGCGTTCACCGCCGAAGCTCACGGGTGGCCCTCCCTGGCCGCGGACCTCAGTTCAGCACTGCCGCGAGTCGTCCCCGCAGCCAGTCGCTCAGCTTCGCGGCCCCGTCGGCGTTCAGGTGTACGAGGTCGCCGAAGTCGGCGTCCGTCAGCCCCACGGCGTCGCGGGTGGCCCGCAGCACCGGGACATGCCGGTCGCGTTCGACTTCCGCCATCACGTCACGGTAGGCGGCGAACTCCTTCGGGAAGCGGGCGCCGTCGAGGTCGGCCGACACCGGCAGGTCGAGTAACACCACGGGCACGCCGCGGCCGTTGGCCCAATCGAGCAGGCGGTGCAAGTACGGCAGGTGGCCGCGGGCCTCGTAGCGGTCGAGGTACGGGAACGGGGCCGCGACGACCGCCGGGTTAGCCGCCTTCAGCAAATCGAGCCGGAACAGCGGGGCGGCCGGCGGGTGCGGGATGGGGCCGCGGGGGCTCGCCAGCCCGGCCGTGCGTGTGAGTGCGAGGTGGGCCGCTTCCGCCTCGTCGGGGCATACGCCGGGGGACGTCGCGTCGAGCTGGTCGGCGGCCCAGAGGCGGATGCCGGTGCCGTGGTGGCGGAGGTGCCACGCCCGGGAGAGGCGTTCGCGGGCCCAGTAGTGCAGGCTCCAGCCGGTGCGGGCGGGCTGGAAGCCGGCCCAGCGGGCGAGGTCGTCCGGCCCCATCAAGTATTGCGGGCCTTCGCCCACGACGCGGTTGCCGTTCAGGTCGCTGGCCGTGATGGCGTAGACGAGCAGCCGCGGCGGGCGCTCACCCAGACCGTGTTCGGCCGCGAGGGAGACTTCCGCCGTGGTGGCGAGCGGCAGCCCGAGGTTAAAGGCGGACGCGACCGGCGTGCCCCGCCAGTCGGCCCCGACGAGCCGGTCGGTGTCGATCCCGCACATCGCCGCCGACCCGCCGGCCACGACCACGTCCCACGTCCGTTCGCGGGCGGCGGCGAGGCGGTCGCGGTAGTAGACGGGGGAGTACGAGCGCCAGAGCGGGCCGGTGGCCCCGACGGCCACGTCGAGGGCGACGAGGCCGAGGGCGAACCAGGCGACCACCCGCCAGCGGAGCCGGCGGGGGCGTGGGGGCTCGGGGGTGGTGTCGGTCATGCGTCGGAACCCGCTCCGTCGGGTGGGGCCGTTAGCGGCCGACGCCGCCGGGCCGGTCGGAGAAAGTCTTCGGGCCGATCTCGCGGTCGTCCTCGATGATCGAGTACCGCTCGCGGCCCCGCTGCTTCTGCTCGTCGAGGGTATACCCCGGACGGTCGGCCCGGTCGCCGGCCCGGGTCTTCTGGTAGACCTCCCGCGGCCCCTCGGTGTTGTTCCGGCAGCCGACGGCCACGGCCAGAAGGCCGACGACCAGTGCCATTCCCGCGGTCCGTCGCATGGCGAGCCCTCGTCACCCATTGCTCGGGCGCGTATCGCCCTCGGGTCGAACATCGGCCGCCGGCCCGCCCCCGCTGCGGTTCGCGGCGGGGGAAACCGGCCCGACCACCGCGGCAACGGTCGGCCCGACCCGCCCAACCGCCCCGGCCGGCCGGCTTGAACGGACCGGCCCACCGGATACGATAACGGCGGCTGCCGCACAACCCCTTTTCCGCCCACCGTCCAGGCACCTTCGCCGCGGGGTCGGGTCGTTACCCGCCAGGCCCGCGGAGGTGTCCGATGATTTCCCGCATGACCGCCGACGACCACCCGGACGACATCTTCCGCGACACCCGGATGTCGTTCGGCGACCACCTCGACGAGCTGCGGTCCCGCCTCATCAAGGCCCTGATCGGGGTCCTCGTCTGTCTGGTCGGTGGGGTCATCCTCGACTCCATCGGCACGGCCACCGGCCACCCGAACCTCGGCGTCGGCAAGCCGATGCTCGACATCATCACCGATCCGGTCGAGACCCAGGTGAGGGACTTCTACAGCAGCCGGACGCGGGGGGCCACCCAGGTCGCCCTCAACGACCAGCCGGAGGTGTCGCCGGAGCGGGTGGAGGAGGTCTACCTGAAGTTCGTGAACGCGAAGTTCAGCCAGACGGCCCTCAGTGCCGAGGAGGTCCGCATCCTGCGGCTGCGGCAGGAGCGGCTGCCGCTCACCATCCAGGCCGGCGCCCTGGCGGCCGCCCTCGGCATCCCCCCCGAGCAGGTGAAGCAGAAGGAAATTCACGTCGAGGCCCGCGTCACCCCGGCCCAGATCAGCTACCTGAGCAACGCCGGCGAGACCCTGCTGGGGACGAAAAAGTACCTCACCACCCTGAGCGCCCAGGAAGGGTTCGTGGTCTACTTCAAGGTGTCGCTCATCTGCGGGGTGGTGTTGTCGAGCCCGTGGCTCCTGTACCAGTTCTGGTCGTTCGTCGGGGCCGGCCTCTACCCGCACGAGAAGAAGTACGTCTACGTCATGTTCTGGCCGAGCACGTTCCTGTTCGTCGGGGGCGTGCTGCTCTGCCTGTTCGTGGTGCTG
>JANPKP010000402.1:0-3477 GCA_031426095.1 Gemmataceae bacterium
GGGGGCGTGGCGGGCGGACGACGCCCCCGCCAGAATTAGCGACCCGGCGGCCCGCGTCAAGCACCCGCCCGGCTCACACGCACGCCTCGAGCGTCAGGAAGTAGTCCGGCTCCTTCGGGTACAGGGCGGCCGCCACCCGGAGCGTCTTGATCCGGTCGGCGTGCCACGGGTTCTCCAGCGTCGGGAGCGAGTCGAGGTACGGGAAGGCGGCCAGCACGTCGGCCCGCACGAGCATGGCCCGCACCTTGCGGATCCGCTCGTCGCCGACCAGCTCGCACGTCAGGAAGAGGGCGTACCTCACCACCGCCACCGGCTGCCCGGCGTCCCGGCGGATGTGCCCGGCCACGAAGTGCTCGGCCACCGCGTTGAGGACGAAGTTGAGCAGGTACCAGCGGTCGTCTTTCGGGATCGGCAGGACGGGATTGTGGACCGTGGTCGCCTTCGCGGCGGCCAGCACCTTCTCGACGGCGACGGCGTTCAGGAACACCTCGTCGAGCGACCGCTCCATCACGGTCCGGATGCGGAGCGTGTCGTCGGCGAACAGGTTGAGGCTGACGATCACCCGGTCCATGAATTCTTTGCGGTGCCACTGCCGGCCGGCCTTGTACCGGCCCCACCAGCGGCCGGCGAAGAAGGTGGCCGTGGACGTGACGGCGGCCACCACGATTGTGATTGCGACCCGCCGGGCCACGTCGGCCCCGGCGTCCTCGATGAGCCCGAACAGGAGCATGGGAGAAGCCCTCGGTGTGCCCCGACGGTACACCGGACGGACGCCGGACGCAACGGGCGGGTTCGCACCGACGCCCGCCGGCCCGCCCCGCCGCTACTGGTTCTGCCCGCCGAAGAGGCCGACGTAGAAGCTGAAGACCTGCTTGTCGTCGCCCGGGGCCTTGCGGATCGGGAAGGCGAAGTCGAACGCCAGGGGGAGCGGGCCGAGGGCCGGCACGGCCACCCGGAGCCCGAACCCGGCCGACACCCGGTAGTCGCGGAGGCTCACGTCGGTGTTGACCGTGCCGTGGTCGAGGAAGCTGACGAAGTACAGCTTGTCGCTCGGCAGGACGGGGATCTGGTACTCGACGGTGTTGAGGAAGGAGAACGTGCCGCCGGTGAAGAAGCCGTTCTCCTTGGGCCCGACGCCGCGGAAGCTGAACCCCCGGAGGCTGCGGAACCCGCCGGCGTAGAACCGCTCGAACACCGGGGCGTTCGACCCCTCGATCCCGAGCTGGGAGCGGACGGCGACGACGTGCTTGCCGCTCCCGTCCTCCCGCTGGAAGTACCGGGACGAGAAGAACTGGGTGACCTCGGCCGTCCCGATCGGGAACGTGTAGTCGCCCAGCACCTGCTCGACGCCGACGTCGAGGACGTTCCCGCGGGTCGGGTAGACGTACGAGTCGCGGGTGTCGCGGGTGAGGCCGGCCCGGATGCCGTTGATGAACGAGTCGCCGGCGTCCTCGCGGATCGACTGGGGGGCGAAGTTGAGCACGTCCTTGACGCCCACCTTCTCGATCCGGTTCGACAGGTTCGCCTTCCAGATCGGGTCGAGCCGGCGGTCGACGGTGGTCCGCATGCCGACCCGGCTCTCGCTGTACTCGTTGTACTGGCGGGTGAAGAAGTACGCCGAGTTGGTGAACCCGAACCGGCTGTCGAACAGGTACGGCTCGCGGAAGGTGGCCGAGTACCGCTGGAACTCGGTGCCGGGGACGGCCTCGACCCGGAACTCCTGCCCGGCCCCGCGGAACGCCCGCCCGTACCGGAAGTCGTCCCAGCTGGTGGGGAACCGGGTGATGTCGAAGTTCCGCTCGTTGATCACGATGCTGCCGTTGAGCCCGCTGTTCGAGTTCACCCCGGCCCCGACCATGAACTGCCCGGTCCGCGTCTCCTTGACCTTCACCCGCAGGTCCTTGAACTCGCTGTCGAACTCGTTCTCGATGACGTCCACGGCCGGCGGCTCCTCGCCGTCGAAGATGCCGAGGCGGGCCAGCCGCATGCGGGCGTCCTCCAGGAGCGGGTACTGGAGGACCTGCCCGGGGCGGAGGTCGAGCTGGTTGAGGATGACCCGGTCCTGGGTCACGTCGTTCCCCTCGATCTTGATCTGCCCGACCCGGTCCGGGCGGCCGCCGTCCCCCTGCACCTGGTAGTGGACGTTCACCACCCCGGGGCGGGCCGGGTCGTCGTACACCAGGGGCTCGACGTTCGACCGGACGCCCCGCATCCCGATGTACGCCTTCATCTGCTCGGAGTCGCCGGCCACCTTCCGCCCGTCGTACCGCTCGCCCGGCTTGAGCCCGGCCAGGGCCGCGAGCTTCTCGTTCGGGACCGACTTGGCCCCGACGGCGTCGACCGACCCGACCGAGTGCGGGACGCCCTCCTCGATGTGGTAGACGATCGTGACCGTGCGGGGGTCCGGGTTGGTCACCACCTCGGGGAAGATCTGGGCCCGGAGGTACCCGAGCCCGTGGTAGTACTCGGTCAGCTTCTGGCGGTCGAGGTCCAGGGACATGGGGTTGAACTTGCCGCCGAGCATGCCGAGCATGACCCGCTTGGTGGCGAGCTGGGTCTTGAGCCGCCCGGTGCTGGCCGCGTTCGCCCCCTTGAACTCGACCCCGGCCACCTTGACGACCGGCCCCTCGACGATCTGGTACACCACCCGGGTGTCGTCCACCTTGCCGCCCTCGGCCAGCTCGACGCTGGCGAAGTAGTGGCCGTCCTCCTGGAGCTTCTTGAGGATGTTCCCCCGCCCCTGCTCGTTGTGCAGGGGGTTCATCGCGTCCCCCTTGCGGACCCCGGTGAGCTGCTGGAGGTCGGTGTCCCGGATGTGCTCGGCCCCGGGGTACAGGACCTCGCGGACGGTGTTCGTAACCTCCGTGACGGTCACGAACACGACCACCCCGCCGCCGCCGTCGGGCCGGGTGTGGACCTGGACCCCGCCGGGGACGAACCACTTGGTCGCGTGCAGCCGGCGGACGTCCTCCTGGATCTGGGCCTCGTCGTAGGCCCGCCCGGGCCGGGCCTGCATGACCCCGAGGATGTGCTCCGGCTTGCGGACCCGGTTGTTGAGCGGGACGATGTCCGACACGAGCTTGCCGACCGGCGACTCGGCCGCGCCCCCCCGGGCGGGGACGAGCAGCAGGGCAACGAGCGGCAGCAGGACGGCCAGCGGCCAGGCCCACCGCCCGGCGTGACGGCACACGGTCATCGGGTCATCCCCCATCGCCCCAAACCGGACGACAATTCGTAGCGGACTCGCGCAGAGAGGCGGGCCGATAGCCGCCGGGCCGCTTTGTGTCAAGCTCGCGGCCGGCCCGTCCGACGGGGGGCCGAGAGGGCGGCGAACCGGCCGCCCCCACTTGCCCGCCCGCCCGCCGGCCCCGACAACAACCCTTTCCCCGTACCCGCCCCCTCCACCCCCGGGCCGCCGCATGCCGTCCACCGTCCTCGTCACCGGCGCGACAGGGTTCGTCGGGTCGCACGTCGCCG
>JANPKP010000403.1:0-1770 GCA_031426095.1 Gemmataceae bacterium
GGGGGGGAGCGCCGGCCGCGGCCCGACGGGGTGCCCAAGCCGGGGGGCGGCGGGCGACTCGGCGGGCCGGTCTGTTCCGGGGAACGCTTCACGGGGGGACTCGCCCATGACGACGACGACGGGATCGCGGCGGTGGTGGCGGCAGGCGGCGGTCGCGGCCCTCGGCGGGGCGGCGGTCGGCGGGCTGGGCTTCGGCCTGACCCGGACGGTAACGGCCGAGCCGATCCGCCAGCCACTCCTCCAGGCCCCCCTGTCCCAGCCGGCGGACGAGGGGAACTGGACGCGGTCGGCGAACGTCATGCCCGTGTTCAAGGCGTCGCCCGCCACGGCCCCGGTCCCGACGCCGCCGAAAGCCGACCCGGCGGTCCGCCCGGCGGGTGCCACGACGCCGGCGGGTAAGGTCAGCCCGGTTGCCCTGCCGACCCTACCGACCCCGGAGCCGACACCCGTCTGGACGGCGTTGAAGCCGGTCGAGCCGGCACCCGCACCACTGCCGGCCCCGTCGCCGGTCTCATTGCCGAAGGACGTTCCGCCGCCGCCGGCAGTGCCGTCGCTCGACATCCCGCCGGCCCCGGCCCTCTCACTGCCCGCCGTTCCGGGCATCGCATCGGTGCCACCGGTGCCGCCGCTCCCGACGCCGCCCGCCCCGTCGAAAGTAGAACCGCCGCTGGCCCTCAAGCCGGTGGCGAAGGAGCCCGCCCAGGCGAAAGTCGCGGACCCGGTGCCCGACTGGACCGTTACCCCCCCCGCGCCACCGGCAAAGTCGGTAGAACCGCCCGCGTCGGTGTCGGTTCCCCCGGTGGATTCTCCCTTGCATCCTTCGGATGTTGGAAATAGTCTCAAGGCGGGTGAGCCGATCGTGCCGGTCGCACCGATGTCGCCGGTCGCGGTGCCTGCGGTGCCCAAGCCGGACGGGGAAGGACTTTCTCCCCCCCCGCCGAAGGCCGACGTGCCGGCCGCGCCCGAGGCGGTGAAACCGCTCCCGCTGCCGCCCGCGCCGTCGGCTGTCGAGCCGCCGGCCCCTGCGAAGGCGGTTCCCGTGCCGCCGCCGGTCGAACCCCTGGCGGTCCCGGCCCCGAAGGCCGACATGCCGCCCGCGACGCCGCCCGACGACCACCACGCGCCCGCACCCGGAGTTGACACCATGACGAACCTCAAAAAGGCGGTCCTCGCGGCCGCCGTCGGCGCGGCGGCCCTGCCGTTCGCCAAGGCGGACGACGCCGCCAAGCCCGACACGAAAGACGTGCTGAAGGCCGCGGCCGACAACGAGCTGAAACGGCTGATCGAGGAGAACAAGGCGGTCCTGTCCGACGTGCAGAAGCAACTCAAGGAAGTGAAGGGGTTGCGGGACGCCGTGCTCGGGGCGGGCACCGACACCGGCCTCGTCGCCGAGGTGAAGCGGCTCAACGAGAAGGTCACGGCTCTGGAAAAGAAGCTCACCGAGGTGAGCAAGTCGGTGTCGCTCAAGCCGTCCACGACCGTCACCCTAGGCGGCCCGCCGGCCACCCCCACCGCGCCGCCGGCCGCGACCCCGCCCGCCCCGCCGGCCGCGACCCCGCCCGCCCCGCTCCCGACGGCGGTCACGCCGGAGCCGGCCGTGAAGGGGACCGTCCGCCTGGTGAACGAGTACCCGGTCGAGGTGTCGATGGTGGTGAACGCCAAGTCGTACCGGGTGGCCCCGAACGGCACCCTGAACGTCCCGGTCGCCCCCGGCGAGTTCTCCTACGAACTGCTCCAGTCCGGGGCCGCCGCGACCAAGAGCACGATCAA
>JANPKP010000404.1:0-4882 GCA_031426095.1 Gemmataceae bacterium
TGAGGCTGTTCCAAGAGCCAACCCCATAACCAATCACGGGGCGGCAACACCAGACCACCACTGCGACACCCGACACCCGACACCCGACACCCGATCTTACGGCTCGTCGGTCGTCACCGCCGGCGGCGTCGCGGGCGCGTCGAGGTCGGCGGTGTCGAGCCGGCCCTCGGTGTGGAGCTGGCGGAAGATCGTGACCGTCTCGCGGATGCCGTCCACGAGCGGCGTCTTGGGCATCGGCCCGAGGTCGCGCTGGAGGGCGTCGTCCGACAGGTCGTGGGCGATGGCGATTTGCGCGGTGCCGGTCGTCACGAGAGTCGCCGCCTCCGGGAGCACTCCGGTTAGCGCCTTGTGGAATTCGGCGAGCTTGACCACGGCCCCGCGGAGGTTGTAGCTCTTCGCCCCCTTGTACGGCCGCTCCAGGCTGTTCACGAACGTCTTCGCAACGTCGTCCACGTACTGGAAGTCGGTCCACCCGCCGAAGTTGATGTGGTACGGCCGGCCGAGCAGAGCGGCCTTGATGGCCTTCGTCGGCTCGCTCGTCATGCCGAGGTCGCGGCCGACGCCGTATACCGTCCACGGGCGGAGGCCGACGCTGGAGATGCCGTTGTCCTGGTAGTAGATGCGTGCGTTCCCCTCGTTGCAGCACTTGAACACGCCGTAGTGCGTGCTCGGCACCAGCGGCACGTCGTCGGCCAGCGGGCCGGCCGGGTACTTGTCCGGCCCGCCGAACACGGCCGACGAGCTGGCGTAGACAAGCCTTTGAATCGCGTCGCCGGCCGCCTTGACGGCCTCGAACACGGCGAGGGTGCCGAGGACGTTCACCTTCGCCCCGAGCAGCGGGTCGGCACGGCACGTCGGCACCTGCAGCCCGGCGAGGTGGATGACGTGGCTGATCTGGTGCTTCGCCAGCGCGTCGGCGAGGGCCTTCAGATCGGTCACGTCGCCGGGCACGAACGTCACCTTGCGGACCTGCTCCTCGGGCAGGATGAGCCGCAGCCGGCGGGCGTCCTCCCGGAGGTCGTACACCCACACCTCGGCCCCGCGGGCGAGCAGGTTGCGGATGATCCACGCCCCGATGAACCCGTACCCGCCGGTGATCAGCACGCGCATGGGATGACTCGATCTGTTGCGTGGGGAGGGTGGCCGCGGCCCGCTGCGACAACCCCGCGTCGCGGCTACGCGGGGCCGCCGACCTTCTCGACCGCCGAGTCGCCGATCGTGTCCCGGGCGAGCTTGGCCAGGGTCACGATCCGGTCGCCCTCGTTCAGGTTCATGACGCGGACGCCCTGGGTGTTGCGGCCGACGATGCGGACGTCGTCCACCTTGCTCCGCGTCACCATGCCGTTGGCCGTGATGAGCATGATCTCGTCGCCGTCGCGGACGGCCACCACGCCCACCACCTTGCCGTTCTTGGCCGTCACCCGCACGTCCTTGACGCCGCCCCCGCCCCGCTTCTGGAGGCGGTAGCGCATGGAGGACGGGTCGGCGGCCGCGGCCTCGTCCCCGCCCTCGTCGGCCGGCGGGGTGAGGTCGGACGGCTCGTCAACCGAGTCCTCGTCCGGCCCCGGGTCGGCGGCCCCGGTGTGGGGGTCGTTGGCCCCGAACGGGGTCCGCTTGCCGTACCCGTTCTCGCACACGGTGAGCAAATAGCCGTCCGGGTCGGCGACCACCATGCCCACCACCTCGTCGTCGCCCCGCAGGGCGATGCCGCGGACCCCGCGGGCGTTGCGGCCGATGGACCGCACGCCCCGGCCGCCGCTCTCGGGGAAGCGGATGGCCATGCCGTTGCGGGTGCTTAGCACGATCTCGTCGGTCGCCCGGGTGAGGCCGACGCCCATGAGCCGGTCGCCGTCGTCGAGCGAGATGCCGATGATCCCGCCCTGCCGCGGCCGGCTGTACTCCATCAAGTCGGTCTTCTTCACCGTCCCCTTGCGGGTCGCCATGAGCAGGTGGCACCCGTCGGCGAACTCGCGGACGGGGACGACGCTGGTGATCTTCTCGTCCGGCTTGAGCGACAAGACGTTGGCGATCTGCCGGCCGGCCGACGTGCGGCTGGCGACCGGGATCTTGTAGACCTTGAGCCAGTAGCACTGGCCCAGGTCGGTGAAGCATAGGAGGAACGCCTTCGTACTGGCGACGAAAAAGTGCTCGGCGAAGTCGTTCTCCCGCATCCCGCCGGACACGCCCTTGCCGCCGCGGTTCTGGACGCGGTAGGTATCCAGCGGCATCCGCTTGATGAACCCCTCGTGGGAGAGCGTCACGGCGTTCGGCTCGTCCTCGATCAGGTCTTCGAGGTCGATGTCCGCCCCGTCGTCGCTGATCTCCGTCTTGCGGTCGTCGCCGAAGCGGGTCCGCAGGTGTTCGAGGTCGGCGCGGATCACCGCGTTCACGTTCGCGTCGTCCGAGAGCAATGTTTCGTGCGCCAGAATCTCGTCGCGGAGCTTGAGGTACTCCTTCAAAATCTCGTCGCTCTCCAGGGCCGCCAGTTGCCCGAGCTGGAGGCGAACGACGGCCTCGGCCTGGGCTTCGGTCATGCGGTACGTTTCGGCCGTGCCGAGTTCACGCTGGAGGGCCACGAAGGCGTTCTCGCCGATGGCCCGGTTGAGGAGCGGGGCCGGCACCGCCATGTCCTGGAGCCGCTGCTTGGCCTCCGTGCGGTTCGGCGACGTTCGGCAGATGCGAATCACTTCCTCGATGGCGGCGATGGCGATCAGCTGGCCTTCGAGGACGTGCCCGCGGCGCTTGGCCTCGCGGAGCAGGAACTCGGTCCGCCGCCGGATGACCTGCACCCGGTGGTCGAGGAACTTCTGCAACATCTCCTTGAGGGTCAACACCTGCGGCCGGCCGTCCACGAGTGCGAGCATGATGATGCTCACCGTCGTCTGGAGCGGCGAGAGTTGGTAGAGCTGGTTGAGGATCAACTCCGGGTCGGCGTCCCGCTTCAATTCCACCACGACGCGGACCGGCTCCCCCTTTCGGGCGGCCGACTCGTCGCGGACGGCGCTCACGCCCTTGATCCGCTCGTCCTTGACCAGCTCGCCGATGTCGGCCATGAGCTTGTTGCGGGTCGTCTGGAACGGCACCTCTGTGATGAGGATGTGGTTCGACCGCCCCTCGGACACGACGCCCGCCCGGGCCCGCAGCGTGATCTTGCCGCGGCCGGTGGCGTACCCGTCGACGATGCCGCGGCGGCCCATCACGACGCCGCCGGTCGGGAAGTCGGGGCCGGGGATGATGGCGAGCAGGTCGCGGAGGTGGGTTTCGGGCTCGTCGATGAGTTGGATCAGCGCGGTCGAGACTTCCCGCAGGTTGTGCGGCGGGATGTGCGTCGCCATGCCGACCGCGATGCCGTCGGCCCCGTTCACGAGCAGGTTCGGGAAGCGGGCCGGGAGGACGAGCGGTTCCTGGTACTTGCCGTCGTAATTGTCGATGAAATCGACCGTCTCCCGCTCTAGGTCGTCGAGCAGTTCGGCGGCGACGGGCGTGAGGCGGGCTTCGGTGTAGCGGTGGGCGGCGGGCGGCAGGCCGGCGATGGAGCCGAAGTTGCCCTGCCCGTGGATCAGGCGGTAACGCAGCACCCAATCCTGGGCCATGCGGACGAGGGCGTCGTAGATCGAGGCGTCGCCGTGCGGGTGGTACCGCTTCATCGTCTCGCCGATGATGCCGGCACACTTGCTCGTGGCGGCCGCCGGCCCGAGCCCGAGGTCGTTCATGGCGACGAGGATGCGCCGCTGGCTGGGCTTCAACCCGTCCCGCACGTCGGGCAGGGCCCGGCTGACGATGACCGATTGGGCGTAGGTCAGGTAGCTGTCCCGCAGCTCGTCCACGATGTCGAGCGGGTCGATGACGGCGAGGCCGTTGGCGAGCGGGTCGGTGGGGTCGGTCGGGGGGGGCGTTTTGTCTGCCAACGTCGCTCCCTCGGTGCGGTCGGGCCACTGCGTGACGCAAGCCCGGCGGGGTGGTCATTCCCATACAGCGGATTCCTGCTATTTTATGAACAACGGCCGGCCCCAACCAGCGCGGCGGCTTGGCATTCCGGGGAACTCCCGCATGTATTTTCGATTCGAAGTGGTGCGGGCGAACGCGGGCGGTTTGGCGGGGGGAACGGCCAAGCGGGCGGCGGTGTTCGCGGCACTCCTGTGGGCCGGTTTCGCGGCCCCGAACGCCGCCCGCGGCGAGGACACGCCGGCGGCCGAGTACGCCCGCGGCTCGCAGCTCAAAACGAAAATCGACATCGACGCGAAGGGCCAGCCGCTCGGCGAGTTCCTCAAGATGCTGGCGGCCGAGGTGGAGCGGAAGAGTGTGAGGACGCCGAAGTTTACCTACGCGACCGGGATCGACCGGGCCAAGCCCGTGACGTACACCTGTAAGGGCAAGGCGGTCGAGCAAGTGCTCGAAGAGGTTCTGAAGGGGCAGGGTCTCGGGTACGCCGTGGTGTCGGCCGACGGCGACAAGTACGACGGCTTCCTCCGCATCGCCCCGGCATCCGAGAAGTCTCCCGCCGCGACCATGCCGGCCGCCGACCCGGCCGCCACAGAGGACGACAAACTGGCGGCCGCCCGGCTGGCGCTGGCGAAGGAAATGATGGCGAACGGCAAGGCGGCGCAGGCCAAGTCGCAACTGGCACTGATCGCCAAAAGGTACCCGGACACGAAGGCCGGGAAGGAAGCCGCGGCCCTCCTGGAGAAGCAGGACAAGTGAACGGCGGCCGCCCCTCACCCCGCTGGTCCCGGGACCGGAAAGTCCCCTGGCTGCCCGCCGACGTGGGCCCCGGGGACGGCCCGCTCGGCGTCGGCGGTTCGCTCGACCCGTCAACCCTGCTGCGGGCCTACCGCGAGGGCGTCTTCCCGTGGTTCTCGCCCGGCGACCCCGTCCTCTGGTG
>JANPKP010000405.1:0-3495 GCA_031426095.1 Gemmataceae bacterium
TCGATCGCGCGGACGGATTCTAGGTACTCGTCCAACGTCGCGCGGTCTTCGCGACCCAGGCGGGCCTGGTAGTCGCGACTGTTCTCCCCGAGGAGGTCGAGGATGCTCGCCTCCCGTTTCAGTCGCGCACGCACGGCCTCGACCGACTCGCCTTCGTAAGGGGTGAAGAGCCGGTTGAAGATCTCCTTCGGCTTGTGGAGGGCCGGGATCGGGCGACCCGGCCCGCGGTGCGAGAGCGTCTTCGACATCCCGTACGAGCCGGTGCCGCCCTCGGTGCCCAGCACCAGCGAGGGGTAGCGCGTCAGGTGCCCGTGCGTGTTGGCCGCGGCCTGGTCGATCGAGATGTTGTTCTGCTTCTCCGTGTTGGTCATGTCGGCGCCGGTCGCGAACACGTCGCCCGAACTGTGCCCGCCCATCGTCCAGCCGCCGGCGGGGTCGAGCCCGCGCAGGTAGCTGACGTGCTCCTTGAGGTCGGCGAACGGCTGGCTGGACTTGTTGAAGGTGAGCGGGCCGGGGTCCTTACACGGCCACCAGCTCCACTCGTCGTGCGGCCTGTCGCGCCCGTCCGGAACGCCGGTGGTGGCGTTGGGCATGTACGCCCCGTAGGCGAAGTAACTCACCAGCATCCGCTTCGGCGGAGCGGCTGCGCCCGGCGCCGCGCGACCCATCGCCTGGAGCATCGGCAGTGCCAGCGCGACGCCGCCGCCACGAATCAGCTCGCGTCGGTTCAGGTGCCACGGTTTCGCGGTCATGGTTTGATCCTCTCCTCGGTGTGTCCACGGAACGACTCGTGCCGACAGACGGCCACGATCATGTCGCGTACCCCGTACCCGCTCTTCCCGACTTCGTCGAGCATGTCCTCGACGGCGAAGCGGTCCTGCCAAGTGAGCTCGCGACCGAGGCCGTACCCGTAGAAGCGCCGCAGCACGTTCCGGGCGACGTCCCCCTTGCGGTCCTTGAGCAAGTAAGCCTTGAGTTCGGCCATCCCGTCGATGTTCGTCCCGCCGGGCACCCGCGCGTCCGCCTTGATGGTAACGGTGTTCAGCGAGTTCACATACGCGGCATACCCGTCCAGGTCCTTGTGGGTGGCTAATCTAAAAGGGCTGACCCGCGTCCCCTCTTTAGGAACTTTCGGCTGAAACTTGCCGATCGCGTTGTACTGTTCGAACGGGATGCCCCACGGGTCCAGGCGGGCGTGACAGGCGTTGCAACTCGCCTGACGGCGGTGCTGGGCCAGTAGCTCCTTGATGGTGGCAGCCTTCTCGGCCGACGCGCCGGCCGTGTCGACGAGGGCGGGCACGTCGGCGGGCGGCGGCGGCACCTCCTCGCCGAGGATCGCCTCACGGAGCCAGACCGCACGGTAGATCGGGTGCGGGGCCGAGCCAGTCCCGTTGCCGGTCAGCACGGACCCGTGCGTAAGCAACCCGCCCAGCCGGTGCTCGGGTTTCAGCGGCACTGGCCGGATTTCGTCGCCCGTCACCCCGAGCACGCCGTAGTGCGCGGCCAGCGGCTGGTTCAGACACGCGAAGTCCGAATCGACGATCTTGAACACGCTACCGTTTGTCTGGATCAGGTGCCCGACGAAGGCCAGCGTCTCGTCGATCATGTGGTCGCGAATCGTGGGCCGATACGGTTCCTCGGTGCCCGCCCGTTCGCCGGCCGAGACGTAGTAGAGAAACCGAGGGAAGAGATCGCGGTTGATGGGCACCGTCCGCATCTTGTCGAGGCTCAACCACTGCCGGCCGAACTCGCGGACGAAGTCCCGCGAGCGCGGGTCGGCCAACATGCGGAGGACCTGTTTCTCGACGACCTCGGGCTTTTCGAGTTCGCCCTTCGCGGCCAGACCCAGCAACTCGTCGTCCGGCATGCTGGCCCACAGGAAGTAGGACAGCCGGCCGGCCAAGGCGTACCGCTTCTCCTCCGCGCTGGTGGACGCACAGTTGTGCATCAGGAATTGGGGCGACACGAGCGCCAGCGCGAGCGTCTCCCGCAGCGTGGCCTCGATCGTTTTCAATTCGGGCTTCAACGCGGCGTAAATCTTGGCGAACTTGGCCACCTCGCCTTCGGTGGCCGGGCGGCGGAAGGCCCGCGACATGAACCGGCGCAACACCTCGTGGACGTATTGATCGGGGTCCGATTTGCGGAGGGGTGAATCGAACAGGATGCGCGAGTGGTGCGCCGGTGGCCACACGTCGGTCAACGGTGCCTCGAACTCCAGCCACTCGATGACCGCGATCGGTAACTCACGAATCACCTTGTTGCGCAACCCGTTCTCGACGTTCAGCGAGCCGTCGTCGTACAGGTTCTGCGGCGTGACCGTCAGCAGGTCTGGCAGCGCTTTGCCCTTTTGATTGCGCTCCGTCTCGAAGGGAAAATTCTCGAGCCGCCCGCGGAGCTCGTAGACCGCCGGCCCGACACCCGATTTCAACCGCACAGTACCCACTGGTTCGATGCGGCGCGTCGAACTGTTGAGGTTGGTGTAACTTTCCCCCATGACCAGACGCAGCGGCATCTCGGTGGTGCCAGGAGGAAAGATGGTGGAGGCATGAACACGAATCCGAAACTCACCCGTCTTGGGAACGTCCGTGAACGATGTGCCCATGCCGACGTTGAACCTCCCCGACGGCCACACGCCGAGTTGATGCAGATCCAACCGGCCGTCTGGATGCGGAACGGGGGCCGGTTTCCACTCCCGGCGAGTCTTGACCGTCCTGGGCTTGTCGGGGTCCACGATGGCGCTGGCCAGTGCCCGCCGGGCGGCCGCCCGGTAAGCGTCGAGCTGTTCCGGCCCCAGCCGCATGAAGTCGGGGGTGTTCGTGAAGGTGTACGGCTTGAACGGGTCCTTCGAGAGGTCGTCCGCCAGCTTCAACTCGAAGCCGAGGAGATCGCGCATCGTGTTCTGGTATTCGACGTTCGTCAGCCGCCGTAGGTGGGTCTGCGCGGGGGCACCGGGGCCCTCGCTTGGCGTGCGGACGCGCCGCATTTCGTCCCGCAGGGCGGCCCGGATCCACTCGACGACGGCCTTGCGGTCCGCCGGCTTGGGTTGGTCGACCGTCTCCGGGGGCATCGCCCCGCGCTCGATCATGTCCAGGATCTTGTCCCAGCCCTTGGGGCCGGCGCCGGCCGAGAGGTCGCCCCCCAGCGTGTGCAGTGTCACGCCGCCTTTGCTGCGAGTCGGTCCGTGGCAGTCGACGCAGTACTGCTCGAAGAACGGGACGACGACGCGCCCGAACGCGGCTGCACGGTCGTCCGCCGCCCCAACGCCCGGAGTGTAGACTGTGGCCGCCGCGACCGCCAGAACCCAGCGAAGGGATTCGGCGGCTCGATTGCCGGCAGTGAATGGCATGGAACGCTCCGGGTGTCGAATGAGATCGCGTGTGGCCCCCGGCGGGGGCGTGGGTCAGGCGAGGAACTGTTTGATGGCCCCCGTCTGGTCGAGGCCGAAGCGGGCGAGGCCGGGGTCCGGGTCGCCGTAGTGCCGGACCGGGTTGCCGT
>JANPKP010000406.1:0-2304 GCA_031426095.1 Gemmataceae bacterium
GGTCGAACCCGGCGTACACGGCCAGTACCAGGGCGGCGTGCGTCCAGTCGGGGAACACGGCCACGGCCAGCAGGACCGGCGGGACCGCCGACAGCCAGATGCCGAGGTACGGGACGAACCGCAGGACGGCCGTCAGCAGCCCCCACAGGGCGGCGTACGGGACGCCGATGAACAGCAGGCCGACGTACACCACCAGCCCCATGGCCGCGTTGGTGGCGGCCTGCAGCAGGAGGAACCGGCTGACCCGCCGGCCGGCGTCCTCCAGGGCCCGCGTGGTGGTCGTCAGTTGGCGGCGGCCGGCGAGCCCGAGGACGCGGTCGCGGGCCGACTCCCGCTGGACGACGAGGAAGATGGTCAGCACGACCACGAGCAGGACGTTGGCGGCCACCTCGGCGGCCGGCTGGGCCAGCGACGGGAGGTACGACAGGACCCCGGCCCCCTGCGACTTGACCACCACCGGGCTCGGCGGGTCGGTCAGCTTCGGCCCCTCGCCCGGCGGCTTCGGGTCGGACTCGGGCACGGCCGAGTCTTCGAGCCGTTCGAGCCGCTTGGCGAACTGAACGAGCGGCGTCACCTTGTGGAGCACGTTGTCCTGGTACTTCGGGGCGTCGGCCGCCAGCTTCTCGGCCTGGTGGACCGTCACCCACCCGACGGCGGCGATCAGGCCCACGGCCGCCGCCGTTACGAGGAGGGCGCTGGGCACCCGCCCGAGCCGGCGGTCCTCCAGCCACTCGGCCGCCGGGGTGAGTACGAACGAGAAGAGGACCGCCAAAGCCAGCGGCAGGAGGACGACCTTCGCCCAGAACAGGACGCCGACGACCATGAGGACGACGGCCAGCCGGTAGAACGCCTTCTGGCTGGGGGCGAAGCGGGCCGGGGCGGGCGACGGCCTGGCACGACGAGGCATGCAAAACTCCCTGCGGCGGATGGGGAAGCGGGTGATTGTCAGCAACCGCCGTGCCCGGCCGTTCCGTAAGCTATTCCGAACCCCGGTCGCCCCACCCCGCGGAGGCCCGCCGTGCCCGCCGAACTCGCGTTCTACCGCCCGCTACTCGACACCGCCTTCGAGGAAGCACAACTCGGGCTCGCCGAGGGCGGCGTGCCGGTCGGTGCGGCCCTGTTCGACGCCCGGGGGAATCTGCTCGGCCGCGGCCGCAACCGGCGGGTGCAGGAGGGCGACCCGTCGATCCACGGGGAGACCGACGCCTTCCGCAAGGCCGGCCGGGTGAAGGGCGGCTACCGCGACACGGTCATGGCGACGACCCTCGCCCCGTGCTGGTTCTGCAGCGGGCTCGTCCGCCAGTTCAACATCGGGACGGTGGTCGTCGGCGAGTCGGTCAACTTCCCCGGCGGGCTCGACTGGCTCCGCGACTGCGGGGTGACGGTGGTCGACCTGGCGGACGAGCGGTGCGTCGAGATGATGCGGCGGTTCGTTGCCGAGAAGCCGGAGCTGTGGTTCGAAGACATCGGCGTTACGTAAACCCCGCGGGCCGGCATGGGTCACTCCCCGAACGACCGCCCGTCCCCCGGGTCGCCCGCCGCGGCCGTCGGCATGGTCGTCGCCTCGATGGCCTCAATCCAGCTCGGGGCGTCGCTCGCCAAGCACCTCTTTCCGGCCCTCGGCCCGTCCGGCACGGCCGCCCTCCGGCTCGGCATCGCCGCCGCCGTCCTCGGGCTCGTCTGGCGGCCGGACCCGCGCGTGTTGGCGAAACCGGGCGGGCGGGCGGTCCTCGCCTACGGGCTTTCGCTCGGCGGCATGAACCTGCTCATCTACGCGGCGATGGCCCGCATCCCGCTCGGCGTGGCGATGGCGCTCGAGTTCACCGGCCCGCTGGCCGTCGCCCTCCTCGGCTCCCGCCGGCCGGCCGACTTCGTGTGGGTCGGGTTGGCCGTGGCCGGCATCGTGCTTCTCACGCCGCTGGCCGGGGCGTCGGCGGCCCTCGACCCGGTCGGCGTCGCCTTCGCGCTGGCGGCGGGGGCCTGCTGGTTCGCGTACATCGTGGCCGGGCGGCGGGCCGGGGGGGCCGTCCACGGGGGCACCGCCACGGCCCTCGGCATGGCCGTCGGGGCGCTTCTGGCACTCCCGTTCGGGCTGGCCCACGCCGGGGACGCGAGGCTCTCGTGGGGCGTGCTGGCGGCGGCCGGCGGGGTCGCGGTCCTGTCGAGCGTGATCCCTTACTCCCTCGAAATGGCGGCGCTGACGCGGCTGCCGGCGAAGACGTTCGGCGTGCTGATGAGTGCCGAGCCGGCCCTGGGTGCTCTCGCCGGGTGGGTCGTCCTCGGCGAGCAACTCGCCGCCGTCCA
>JANPKP010000407.1:0-27538 GCA_031426095.1 Gemmataceae bacterium
AGGGCGTCGGTGACGGCCTTGGGCAAGTCCTTCGCGGCGATCTCCTTCTCGATCAGCGTGATCTTGCCGTCCGGGGTGAGCATCACGTCGATCTTGGTTTCGCCGTCCTTGACGGTCACCTCGTACTCGACCTTCTCCTTATCGCCGTCCTTGGTCGTCTCCTTCGCGGCCTCGACCAGTTCCGCCTTCGGGAACCGCTTCTTAACCGCCTCCGACACCGCCTTCGGCAGCTTGTCCAGCGGCAGCTTTTCCTCGTCGGCCCGACCGCCGGTCACGACCAGGGCCACCGCGACCACCGCCGCCATCGCCCGCAACATCGTTCGCATCTGATTCTCCTCTTGTACGCCCGAAATCCGAGGTGCGGGGAACGCCTCCCTGCTCGACCTCAAGTACAACGACAATTTACCAGACGAGCCTGAGCGCAAGGTGAGCCGAGGATAAGGTTTACTTTATCTTCACCCCGGCGTCTGCCATGTGGCGTCACGGTGGTCAACGGAGTGGCGACATGAGTTGGGTTCAGTGGGCGTTGTTGTCCGCGTTGTTCGCCGGGATCACCGCCGTGCTGGCGAAGGCAGGGACGAGAGACATCGAGCCGAATCTGGCGACGGCGATCCGCACCACGGTCGTACTTCTCCTGGCCTGGGGTATCGTGCTTGCCGTTGGCAAACCGGAATGGAAGACCTTGACGGGCCGGGCGACGGTGTTTCTCGCACTGTCGGGGGTGGCGACAGGGCTGTCGTGGCTGTGCTACTTCCGGGCGTTACACTTGGGTGAAGCCTCGTCGGTGGCCCCGGTGGACAAGTTGAGTGTGGTGTTCGCCATCGCACTGGCCGTGATTTTCCTCGGCGAACATCTCGGCTGGCAGCACTGGGTCGGGGGCAGTTTGATTGTGGCTGGTGCAGTCATTATTGCCACGAAGTGAGTCTTGTACCCCGCCGAAAAACGCCACGATGCCAGGAGTTGCCATACCCCAGTATCTCCCTTCAAGAGTGACCACATGGCTACGTCTAAACTCGTCCTGTTCGTTTGCGTCGAGAACTCGAACCGCTCGCAGATGGCCGAGGCGTTCGCCCGGATGCACGGCGGCGACGGGATCGAGGCGGCGAGTTCCGGCTCCCGGCCCTCCGGGCGGGTGAACCCGCGTGCCGTCGAGTTCATGGGGGAAGTCGGGTACGACCTGACAACGCACACGTCGAAGTCGCTCGACCAGTTCAACGGCGAGGAGGTCGAGGTGGCGGTGACGATGGGCTGCGGCGACGAATGCCCCCTGGTCCGGGCCAAGCGTCGGGAGGAGTGGCAAATCCCGACCCGGAGGAGATGCCGCCCGAGCAGTACCGCGAGGTCCGCGACCTGATCGAGCGGAAGGTGAAAGTGTTGCTGGCAAGCCTCTGAGGGCAAGCTGTATCTTCTGATCGTCCAGAACACGGCCTCAGCAAGCAGCTTTACCCACGCTCGACCCGCCGCCGTGCGATCTCGATGTACTTCTTTTCTCGTTCGATACCGATCACTTTGCTGGCTCCCTGGTCGAGTGCGGCAATCAACGCACTGCCCGACCCCGCGAAGCAGTCGAGCGCGACCCCGCCCGGCGGGAGCAGATACCGCATCCACCAGTCGCACAGGGCGAAGGGGGTGACCGCCGGGTGGTCCTCCGACCCCGGCGAGCCGCCGCCCTTGGGGACGACGACGCAGTTCGGCGGCACCGAACCGCCCCGCTCGATGGCCGTCCGCTGGAGCCGTCCGCACCGCCGGGGCCGACCGCTCGGCCCGCTGGCGAGGTGGTCGGGCCGGGTGCGGGTCGTGACGTTGTCGGACGGCGGCTTCAGAACCGCGTCTTGGCTCCGGTAGCAGGACGCCGGCCCCAGCCAGACGCACCACTTCACGGCCACCTTCAGCAGCCCCGTCTTGCGGTCGGTGCCGGCGGACGCCAAAGCATCTGGCGCGTACCAGTACACGTCCTGCACCAAGTTCCACTCCTTCGCCGCCCACAGCACGAACTCCCACGGCCACAGCCGCATCGCCCCGACCGTCCCGTAGTTCGGCTGGAACACGACCACCATCGACCCGGTCGGGGTCAGGACGCGGCGGCACTCGCGGACGACGGCCCGCATCATCTCATGCCAATCCGGCTCCGACAGCCGCCCGTACTCCCGGTCAATCTCCGGGTACGGCGGGTCGAGGAACGCCACGTCCACGGTGGCCGGGGGCAGCGTCGGCAGCACGGCCCGGCAGTCGCCGTGGTGCAGGGTCGTGGCCGCGATCCTGGCCCGCCGCTCGCCCGGCGGGCGGTGAACGCCGGCGGGCGTGGGGCGGGCCGCCGGGCGGGCCTTGAGGTCGAGGCCCGTCGTCCGCTCGAAGTGGGGAATCTCCCCAGTTGCGAGAACCTCGGTGCGGACGCTGGCGACGGTGTGGTGATCGACGCCGAGTGCTTTCGCCAGCCGGCGGTTGCTCCAGGCCGGCGTCTCGCGGAGTTGGTCGGCGACCAGTTGCCGCCGCTGCTGCCGGTTGAGTTGCCGCCGGGCGAGGTTCAGGGACCGGGCCAGGGCGCGGATGTCTTCTTCCGACAAGCCGGCTTGAACCTGCTCGGGACAATCGACACCCAACTCGGCGGCGAGCCGCATGCGGTTGTTCCCGTCGATCACCCGCCCGTCCTCGGTCATCACGACGGCGATGAGGACGCCGTGTCGGGCGATGCTGGCCCGCAAGCCGGCGTTCTCCTCGGCAGCGAGGGGCGGGAGTTCCAGCACGGGCCTGGGTCGTAACAACGTCGCGGTCGGCATGGGAATCCTCCGGGCGTCCGACAGAAAGCCTACACCGGGGTGCCGCCCGGCACCAGTCCCCGTCCCTCGGGCGAAGCCTTTTCCGGGTCGGTCACGGATGAGGCAGGGGTTGCCTATACTGGCCGGGGATTCGCCCGGAGGCACGCCGTGTCGTCGTTCAAGCGGGACAGAAATCGGCTGGTCGGCAGCGGCCAGTATGACGGGTGGATCATCCTCGTCCGGTGGGGGTGCGAACTGAACGAGGTCACGAACCGGGGCGAACTCGTCGCCTACGCCCGGACCATCCCCGCCGCCCGCGACTACGTCGATACCGTTCTGAACGCGCGGGCGTTGTCCGTTCTCGGTGCGACGGACGGCTGGCACTTCGAGCCGTTCGCGGGCTACGTCAGCCCGAGTGTTGTACTTCCGGCCCGCGACGGGGCCGTCGCGTATCAGCGGTTCGTGCTGCCGTTCGCCCGCGAGGTCGGGTTCCGCGTTTTCGAGGGCGGACGCTACGTTCGGCGGAACCCCCGGCTCCGCATCCTCACCTGGGAACGGGCCAAGGAACTGCTCGCCTGACGCAATCCGTCCTCGCCCGATGCGATCCGCGATCCCGACCAGGGTTGACGGTTCCGTCGGTCACGGCTTGTCGGCTCCCCCGTGACGATTTCGACCCCGCTGACGCCCGCGCGGTTTCCGAGACGGCTCGGTTTCTTGCGTGTACCCATTGGGTCGATTCACATTGCGGGGGAGGGGGAGGACAGTCATGGACCCGTGGAACATCTTCCCGTTCGTCAGCGGTTACGAGCGGGTCGGCGACCGGCTGAAGCTGTACATCGAAGGGCCGGTGCCGGTGGCGAGCTAGACCCGCGAGTGTGGCGTGCGGACGCAGTTGTTCTGGCTGCACGTCGGCGAGGACGCCGATGCGATCCTGGCGTGGCTCGCCCGGAACCGGGCGTGGCAGTGCCTCCGCGTCCCGCCGGCGTTCACCGTCGAGCGGGGCGTCCGGGCGGTTCTGGCCGCAGCCGACTGGCACGGCGGCGAGGGGTCTGCCCTCGGCCTGCTCGCCCGCGACCGGGTCATCGCGGACGACGACCACCGGCGGCGGCTACGACGCGAGGTCCGCCTGCTGATCGCGTCCGTACTCGAAAACCCCGTCCGCGACGGCGAGTTCGAGCAACTCCAGAACCTCGAAGACGTGGTCAACGCGGCTCCCGTATGGGTCGAACTGGCGACCACCACGGAGATCGAGGACTACCTCGCAGAGCCGTGAGCGTGTCGCAGACGGGGCGTTTCAAGTCTCATGCGACTTGAAACTTGCCGACGACACCGACGTAGTCAGCGTGATTAACGGCACTACCTCCGAGGACGTGATGGACACCAAGAAGAAGCGGGCCACGACCACGGCGTCGAAGGGGCCGGCTGCCCCGCCCGCGACCGCCTTGGAAGAGAAGCAGGACTTGCTTCGGCACCACGTCCGCATGGTCGCCCGGAAGCTGTCCTTCGGCCTGTTCGTCGCCGGGGCCGGCGGGCTGGGCAAGAGCAAGGTCATCACCGAGACGCTCGCCGATGAGGGCGTCGTGCCGGTGCTGGCGAACTCGCACGTCACGCCGGTCGCGCTGTACGGGCTGATGTACCACAACCGCCAAGACCGCGTCATCTGGCTGGACGACGCGGACGGCCTGTACACGAACATGACGGTCCTCGGCCTGCTCCGGTCGGCCCTGTGGGGGACCGACGAGGGGCGTGTGGTCACCTACCTGTCGAGCCAACTGGATGGGCTGCCGCCGAGCTTCGAGTTCGACTCGCGGATCATCTTCACCTCGAACACGTTCCCGAAGCGCAACGAAGCGTTCAAGGCGGTGCTGTCGCGGGTGGACGTGTTCGAGTTGACCGCGACGAACGCCGAGGTGCTGGAGGTCATGCGAGCGATGGCGGCGAAGGGCCACGGTTCTCTGACGCCCCGGCAGTGCCTCGAAGTCGTGTCCTTCATCGAGAAGGCGGGCGGCTCCCGGCAACTCAGCCTGCGGTTGTTCGAGTCGGCCATGAAGAAAACCGAGTATGCCCTGGCCGGTGGCACTGCCGACTGGCGGGAACTCGTCCGCAGCCAACTCGACCAACTCGGCCAGCCCGAGGGTGTACTGCAACCGCTCGACGGCAAGGCCCACGACATGAAGTGCATGGCCATTGCAGTCGAGCGGCATCCGTCGTCCGTCAAGCTACAAGAGGATGTCTGGCGGGAGATGACGGGCAAGTCGCGGGCCACCTTCTTCCGCACCAAGAAGGAGTACGAGGCCGCGCGGGCTTGACGGTCCTTGAAGGGCGACAGAAGGGGTCCGTCATCGAGGTTGAAGGGGGCTACCGATGCGAGCGAACATGACGATCCGGTACGTCGGGAACGAGGACTTCGCCCGGCGGTATCTCATCCAGCGGCGGGACGGCAAGCTCTATACCGGACGGGGCTGGGCCGACCGCCTGGACAAGGCCCGCTTGTACGACGACCTCTCGACGGTCGAGTCGGCGTACCGCTCGCTCCAGTGCCGTCGATCGCGGGGCCAACCCAAGCGGGCGTTCCGGGTCCAACTGAACGTGACCGTCCACGGCTCGGGGCGGTTCTCGGCGGACGACCTACGCCGGTTCCTGGCCCAGGCACTTCACCTCAATTTTGACAACAGTGCCTTCGGCGACGGCCCGAACGGGACGGTCGTGCAGGCCGCGTTGGCGGGCTGGACGTTGAAGGAGGTTGACCGCGATGAGCCACGCCGGGCGACACCGGACCCGGATGCGCCGGACTCGGTCCCTGACCGTGCGGAAGGCGAGTGAAGGTGTCGTCGCCGTCAGGGCGACGTGCCGTCATGATGTCCTCGAACGCGGCGCGTTCACGGCTCGGCGTGGGATCAGGGTCGCTTCCACAGCCGGACGGTGCCGTCCTCCGAAGCGGTGGCGAAGACCTCACCGTTCTCGGTCGCGGCGACGGCGGTGATCGCCATCGCGTGTCCGTGCAGGGTCGCCACCTCGGCTTGGTTCTTCAGCGTCCACACGCGAATCGTGCGGTCCTGGGCGACGGTGGCCGCGTGCCGGCCCGCCAGGATCAAGGACGACTTCAGTTCGGTCTGCGGGCTTTCAAACGACCCGGTCAGCAGCAGGCCCGCCGCCTTGGCGTCCTGCACGAACACGCGGACGGCCCCGGCCTGCGTCACCAGCACGACGCCCCGATCCGGCGACGTGGCGAATCCCCGCACGTCGGTGAAGAGTTCGAGGTTCTTCCCCGCCGGTCGCGGCTGGGCGACCCAGCGGTCGTTCACCTTGACCGCGACCCACGACCGCGTGGTCATTTTCTTCTCGGCCCCGAACCCGTAGGCCGTGACGAGGAAGCCGTCGTCCATGAACGCGAAGTGGTGGATCGCCTCGCCCGGCGTGCGGGCGACGGTCAGCGGCTGCTCGCCGCCGACCTCCCAGACTTCGAGCTTCTCGGACCCGGCCCAGGCCACGAATCGACCATCGGGCGAGACGGCCACCGCCTTGATGCCGCCGACCTGGGCGGGGAAGGTGCGCGCCTTCCACGGGGCATCCGGCAGGGGTGCAAGCCCGGCCAGGAGTGGCCAGGGGCCGGGGACGGGCGGGGTCAGGGATCGAAGCCCGGCGGCGACCCGCTCGGCGTCCGTTCGCGGGGGCAGCCCCCAGAGCGTGACGGTTCCGTTCGCGGTGCCGGTGAGAAGGGCATGTCCTCGTTGCCCAATGCGCACGGCAGTGACGGCGGCGTCGTGAGCCAGGACGGTCGCCTCGCCGGCGGTCGGCCAGAGCCGAACCGTGCCGTCCTCGCCGCCGCTGACGACCACGTCGCCGGTCGATGAGATGGCCACCGCACGCACGGCACCGGCGTGGCCGCGAAGCACGCGGAGGGCGTCGTCGCGGGGCGGCACCGCCTCGGTCGGAGGTGGTCGTGCGGGGTCAATGGGTTTGATCGTCACGGGCGGCGTTTCGTCGGTCACCGGCTGGTGCTTCGGCCACAGGAGCCACGACAGGACCGCAGCCACGGCCATCACCAGCAACCCCGCCGCGATTGGCCATCGCCGGCGTTGCCTCTGCCGCAACGCCGCTTCGAGAGCGGAAGCGAGGTCGTGACCACGGGCGAACCGCTCCTCGGGCCTCCTGGCCAAGCAGCCTCGGCATACGGCCAGCAGAGCCGGCGGCACCCCGGCGGCGGCGGGAACCGTAGCCGTGAGGATCGCCTGCCGCAGCCGCACCGGGTTGTCGTCCGCGAACGGCTGCCGGCCCGCAAGCATTTCGTACAGGATGACGCCGAGGCTCCAGATGTCGCTGCGGGCGTCCAGCGGCTGGCCGTCCAGTTGCTCGGGCGAACTGTAGGCCAGGGTGCCTCGGCGGTCGCTGCCGTCGAGGAGTTCCTGGGTGGATCGGGCCAACCCGAAGTCGCCGACGTGGGGCCGGCCCGTGCCGTCGAGGAAGATGTTGGCCGGCTTCAGGTCGCGGTGGATCACGCCCTGGCCGTGGGCGTAGTCGATCACGCGGGCGATCTCGGCCAGCAGCCTCACGGCTTCGGCAGAGGACACCGGGCCACGCTTCAGCCGCCCGGCCAACGTCTCCCCGTCGATCAGGTCGGTGACGAGGAAATACCCCGCCCCTTCTTTCACCACGTCATGGACGGCGATGATGTTGACGTGCTTGAGCCGGGCAATCTGGCGGGCTTCCGTCAACACCTCTTCGACCTGCGAGGCCGTCATCGTCCGGCTCGGCTTCGGCACTTTGACGGCGACGTGCCGATGAAGCTGAAGGTCGTAGGCCCGCCACACCTGGGCGTAGCCGCCGCTGCCGATCAGCTTCTCCAGCGAGTACCGCTCGGCCAGCGTGCGCGGCTTGTGCGGCGGCGTCGAGGGAGACTCGTCCAGCCAACCGGCGTTCTCCAACAGCCGGACCCGCTCTCGCACGGCCTCGATCAACTCGGGGCAATCCCGGCAGAGTTCCTCGGCGGTGATCGGCTCGCCCCGCTCGCGGGCTTCTTCCCACGTCACCAGCATGTCGGCGACCTCGTCGTCATCCGTCATCGCGGCACGCCCTTTGTTCAATGGCCGCTTGCAGCCGAATTCGGGCCGACTGCCACCGCCGCTTGACGCTGCGGAGCGACAGGCCGAGAACCTGGGCCGTCTCCTCCTGCGTCAGGTCGTTGACGAACAGGCAGTCCACGACGGCGCGTTCGTCCTCGGGCAGTGCCTCGACAAGCTCATGGAAGCGGTCCCAGCCGACCGGCATCACAACGTCCCCGGCGACGGCCAGGAGCGGCCCGTTCGCGTCGTCTGCCGCCTTGCCGTGGCCGTCCGTGTGGTGGTTGGCACCCACACCTTCCGGGCCGAAGTGGTGCCGGTGCAGGTCGTGGAGTTCCCGCCGGATTTGAAGCCCGGCCAAGCCGAAGAACTCGCCGACCGTCGAGGGTCGGACCTGTTGTAAAGCACGATGAAGGCGCAGCATCGCTTGTTGCAACACGTCGTCCGTCTCCACCCACCGCCGCAGGGCCGGGAAGCCCCTCAGCCCTTTGCCGGCCAGCACGCGGAGCCGATCACATGATCGCAGTAGCAGTTCCCCATGCGCCTCGTCCTGCTGGACCGAGGCGTCGTTGAGGAGTCGCTGGATCGTGGTGTCGCTGGCGGTCATGGGGGTGGAGCGTCGGCCTCGTTGCCGGCAGCCGGGCTGTCGGTCTGACCAGCAATCTACGGAGCAGCGGAAGTCGCCGCTGCCGGCGGCGGGCCGGTCCTCGACATGGTAAGCGGGATCGACGCGGCGGAAGGGGCCAACCGTCTCGTCAGTCGGCGGGGGCCGGACCGGACTCGGTATCCGTCGCCCGCGAACTGCGGGGCCGGCGGGTGCGCTCGACGCGGGCGAGGAGGTCCGACGCAGCCGTCTCAAGGGCATCGCAGATCAGGTGCAGGACGGCCACGGTCGGTGATTTGTGGTCGTTCTCCAGTTGGCTGATGTACGCACGGTCCAGCCCTGCCGAGAACGCGAGTTGTTCTTGCGTTAAGCCGGCGTCGAGACGTGCCTTGCGTAGCTCGGCCCCCAGTGACATGCCCGAACGGTACGCCCTGGCTCCGAGCCTGTCTGTTTACTATAGTCAACGTCAACCAGCCCGGCACCGGGACGACGCGGCGTCAACTTTTTCTGGCCGTCCGTGGCCCCTTTTTCCGGGCGGCTCTCGCTTTCTGATTTGACGGCCTCGAAGCACGGGCGCGGGATCAGGAGGGCTGCCATGAGCGGCTGGTACGTCAAGCGAAATGATCAGAAGTATGGGCCGTACACGTCCACGCGGCTTGTCGAGATGGCAAAGAAGGGTCAGGTCTTGCCCATCGACTGGGTGGCCAAAGACGACAGCGACCAGTGGATGCCCGCCTCCCAGGTGAAGGGTCTGTTCGCGGCCAGTCCGCAAGAGACGGTTGCTGCCGCCCCGGTCGCCGACCCGTCTCCAGCACCTGCCGACGCCTTCGCCTTCGACGCCGGGTCGGCATCGGACATTGAGGGAACAGCCGGCACCAGCGGGTTTCGCGCGAAGAGGAAAGCGAGGTCGTCGCCGATCCGGTTGAGCAAGCCGATCTTGGCCGCGATTGCCGGCTGCGTGCTGTTTGTGATCGTGGCGGTGGTGTACTTCGCCACCCGAGGCCCGTCGAAACCCGATGGAACTTCATCTGCGGGTAACGTTGCCAATGGCGGTGACCGCGAGATGAAAGAGCGAACGACGAAGAGCCGTCTCGGCGGTGAATCGTGGGTCGAGAAGGCTTTCAAGATCACCGGCGAGAAGAAAAACCCGTCCTTCAAACCCGCTTCCCCAGGAAGTGTTCAGGATTTCTTCGACGCCTTCGGCATGCTTTGCGAGCAGATGCACAACGTACCGCTTCGACCTGGAGCCAAAGTCGGTTGCTATCTGAAACCTCCCGGCTGCCCTTCCACGGTCTGGCATGACCTCTTCGGCGAGCCTGAACGGCTGCCCAAAGGCAGAGAACGAATCGGAAAGGTCGAGAACGAGTTCGAGCGATGGCGCATTCAATGCACGGATGGGTCGGTGACCGCTCACGGCCAAATCATCGTAGGCGGGGGCAAGACGTACTACTCTCCGAGAAGCATCAACGTCGATTGAGGAGATCGAAATGGCCCGGAGTTTCATCTGCACCCACTGCTGCGCCAAGTATACCGGCGACCTACCTTTAGGGACTGCCGTCTCCTGCGACCACTGCGGCAACGCTTTCTATGTGCGGCCTTTCTTCGGGGACCAAAACAGCATCGTGCGAATGATGGGAGGCGGGCTTTTCGAGATGGTCGCCGGGAAGAAATGCCCGAACTGCAAGGTCCGAGACAGCGCACGAATCCGAGCCGTGGATGACGGCCAGCGTGTAATCTCGGGTCGCTGGCACAACTGCTGGAGAAGTTTCTACTTCTGCAAGAAGTGCAACGCGACGTGGTATTACGCGGAGGCGTCGGAGGCGTAACATGAGTGTCTTCACCATCCCCCGGCAGCGGTTCGACTGGGAACGGTTCGTCGGCACCGTCAGCCACTTCGCCCTATCGCGTGGGGCCGACGAACCGCTCCCAGTTGCCGAGGACGGCAAGGTGGTCTTCGCCGCCGATCACGAAGAACTGACGCTACCTGCCGGCATGGAACTGGAGGACATACCCGTCGATCCCACCGAGCGGCTCGAAGTGGGCTTCAACATCTTTGCGCCGTTCGCCATGTTCCACGACTTCGATGCACTCATCTGTGCTGACGGCGGCACTATCGAGATGCCGGACCTCGATGAACTTGACGATGAGTTCGATGAGGATGACGAAGAACGGCCCCGCCTGACCGACGCCCACCGGCGGTTGATGGAGAAGACCGTGTGCGATGAGTGCCGGTCCTACGGCTTCCAGGTCAGCTTGGAAGGTGCGAACCTCGTCCTCCAGACGATGCTGATGTCCGAGTCGGACGGCGAGTGCGCGGTCGAAGCCGTTGCCGATGCCGGGCTGGTCGAGGGGCCGATGGCGGGCTTCATCAACTCGTTCGTGAGGAAGCCTGCCCGGAAGCGGTTGTGAACGACGAGTTCGCGTCCGATGCCACGACTGCCGCTTCTGCCCCACGGTTTGCATACACTCCCCACAGGGTCGGGGACTTCCTACGGGCTGGGCCTCGGCGGTCACGCCACCTGCACCGCTGGTCCTCCCCGGTGGAGTGGCGACCCGTGTTCGGTCTTCGCGCAACCTCCGCACGGCTCTTCGCCCCCGAAGGGGGCCAGCTAGAAGCGCGAGCGGGGCTGCTCGGTTACCGGCCCGCCAGGGCCGGCATAACTTCTTATCTCTAACTGGTTAAAACCTATAAAGACGAATACTGTGGCCAAATCTCCGCAGATGGGTGGTGATACCACCGCAAGCGGGTGGCCAGACCCCCGCAGGGGGTGGATAGAACGCCGCAAGCCACTGGTCATACCCCCGCCGATTGTCTCAGGGTGGTGCCGCGCCCTTTGACCTTGAAGCCTGCCTGGGCTTTCAAGAAGGTGCGGATCATCGCGGTCGGGTCGTCACCGAACTCGGCGGCGTTGTGCCTGCCGACCGCCTTCTTCACCAAGCGGATGAATTGCGTGTTGGTCAACTTCAACTCGTCGGACTTGTCCCGCAGCGACTGCCGCGACACGACCGGCACGCACACCTCGTCCAGCACCCTCTCGACGGGGTCGGTGCAGACGGTGTGCGACTGCCGCTCGCCGCCCAGGCACGCAAGCTCCCCGTCTTCCGAGAACACGCGGGGGATTGCGGCGATGTCTCGGGTGATCTTCCGGGCGGTCTGCCGCGTGATGCCCAGTCGGTAGGCAAGCAAGCTCGGGCCGGGGAACTCGTCCCTGGTTTTGCCCCGCAGGGTTTCCCACACCAGCCACACTTCGAGGGCGTTTTCGGGGATGACGATACGCTTTTCCTGCCCCTTCACCGTCTTCGTGATCTTCAGGCCGGCGAACGGATAGGTGACCGGCACCGTCACCGACGTGTACCCGTACCTGTCCTGCCACCGCGACAGGTGCGCCAGTCGCTTCGGCCACTCGAACAGGTCGCGGACTTCACCAGTCGGCTCCAACGCGGCCCACCCCCTCGGGCCTCGCTCCACCAGTCGAAGTTCCGCAAGCTCGGCCAGGGCGGCGGCGAGGCCGTCCGACCTGCCCACCAGTTGCCCGCACCATTTGGCCAACTTGGCCGCACTCGTCGGGAATGGGAGCCGTACCAGCCGGCCCCAGACGTATCGCGCACGGGCCGAGAGTAGGAGCCTCTTCCCTCTCGGCAGTCGGACATTGATCTCCTTATCCACTTTCAGCATGCGTCCCATAATTTCCTTTGCTGTTAATGCCTTTCGTGTCGTGAGGGCCGTCAACGTGCGGGACTTGACGACCCGGCGTCTTTACAACGTCTTCGCCACCTTCAAAAGCCGCTCCAGGGCGGTGCAGTCGAATGCCTGCAACTTGTTTTTCGCCTCGGGGACCGTGCCGCCCTGCTCGGCGTAGGCGTCGTACAGGAGGTGCCACACCTCGCGGTGCGGCGTCCCGCTGCGTCTCGCGTGGCCACTGATCAGTTGCCGGATTTCGTTCCGCGTGAAGTCGCTCCAAATGTCCATGTTGTACCTTTCTGATGTTGATGCCTTCGATGATCGTCACGGGGGCGTGGGCCTTGATTTCGGACCGACCCTGGAAGCGACCGTGCGGGCGTTGACGTAGTCGGCGATGACGTTCACGTCCGCCTCCGTCAAGTACGACCACCTCTTTTTGACGGGGGGTGTCACTCCTTGAATGCGACCCGTCACCACCCACCGCCGCAGCGTGTGGTAGGCGACCCCCAAGTCCTGTGCAATCCTCGGCAGTGTGTACAGCATGACAACGCCTCCGCTGGTGATCGTGCAGGATATAGTAGGCCGTGACGATTTAATTATATCGTGGCCCGATAGTGACAGTTGTTGCAGAAGTTGTCGATGGCTTCGGCGGCATTTTTCATGGCTGCAACCCGCCGCAGGAGACGCGGACCTTCGTCCGCATCGACACCGAGGCCCGCACCTGCCGTGTGCATCAGGAGGACAGCCGGTACGAACTCACACAGAAGGAGTTCGAGAACGTGATCGTCGTGCATCCGCTGCCCTACCGACCGGACGTGGACACCCTGGAGGCGTGGCTGGAGGGTGGCGTTACGCCGTGTCCCTCGTCGCCAGCGTTGGCGAAGACCGCGACGAAGCTACCCGCGTGTTGCGCCAACTGGTGAAGGCCGGGCGTGTCGAGAAGCGGACTTCCGTTCGTGCCTTCTCCAGCGTGGGCTATTGGGAGGTTCGGGCCGTGAAGTGAACCCCGCCCCTGAACACGACCACGAACCAGAGAACCCCGCCACGGCAGCACACGCCCGGCGGGGTTCTCCGTTGCCTACACTGTCCCCACATCGCACCGGGAGAAGAACATAATCGACATGCCCATCCGGGTCGCCTACCGCCTGGGCCGGGCTTACGACGCGACCGGCGGTAGTCGCCGACGTTGGGGTGAATCAGTCGGCAGCGAATGGTGGCGTCGGGTACGGCTCCATCCGGCACTGGTGGCGAAACATCTCTCGCGTGGTATCCCGCCCCCCTTCGTCGCACAGCATGTCGTGCTGGGTGCAAGCGAAGTGAGAGTCGTCGTAGTCGTGCAGGCCGAACGGGTTGACCGTCATGGCGGGGGAGTACAGCGAGTGCTTGACCGGATGGTTCTGGCCGTAATTCCCGAAGGTCACCAGCACCACCCGCTCGGCCCCCGCCGCGAGCAGTAGTGTCCTGGCCCAGTCCAGAGACATGCCGGAAGTCGTGAAGTCATCGAAGACGATGACGGTCCTTCCCCCGAGCTTGCCCTGGTACTCGGGCGAGACAATGACCGTATTCGATTGGTTGGTGAAGCCGACGTACTCGCGTCGGCTCCTCGCACGGCTCGAATCGACGGCCTGCCGCCCCCGAACGAGCAGATCGTACTTGAACCACCCGTGGAAGAAGCACGCCGCCGCCCGGAGGAACTCATCCATCGCCTCGTCCCGGTTGCCCGGCGTGCTTCTCGGGTAGACGGCGAAGTAGCAGCCCGAGCGAATCAGCCCCACGGCGTACAGGTTGGCGACGGCGTGGAACATACGCACGGTGCGGGCGTGGCACGGCCCGACCCCCTTCGCCCCGCTCACTACTTCGGGACGGTTGCCAAGATGAGCCGCACCTGCTCGAAGTCGACGGGCTTAACCATGTGGTGATCGAACCCCGCCGACTTCGACTTGTCCTTATCGGAATCCTGCCCGTACCCGGTCATGGCGGCGAGTACGAGCGTTTTGAAGACGGGCTGCTGACGCAACCTCTTGGCCACCTCGTACCCGTCCAGGCCGGGCAAGCCGATGTCCAACAACATTACGTCCGGGCGGTAGTCGGTGGCGGCTTCCAGCCCGGTCGGGCCGTCGTGTGCCGTCCTCACATCATGGCCCAGCACTCTCAACAATTCCGCCAGACTCTCAGCCGCATCCACGTTGTCATCCACCACCAGTACCCGCACGGATGGCCCGGCTTGATCGGCGGTATTATTAGGGGGCAACGGCTGTTCTGCGGAGGCCGTTGCCACGGGCAGCCGGACGATGAATTCGCTGCCCTCTCCCAGCGTGCTACGAACCTCCACGCGGCCCCCGTGTATTTCTACCAGTCGTTGCACCAGTGCCAGCCCGATGCCCAACCCGCCCTGCGACCGATCCAATGACCGCTCGGCCTGGGTGAACAAGTCGAAGATGTACGGCAGGAGTGCCGGGGCAATACCCTCGCCCGTGTCCTTCACCTTCAGTACACACTCGTTCCCATCTCGGAGAACAGTCAGCCAGATACTCCCACCTTCCCCGGTGTACTTGGCGGCGTTGGTGAGCAGGTTCACGACGACTTGTTCCATCCGGGTCGGGTCGGCGTTCAACCAGATGGGGTCGGGTGGCAGAGACACCGTGAGTTCGTGCCTCCGCTTGTCTACCTCCGAGCGGGCCGTCTCGACCGCACGTTCCACCAAGCTGCTCACTGCGAGTCGATCATAGCGAAGTTGAATCCGTCTGCTCGTAATGCGGGTGACTTCCAACAACTCGTCAATGATTCGTGTCAGTTGCCCCACCTGACGCTCGATGATGGTGCGGGCCTTCTGTTGGAGTTGATCCTCGTTCTTTTGGAGTCGGAGCAATTGCACGGCGTTGGCGATGGGGGCGAGGGGGTTGCGAAGTTCGTGACCGAGCATCGCCAGAAACTCATCCTTGCGCCGGTGCAGTTCGGCCAACTGCTCGGCGTGGCGGTGCAAATGGTCCTCCAGCCGTTTCCGCTCGGTCTGGTCCCGCACGATTTTGGTGAAGCCGAGCAACTTGCCGTCATCGTCCCGCAAGGCCGTCAGGATGCCGTACGCGAAGAACCGGCTGCCGTCCTTCTTCACCATCCAACGGTCGTCACCGGCCCTCCCGCGTGCTTTGGCGTCGTCAAATTCTTTTTGGGCGATGCCGTCCTGTATCGCTTCGGGCGTGAAAATCAGCGGCACGATGTCCCTGCCGATCCACTCCTCTTCCACGAAGCCGAGAACCTCTAGCACGCCTTCGTTCCAACTCGTCGCCCGGCGTTCCGTGTCGGTCATGAAGATGGCGTATTCCTTGACCTGTTCGACCAACGTGCGGAAACGCCGATCATGGTCCCTCAACGCCCGCTCCAACCGGATGCGTTCGCTGATGTCTCGGATGTTGCACTGGATGACGTTGTGATCGACTTCCCGGTATACGTTGCTGACGAACTCGACTTCGGCCCGCTTGCCGGATTTGCTTACCAGGGGAAGATTCTCGTAGCGGACGTACCCGTCTTTCTGAAGCTTCTCGTAGACGGCTTGGCTCGCCTGTTTGTCGCCGAACAGCCCGATCTCCCACAACTCTTTCCCCAAGAACTCGGCGTGCGAATACCCTAACAACTCCGTCATGAACGGGTTGGCGTCGAGGATTTTCACGGTGTCGGCATTCAGGATGAGAATGCCGTCTTTGGCAGTCTCGAACAGCCGTCGATACCGGACTTCGGATTGCTTAAACTCCGAATCCATCCGCTTGTCCTCGAAATCGGGGGTAAGTACCCACCCGAACTTACCGCGTGAAATGTGCGTGCTGCCGGCCAGCCGACTCAGGTTATCATGGCCGGCAGCACAATACCGGGCTTGGGTCCAGCCGTAATGAGTTACGTCCGCTCTTTCCTGCGGCTTGGCGGGCATGCTCTACTATTCACTCTCACCGCCAAGGCGGCACAACCGGACACGCAGCGGGCAACCCCGACTGCGGTGCAAGTCGCCGCCGTCGTGGTCAGCGGCGACGAACCTGACCGCTAGTTTACGACGATGATTCGCTCGTAGCACTCAGCCGGCCAGATCGCGGTCGCTTGCGTCCGCGAGGGCCGGATCAGGTGGTCAACTGCTCCGGTACATACGAAGGCGAACCATCCGCCTGCATCAGCCATCACTACTTCTCGCCATCAGGGATGTGCGGGGCCTTCGCCCTGAAGTACCGGAGCCACTGGGCGACCAACGCCCCCTTGGGGTCGCCCGCCTTCTCGTTCTGCTCGACCGTCTTGCCCCAGTAGAAGCTCACCCACCCGTCGCAGAACGCCCGCGACCCGTCGATGAACTCGCCGGCCTCCTCGACGCTGCACCCGAGGGGGAAGATCTCCTCCACCACCAGCGGCTTGCCGACCTCGTACACCTTCAGGGCCGCGAGCGAGCCGGCCACGTCGCCCTTCTTCGGGTAGAGGTGGACGCTCACGAAGTCGAGTGGGTCGCCCACCCCCGGCGCGTAGAACAGCGGCTTGGCCCCCTTGAAGACGTGCGCCCACGGGATGACGCCGACCGTGATCATGGGACGGTCATCGACCGCGCGGATCGCGGTCGTCAGCTTCTCGACCCACTGCTTGGCCACCTCCTCGCGGGTCCGGCCCGCCATGTCGCGGGTGATCCGCTGGACGAAGTGCTTGCCGCCCAGTTCGCCGGTCAGCCACTCGTTGTCCTTCTTGTCCCCGGCCAGGACCGGCTCGTTCATCAGGTCGTAGCAGAAGATCGCCGGGCTGCCCTTGCACGCCCCGGCCACCGCCCGCCAGAACCGCTCCTGCACGTCCCACCGCCCGGCCTCGCCCAACTCGTCGTACCACGCCGGCACGTCCTTCTTGTGGTAGCACCCCAGCCCGGTCACATCGAGGTACAGCCCGGTGGCCTCGGCCAGCCGGACCAACCTCCCGAGCCGCAAGATGTTCGCCGCGTTCGGGCGATCCGCCGCGTCCATTAACTTCCCGAGTTGGAGGTGGATGCGGACGACGTTCGCCCCCAGTGCCTTAATCTCCTTGAAGTCCTCGGCGACGGTCGCCCACTCCTCGTCCCAGTAGTCCTCCAGCAGCCGGCCCGCGTCGTCGTGGTCGTAGTTCACGCCCCAGACCACGAACCGCTTGCCGCTGGTCGCCCCGACGAAGTGCGTCCCGTCCTTGCTGGGGCGGATCGGTTCCAGGGATGGGGACGGGCTGCGCCCGGCGGGACGGGCTGCGCGGAGGGCCGGCGCGTCGAGGTCGAGCCGGTAGAGGACTTGGTTGTAGTTGTACCGGGGCGTCTTCGCCGGGTTGCCCGAGAAGTCGTGGGTGTACGTCCCCTCGAAGTGGATCGTCCGCCCGCCGTCACGGTCGAGGAAGGCGTGGTGGCACACGTTGTAGAACGTCTGCCGGTCGTGGGTCACCACCTTCACCGCTCTGGTGAACGGCCCGGTGGGGGCGTCGGCCTCGGCGTACCAGACCTCGCCGAGCATTGACGTGCCGCCGATCTGACCCGCGACCAGAACCCATCGCTTGCGGTATTCGTTCCATCGCACCGTCCCACTGTGCAGCACCACCCGGTCGTCGGGCCGGGCCGCGTCGGCGGGGCAGAACCGTGCGTGCCGGGGCGGGATCTTGCCCGCCTTCACCAAGTCCCGCTCGGTCTTGGAGTCCAGCGGCGGCAGCACCTTCTGCCACCGCCAGACCGGATCGCCGTCCCGCCCGACCTCCGGTTCCGGGGCCTTCGGGTCACCGGCCACCTTCAAACAGGTGAAGGCTTCGTACCTGTCGGGGTCGAGGACGGCCTTGAGCGTGGCCGGGACGCGGACGTTCGGGGTCGGGCTGCCGAACAGCAGCCACTTCGTCCCGCCCTCCTCGAACGGGATCGGGTGACCGCCGGGCCGTCGCCACGTCTCGTTGAGCGGCAGTTGTTTGGCCGGCGTGAACACGGCCTTCCCGTCATCGAACACCGCGACCCCTTGCTCGTACTCCCCCTCCAGCCCCTTGCGGCGGGAGTAGTGGCCGACCAGCTTATCGGCCCCGCGTTCGTCCGGCACGACGGCCATCGCCCCCACCCATACGACGCCCTCGGGTCGCTCGGGGAGCGGCATCATGGCCCGCGCGAACCCGGACTTCGCGTCCACGAAGTAGTCGAACGCGATGCCCCCGGCGGGGTCGGACTTCGGGTCGGCGGGGTCGGACGGCGGGGTGGTCGCCCCGGCCATGCGGAACAGCCCCAGCGGGTAGTCCATCCGCAGGGTGTCGCCCCAGAACCAGTACACCTTCCCCTTGTAGGCGGCGGCTTGCACCGAGTCCTGCCCGCCGACCTTGCCGGGGTTGAGCGGGTCGGGGAGTGGAACTTTGTGGCCGAGCAACACGCTGTCGCGGTACAACCCCTCGCCGGTCAGCCGGCACAGCCGCTCGGCCACATTCCGCCGCGTGATCTTGATCTCGGCGACCTCCCCGGCCTTCGGGGTGACCTTCACCCCGGCGATCCCGAACCCGTCCTTCCTCGCCTCGTACCCGTGGCTCCGCACCGTGAAGAACACCTCGCGGCCCATCAGGCCGGGTTCGTGGAACGCCACCCGGCCCGCGTTGTCGGTGACGCCCGTCAGGCCGTTGACCGTCTCCAGTTCAGCGAGCGGCACGCCCCGCCCGGTGGCGGCGTCCAGTACCCGGATCTCGGCGTAGTGTTTGGCCGGGGCTGCGTCGGCGAAGGCCGGCAGTGGGAGGAGCAGGATCGCCGCGACGAGATGGATGCACTTCATCAAACGTTCCTCCGGTCGGCGACAGTCGCCGGTTCGTGGCTTACGCGACCGGATCGCCGTCAGGCGGTTCCCGCCCGGTGCAATCCTAACGGGCCAATCGCTTGCCCAAGCGGGCAACCGACGCGGACCCAGCCGAGGGTGCAGCCGATTCGAGGTAATGGCCCATCATCCGAAATCGAAGAGTGGTGTGCGACCGCGATCTGTTTACCCGGTCAACTTGGATGACGGCTACCGTCAGCCCGCCGTCGAGTCCGCGTGATGTTTGCCGAAGGCGACCGCCTGTTGCCCTTTTGGTTGCCCTTTTCAAGGACGGCTACACCCTATTTTGGCAACTTTAAGCACCAGGGGCGACCCACCTCTATCGAGACGAGTCGCCCCTTAGATTGGCCGTAACGGTTGCTAAAACAGAGACTTCAGGCGAGCGGGGGTGGATCGGAATCGAACCGACCGGGGGCGTTGTTCACGCCCCCCACAGGTTTTGAAGACCAGGGCCGGCACCAGCCGTGCGAACACCCCCGGGATCGGACCGGGGCATTGTAGCGATGGTGGAACAGCAAGTGTGCGATTGGGAGCGGGCGGGTGTTGTGTGAGAAGTGAGCGAGGAGCGGAAAAGAAAACCGCACGGTTGACTGACAGCCTCTCCCCTCTGCCAGCCAACCGTGCGGTTTCAGGCTCTCGCCGGTTGACTTGAAAGCAGCGGGCGTGCCAAAGTCGGGGCGAGTGCCGTTCGCCGCGTCGCACGCAGTGCAAGCCCCACGATTTCAAGCATTTGACAGAGTCGCACTCGGACACCCTCCACGACACATCGACGCACACAATTTCGGAAACGCCTGGACTCTGGGCCGACTCCGGGGTCGGCTGCCACCACTCCGGGCAGCCGGCGAGACGGGTCGCTCCCTCATGACCGGGCGGCTTGGGAGTGGGGGCCGTCAACGGCGTTCGGGGCGTCGCGTGCGGCCGAGGGGAGGCGTCCAATCCGGTAGAAGTCGGGAACGCCGCATTCGCACGCTCAACCACTGACCCCCGTCCTCGGCCCGGCTATCATGGGGGCAACTGTTTCCGCTCCTGTCGGGGGGCCGCCCGTGGCCGCGAGCATCGACGACACCTACGCCGAAGCCTTCCGCAGCATCTACGCCGCCGTCCTCGTCACCGCCCGCGACCGCTACTGGCTCGACAAGGCCGTGCAGGCCTGCACCGGGAACGCCAGCTCCACCATCCTCTGCGACTGCGAGGCGGGGCTCGACCGCTACGTCGGCCCCGGCAGCGCCGAGCCGGACGCCTCGCCCGACGGCCGGCCCGGGGCGGTGGTGCAGTTCCACGTACCCCGCTTCCACAAGGACCGGGAGGCGAGGCTCGAACGCTCGGTGCTGGTGCGAGTGTCGCAGAACGTCCTCACCTGCCCGACGGCCGCGTGCTGGAACGCCCTGCCCGACCGCGAGACGTGGTTCCCCCTCGGCCGCAAGCTGTCGTACTTCGGCGACGGCCACCAGTTCGCGGCCGAGCGCCACGGCCGGCGGTGCTGGGTGGTGCCGATCCTCAGCGGGGAGTTTGAGTGCGAGCGCCGCTGCGGCTGGGCCGACGGCCTGATGGGCGGCAACCTCTGGTTCTTCGGGGCGACCGCCGACGCCGCCCTCGACGCCGCCACCCGGGCGGCCGAAGCCGCGGCGGGCGTGCCGGGCGTCATCCTCCCGTTCCCCGGCGGCGTGGCGGCGAGCGGGTCGAAGGCCGGCAGCAAGTACAAGTTCGCCATCGCCAGCACTTACGCCGAGTACTGCCCCACGCTGCGCGACAAGCCGGGCGTGACCACGCGGCTGCCCGAAGGGGTGGCGAGCGTGCAGGAGATCATCATCAACGGGGCCGACCTCCCGACCATCGCGGCCGCGACGCAGGCGGCCATCGCGGCGGCGAAGGACGTGCCGGGCCTGGTCCGCATCTCGGCCGGCAACTACGGCGGCCGCCTCGGCAAGAGCTTCATCTACCTCGACCCGGCGAAGCAACCCGCTATGGCATGAATGGGACGCGGTAATCGCGGATCGGGACGCGGATCAAAGCCGGGATCAGACCGGACATGGATGTTGTAATCCGCCTCGCTCCGATCCTCTTCATCCGCGTCCCGATCCGCGGCATACGCGTCCCATTGCTGGAAATTGACCCATGACCCAGCCGTTCGCCGCCGAAGCCGCCGCGTGCCGGGCCGCCCAGGGTTCGTGGGCGTCGCTCCCCGTCCGCGAGCGGCTCCGGCCCGTCCGCGAACTGCGGCACCTCCTCGTGGAGCGGGCCGACGAGTTGCTCGCCGCCGTCGAGGCCGACGTGGGCCGGCCGCCGGGCGAGGTCGTCGCCACGGACCTCCTGCCGACCGCGTCCGCCCTCAAGTTCCTCCAGCAGGAGGCCGCCCGCGTCCTGAAGCCGTGGCGGGTGCCCCGGCGGCTGCGGCCGCTCTGGCTCATGGGCTGCCGCGACGTGGTCCACCGCCGGCCGTGGGGCGTGGTCGGCGTCATCGGCACGTGGAACTACCCGGTCTTCCTCAACGCCGGGCAACTCGCCCAGGCCCTGACGGCCGGCAACGGCGTGCTGTGGAAGCCGTCCGAGCAGACGCCGCGGACGGCCGAGGTGCTGGTGGGCCTGTTCCACGCCGCCGGCTTCCCCCGCGGCCTCGTGCAACGCCTCCCCGCCACCCGCGAGGCCGGCCCGCAACTCGCCGACGCGGCCGTCGACCACGTCGTGTTCACCGGTTCCGACGGCGTCGGCCGCAAGCTGGCGGCCCGCCTCGGCGAGCGGCTCGTCCCCTCGACGCTGGAACTGTCCGGGTGCGACGCCCAGTTCGTGCTGGCCGACGCGAACCTCGACCTGGCCGCGAGGGCGGCGTGGTTCGGCGTCACCCTCAACCGCGGGCAGACGTGCATCGCCGTCCGCCGCGTGTTCGTGGCGAGGGGCCGCTACGCCGAGTTCACCGCGAAGCTGTCGGCGCTAGCCGCGACCGGTAAACCGGCAGCGCTCGTGACGCGGGGCCAGGTCGAGCAGGCCGAACGGCTGATGAAGGACGCCGTGGCGAAGGGTGCGACGACGCTCCCGCACGGCAACGAGTCGGATGCACTCCTCACTCCCACCTTCCTCCTCGACGCCCGCCCGGACATGGCGATCTGCCGCGAGGCGTGCTTCGCCCCGCTCGCGGCCGTGATCCCTTTCGACGCGCCCGACGACGCCCTCGCCATGGCCGCCGACTGCCCGTTCGGCCTCGCCGCGTCGGTGTTCACGGCCGACGCCGCGGCCGGGGAGGCGTTCGCCGCCCGCGTGCCCGCCGGGATGGTGACGGTGAACGACGTGCTGGCCCCGACGGCCCACCCGGCAACCCCGTTCGGCGGCCGGGGGGCGAGCGGCTGGGGCGTCACCCAGGGGGCCGACGGCCTGCTGGCGATGACCACCCCGCAGGCCGTGACCGTCCGCGCCGGCACCTTCCGCCCCCACCTGGACGACGCGGCCGCCCCCGACCCGGCGACGGAAACCACCCTCCGCGGCGTGCTACGGCTGACGCACGGCCGCGGCCTGCGGGAACGCTGGCGGGGCTTGAAGCAGATGGTGGCGGGCGTGCGGCGGCGGGGGAAGGGTTGACGGTCGGTAGCGCAACGGGTCACGTCGTGGTGTCGGGTGGGAGGGGGTCGTTCTCCAACATCCGAAGGATTTTGTGCGCCAGCCCGCCCCCGATTTCGCGGTGGCGGGGGACCGGCTGCGAGACGCCGGTCTGCGGGTTCGTGTACCAGTCGTGGCCGCCGCCGCGACGGACGAGGACGCAGCCGCGCTGCTCGAGTTCGCGGACGAGATCGACCCGCTTCATGCGACCTCCATCTCCTCGACCCGGCGGATGCCCGGGATCGCGCCGCTCGTCATGTCCGCGTAAAGGTCGCGGAGCATCTCCTTCAACTCGTCGAGCGTCTCGCCCTGCGTCCAGTAGTCGGGGTAGTCCTGGACGTACCCCAGCCACCATTCGCCGTCCTGCCAAACCACGATCTTGACCCGGCTCATTGGTCGCCCTCCCGGTTCGCCCCCATCCTACCGCAGCGAGTCCAGAATCTCCATCCGCATGGCCGACAGGGCCGGGACGAGGCCGCCGAGGCGGCCCATGACCACCGTGAAGAGCATCCCGGCCGCCACCGTCTGGTAGTCGACCACCAGCTTCAGGGCCACGCTCTTGCCCGGCCCGTTGCCGCCGGACAGGGTGCTGTTCGCCTCGAAGAAGTTGGCCAGCAGCCCCAGGCCGCACCCGAGCGCCCCGCCGACGGCGGCGATTACCAGCGACTCGACCATGAACGAGATGAGGAGCTGCCACCGCTTGAACCCGAGGATGCGGAGCACCCCCACCTCCTTGATGCGGGCGGCGATCGACGCGAACATCGTGTTCATCACCCCGAACACGCCGCCGACCGCCATGACGCTCGCCAGGGCCACGATCCACGTCAGGAACTGCTCGTTCGTCTTCGTCAGGTCGGCGTAGTAGTCGGGCTCGGCCGACGCCTTCAGCTTCGTCTGCGTGTACCGGTTCGACAGGTGGAAGGCGACGGCCCGGCTCCCGGCCAGGTCGCCGGTCGTCCGCACCACCAGCGTCGTGTACTTGCCGTTCTTGCCGAACGGCTTCGTCACCAGGTCGACGTTCGCCACCCACACCTCGGACCCGAACGTGCTGGCCCCGGTCTTCATCACGCCGGCCACCTTCCAGTCGAGGTCGCCGAGGCGGAAGGTGTCGCCCACGCCCAGGCGGTCCTTCCCGGCGTCCACCCCGAGGGTGCCGGCCGCCCCGTCGCCGAGGACGGCTTGCACGTAAGTCTTGCCGTCCGCGTCGGCCACCACGCCGGCCCGGTTGAACCACTGGCCGCCGGGCTGGAGCTCGATGTTGTGGACGGCCGCCGCCACGAGCGGGTCCTGGATCGCCCGCACCTGGAGGAGCCGCCGCCGCGGCCGCTCGCCGGGCTTCGGCGGCACCGGCTGGCTCATCACGAAGTACGTCTCCTTGCTCGCCAGCCGCACGCCCGCCTTCTTCTGCTCGGCCGTCGCCGTCGCCGGCAGGGGGGTGAGGGTGCCGTCCGCCCCGGCCGCCGCCACCTGCACCTCCACCGGCGTGGCCAGCGGGCGGTCGAGCTTGTCGAGCGTCACCGACACCCGCTCGACGTTCGTCAGGTCGCCGTACCCGAGGTTGCTGAACCCCTCGTCGTTGGACCCCTCGGACAGCACGAGCACGTTCCCGGGGATGCCCGTCTCCTGGTTCAACTTGTACATGCCGTTGACGAACGCCAGGAGCACCACCACGAGCGTGACCACGAGCGTGAACGCCAGGGCGGTCAGGGCCGTGTCCCGCTTCCGCACCCACAGGTAGCGGAGGTTGTACGTCAGGGGCACCTTGCCGATGAGCAGCAGGAGGGCGAGGTCGGTGAGGTAAACCACGAGCAGGACGAACGGCCAGTGCTGCACGAAGGCGTCGGGCAGGAGCTGCCACAGGGGCTTGGCCAGCCACGGGGCGAGCGTCGGGTTCAGGTACAACCGCAGGCGGGCGGAGGTCGGCGTCCGCTCCTCGATCTGCCGGCGGACCTTGGCCAGCTTCTCCACGTTCTCCCGGGCCACGATCGGGTCGACGGTGCTGCGGGCGACCGCCTCTTCGAGCGACTTGCGGGTGTCCACCATCTCCTTCGCGGTCGGCCACGAGGCGTTGATGTCGAGGTCGGCCGGCCGCTCGTCGTCGGGCACCACGTCGGCGAACGAGAACGACAGGGCCTTCTTCGCCAGCGGCGCGAGTTGCCCGTTCGCCGGCAGCGGCAGGGCGTCCACCGCCTGCACGGCGAACGCGAAGAGGGCGACGAGGACCGTAACCCCGGCCAGCAGCGCGAGGACCCGACGCCGCCACCGGCTGAAGAACGTCTTGGCCGGGCGGACGGTGTCGGACAGCACCGCCTCGTCGGGGCTGAGCGCCGGCAGGGCGACGAGCAGGGCCGACAGCGGCAGCAGCGACAGCCCGAGGGTGACGAGCGTGCCGAGCAGGCGGACGACGGTGCGGAGGAAGCGGACGAGCATCGGGGCGGGCCTTCAAGTGTGGAGTGTGGGTATGGAGTGTGAGAACGGAGCCGAGGTTAGGTTTCCTCACACTCCACACCCACACCCACACCTTCCGCTAAGCCACCTTCGCGAACACCTCGGCCGCCTTCACGTCCTTCGCCGCCAGGGCCGGGCCGATGCTGCCGGCGACCGACACGAGCAGGCCGAGCGTCGGGCCGAGGACCAGCACGACCCACGGCACAAAAAACGCCCCGAAGAAGGCGAGCTGGAGCTTCAGGTTGCCGATGCCGTACCAGCAGATGAACGTACTCATGGCCCCGGCCAGCACGCCCACCAGGACCGCCTCGCCCAGCACGAGGCCCATGACGTGCCAAGGCTGGAAGCCCAACACCTTGAGGACGGCCATTTCTGTACGGCGTTCCCGCACGCTGATACTGATGGCGTTTGCCACCACCAGGGCCATGATGCACACCATCGCCGGCGACAACACGTACTTGAGGCCGAAGAGGATGTCCTTGAGCGAGTCGAGGAACGCCCCGATCCCGGCCGACGCGGTCTCCAGCTTGGCCGCCGGGCCGGAGAAGTTGGCCGGGTTGTCCACCAGCGCGGCCAGCTTCTCGAACGACTGGCGGTCCGGCAGGCGGACCCAGACGAGGTTGAGCGTCTTGTCCTTCATGGCGTAGTCCGGCCCCTTGGCCTTGATGATGTCGTCGAAGTACGCCTTGTTCATGAACCCCAGGTTCTCCCACTTCCCGTCCGGGATGGTGCCGACGATCTCCACCTCCACGGCCGTGTCCGGGTAGTTGATGCCGTAGGCCCGCACCCGCTGGCCGACGCGGAGGTTCATCTTCTTGAGGCGGCCGGCGCTGAGGATGATGGCCTGCTTGTTCTTCTCCATCGCCGCCACGCCGTCGTTGAGCATCTTCTGCTCGGCGGCGGTGAGGTTCTCGGGCTCGAGCCCGTCCATCATGGTGAGGGCCTTGCGGGGCTCCAGCGCGAACATGAACAGGTTGTTCTCGGGCCGCTTGCTCGACGGGTCGGTGGTGGTCAGCACGAACGTCCAACTCACCACGTCGGCGTCGCCGTTCTTGGGCCGGTTCTCCGGCGGGAGCTGGTCGAGGACGGCCTTGAAGCGGTCGTAGTACCCCGGCGGCATCTGGCTCGGCAGGCTGTGCTTCTCACTGACGATGGCCTTGAAGTTCGCCTCCTTCTCCGTGGTGACGGCCGCGAGGAAGCTCAACACCGAGTAGACCATGCTCAACACGGCCGTGAACACGAACAGGGCCACGTATGTGAGTGAGGTCCGCAGGGGCGACCGCCGCAGCCCGCGGAACATGATGAGGACGACCTTGAACAACAACTTGCCGGTGGCCTCGGCGAGGAGCCGGGCCCCCTGTTCGAGGACGAACACGGCGAGGAAGAAGAGCGGCAGCGTGAGGACGCCGATGAGGACGGCGAGCGCCACGACGGCCGCGAGCGCCCCGACGAGGTAGCCCGAGAGGAGGAACGCCGACGGGTCGAACGCGGCCCCGGAGGCGTCGGTCGGCATTCCGTACATGTGGCCCTTTCATGCGATGGGACGCGGGCGACGCGGGTCAGGACGCGGATGACGAGGATCGGACAGCCGGACTTGGTCTTGAAATCCCTCTCGTCTTTGATCCTCGTCATCCGCATCCTGACCCGCGTCGCCCGCGTCCCATCGCTTACGCTCCGACGGCTTCGGCGGCGGTATCGAGTACCAACTGGCCCTTCTCCAGGTGCAGCGTCCGCTGCGCCCGGGCGGCGGCCTTGGGGTCGTGCGTCACCATGATGATGGTCTTACCCAGGTGGGCGCGGAGGACTTCCAGGAGCGTGAGGATTTCGTCCGCGCTCTTGGTGTCCAGGTCGCCGGTCGGCTCGTCGGCCACGATGATCGTCGGGTCGGTCACGATGGCCCGGGCGATGCCCACCCGCTGCTGCTGGCCGCCCGAGAGCTGGCCGGGGCGGTGCCTCATGCGGTCCGTCAGGCCCACGAGGCCGAGGGCCGTCTCCACCTGCCGGCGGCGCTCCTCACGACTCATCGGTAGCAACAACAGTGGTAACTCCACGTTCTCGTAGGCGGTGAGGACGGGGAGCAGGTAGTAGAACTGGAAGACGAAGCCGACGTGCCGGGTCCGCCAGCGGGCCAGCTCGCTCTCGGACATGGACGAAATTTCCTGCCCGCCGACCGTGATGGTGCCGGCCGTGGGCCGGTCGAGCCCGGCGATGAGGTTCAGGAGCGTCGTCTTGCCCGACCCGGACGGCCCCATGAGCGCGAGGAACTCGGCCGCCCCCACGTTGAGGGTGAGGTGCCGCAGCACGTCGATGCTCTCGCTCCCGCGGGAGAACGATTTGTACAGATCGACGACCCGGACGATCGGCTCGGGCATGGGAGTACTCGGAAAGAGAATTAACCACAGAGTCACAGAGGACACCGAGCCGAGCCGAACACCGAGAGGACCGAATGCAGTGTTCTAAGTGACTGTCCCATAAGAGGCCTGGGGGCCTAAAATGGCCCATGAGAAGCCGATCTTACCCGAGCGACATTACCGACCCCCAGTGGGCCTTGACCGAGCCACACCTGCCGGTCTATCCGGGCGGGCGGCCCCGCACCA
>JANPKP010000408.1:0-1554 GCA_031426095.1 Gemmataceae bacterium
GTGCGGGAGCGGGTAGGATGTGCCATCGTGGGGCTTCCTGGCCGGTGGATGGGGCGGTGACACCCTCATCTTCGCCACCGGGAGGCCCCATACCTATCCCCCAAACCCGCAAGACGTTACCCGCTCAGGAAGTGCCATTCGGCCAAGGAGAACAAGTGATGCGAACCGCTCTGATCACGCTGGCGGCGCTGGCGGTGTGCGGCTTCACGTCCGCAGCCGACCCGGCGAAGAAGCCGAACGTGCTCTTCATCATTTCGGACGACCTGAACTGCGACCTCGGCTGTTACGGTCAGAAGGCAGTCCGTACGCCAAACATCGACGCGCTCGCCAAGTCCGGCGTGCGGTTCGAGCGGGCGTACGTGCAGTACCCTGTGTGCAACCCGAGCCGCACGTCGTTCCTCACCGGGCTGCGGCCGACGACGACTCACGTCACCGACAACGCCACGCACTTCCGCAAGCGAGTGCCCGACGTGGTCACACTCCCGCAACTGTTCCGCGAGAACGGGTACGAAACCGTCGGCTTGGGCAAGGTGTTCCACCGCGGTTTGTCGCCGGACGACGTGAAGCGGGAGATGGACGACCCGAGGTCGTTCGACAGGATCGAGTACGGCAAGGCGACGGCGACCGGGGGCAAGGGCGAAGGCCGCAACCTGACCGGTGACAAACTCGGGTGGTGTCGGTGGTTGGCCGCCGAGGGTACCGACGCGGACCAACCGGACGGCCAACTGGCAGACGAGGCCGTGAAGACCCTCGCGGCGAAGCGCGACAAGCCGCTGTTCCTGGCCGTGGGGTTCTACCGTCCGCACGACCCGTTCGTCGTGCCGAAGAAGTATTTCGAGTTGTACGACCGCGAAAAACTCGACCTCCCCGCCGCCCCCGAAGGCTACACCCCGCCCTACCCGCACTCGGTCGGCGGCGGAGCCTTCAAAGCGGCCTTCGACCGGTTCACGGATCGGGAGCGGCGCGAGTTCCTGCACGCCTACTACGCCGGCGTGAGCTTCATGGACGCCCAGGTGGGGAAACTCCTCGACGCGCTCAAGGCCAACAACCTGAGTGACGACACGGTGGTCGTGTTCGTCAGCGACCACGGGTACGAACTCGGTGCCCGCGGCTGGTGGAACAAGGACACCCTGTTCGAGGCGTGTTGTCGCACCCCGATGATCGTCCGCGACCCGGCGGCCAGGGGGAACGGCCAGACCACGAGGACGATCACCGAGTTCGTGGACCTCTACCCGACACTCGCCGCGCGGTGCGGGTTGGAAGGCGTGCCGAAGAACCTCGAAGGGACCGACTTCCGCAAGGTCCTCGACGACCCGACGGCCAGGCACAAGGAGGCGGCCGTGACGGTCGTCCAGCGGGGTAAATTCTTGGGCCGGTCGATCCGCACCGACCGCTACCGCTACACCGACTGGGCCGGCGGGCAGAAGGGGGCCGAACTTTACGACCACGCTGCCGATCCGGGCGAGTCGACATACCTCGCGGCAGATGCCAAAGTCGCGGACACCGTTCGGACCCTGAAGAAGCAACTTGACGCCCTCTGCCCCAAGGGCGCGG
>JANPKP010000409.1:0-8106 GCA_031426095.1 Gemmataceae bacterium
CCAACTTCTCAGGTCGTTCCGCATTCCGCATTAGCCTCACACGTGCCGCGACCACTGGAAGTGCTTTTCGATCCGCTCCAGGAACGGCTGGCTGACCGCCTCGAAGCGGCGGAACGTCGCCCGGTCGATGGCGTACAGCTCCAGCTCGGTGACGGCCCGCACGGTGGCGTTCCGCGGCTCGTCCCGCAGGAGCGCGACGTGCCCGAACGTGGCCCCGGGGCCGAGTTCGGCCACCCGCGTCGTGGTGCTCTCGTCCGGCCCGGCGATCACCTCGGCCCGGCCCCGCCGCACCACGTAGAACTTGCTCCCGTCGTCCACCCGCTCGCCCCGGCGGACCACGTCCGACCCCGGCGGGTGCCACTCGCCCACGCACGCCCGCGGCCGGCCCGGGCCGGCCGGGCGGTACAGCTTGCCGCCCTCCACGCGGTCGGCCGGCACCGGGTGGGCGGGGTGGACGCCGAGGAGGGTTTCGTCCGCCACCCGCTGCTGCTCGTCGGGCATCAGGGCGGCGAACGCGATGTTCTCCCGCAGGGCCGTGAGGACGAACCGCCGCTCGGCCACCACCACGTTCGTCACCACCCGCCCGCCGTCCATCTGCACGATCCGGTCGGCCAGGTCCATGATCTTCTGGTCGTGCGTCACGATCAGGCTCGACGTGCCCGCCTCCCGCACGATCTCGTTCAGGAGCGGCACCTGCCACGCGGCCAGGCCCACCTCGTCGGCCTGCTTCGAGGCGGGGTCGCGGAGCCGGTCGCGCACCAACCCGTCCGGCAGTTCGCCGGCCATGCGTTGGAGGAGGGTGACGGCCGCGAGGGCGCTGTTGGCGTCGAGGGCGGCCGTCGGCTCGTCGGCGAGGACGAGCTTGGGCATGTTCACCAGCGCCCGGGCGATCGCCACCCGCTGCCGCTGCCCGCCCGAGAGGCCGGCCGGCTTGGCGTCGAACTTCGGCGTCTGCGGCCGCGAGAGGATGTCGGTCTCCCCCAGCAGCAGGTAACGGAGCAGCCGGCGGGCGTCCTCGTCCGGGTCCGCCGCCCCGGGCCGGAGCCGCTGGGCCATCCGCACGTTCTGCATGGCCGAGAGCGAGTCGAACAGGTTGTGCCGCTGGAAGATGAAGCCGATCCGCTTGCGGACCTCCACCAGTTCCGGCTCGCCCATCCCCAGCAGCGGGCGGTAGTCGCCGGCGTCCGCGTCCCACACGCTGACTTCACCTTCCTGCAACTTCCGCAGCCCGCCCACGAGCGTGAGGAGCGTCGTCTTCCCGCACCCGGACGGGCCGCCCATGATGACGACCTCGCCGGGCATCACGTCGAGGTTCACGTCCTTCAGGACGAGCGTGCGGGCGTCCCCCTGCCCGAAGGCGTGGTTGACGTTCCGCAGGCGAAGCACCGGCTCGCCGGGCGGCGGCAGGCGGCGGGAACGCTCAGAAGACATTGGCGGGGTCCACCGTTTGGGCCTTGCGGAGGGCCAACAGCCCGGAGCCGACGCACATCGCCACTGTCGCCACGAACACCCAGCCGACGCGGGCCGGGGTGAGTTCCACCGGCAGCCCGGTCGCCGCCCCGAGCACCGCGAACACCCCGGCCGTGACTAGCATCCCGGGCACGAACCCGGCGGCGGCCAGGATCACGGCCTCCTGCAGCACCACCCCCGTGAGGAAGCGGTTCGGGTAGCCGATGGCCCGCAGGGTGGCGTACTCGCCGAGGTGGTCGGACACGTCGCTGGCGAGAATCTGGTAGCAGATGACCAGCCCGACCACGAACCCGAGGGCGATGCCGGCGTTGAAGGCGAAGCCGATGGGCGTCATCGTCAGCCAGAAGGTCGCCTCCCGGGCGCGGAACTCGGCGAGCGTCAGCACGTCCACGTCGCGGTCCGGCCCGGCCGCGGCGAGGGTCAGCCGCAGGCGGTCGCGCACGGCAATGGGGTCGGCCCCGTTCGACACGCGGACGAGGCCGAGGTCGGCCGTCGCGGCCGGGCTGAACGGATGAATCGGGGCGCGGACGAGGTTCAGGAACGTCTCTTCGTTCATGACGAGGGTGCCGTCGGCGGCGAAGTCGGTGCCCAGGTCGAAGCCGCCGACGAGGGTGAGGCGGCGGCCGTTCAGCTCCGTCGGCACGTCCCACCGGCCGGGCTCGTTGACGGGCACGGGGCCGTACACGGTGTCGGCCCCGTCGGGCTTGGCGAGGCGGTCGAAGAGGGCGGTGCCGGGCGTGCGGATGGCGGCCACGCCCGGCGACCCGGGGGCGAGTTCCGGCACGCGGAGCAGGCCGGCCCCGGGGTCGAGGCCGATCACCCGCACGGAGCGGCTCGGCTTCCGCGTGCCGGCCCGCGGGTCGCCGGGGTGGGTCAGTTCCGTCATCTGGTAATCGACGTAGAGCGGGTGGACGCCCGCCACCCCTTCGACCGCGCTCGCCTGGTCGAGCCGGCGGCGGGAGACGCCCTCGCGGTAGAACAGGGCGGCCCGGTGCGGGTGGACCACGACCACGTCGGCGGCAAGCACGTCGATGACGCGGCAGTTGCTATCCACGAGGGCGTTGCGGATGCCCATCTGGGCGGCCATGAGGACGACCGCGAAGGCGATCCCGAGGGCGAACAGGGCGAACCGCACCCGGTCGTGGGTGAGGTTGCGCCAGGCCAGCGGGACGGGGCGGGCGGCGGGCATGGGGTCCGTTCGTTCTCCCATTCGCGTCGTGAACGGCAGTCCGCGGGGGTGAGCGCGGGTCACGGGACGTAGTTTTGCGGCCCCAACGGGGCCACCGTCAATAGCCAGGGGTGTGAACCCCTGGTACGGGGCAGCCCCAACGGATCGAACCCCGAAGGGGTGGCAGTACGTTCGGCGTGCGCGACTGCCACCCCTTCGGGGTTCTCCCTTCTCGCGTCGGTGGTTCCAGGAGTTTACACCCCTGGCTATTGACGGTGGCCCCGTTGGGGCCGCAGAACCACGCACCCGTGATTCGTCGTTCGTGTCCCGTCTGCCGCCACCCGCCGCCCACATCCCGCGTTCAAAACAAGCTCGCCGGGTCGGCCGCGTGGACCTTGCGGACGGCCAGCAGGCCCGACCCGACGCACATGCCCACCGTGAGCAGCAGCACCGCGGCCGCCGGCCCCGCGTCGAGCGCCATCGGCAGGCCGGCCTGGTCCTTCGCCACCTCGTAGAGCAGCGCCGCGGCCGCCAGTCCGGGCACGAAGCCGAGCAGGGCCAGCAACCCCGCCTGCCACAGCACTACCGCCGACGTGTACCCGGGGCGGTACCCCAACGCCTTCGCCGTGGCGTACTCCGCGAGCTGGTTGCGGATGTCGGCCGACATCATCTGGTAGAGGAAGATCACCCCCACCGCGACGGCCAGCACGGCCCCCGCGGCGAGCAACTGGCCGAGGGCGTTCCCGCTCACCCAGTACGCCGTCTCGACGGCCGCCGCCTCGTCCCGCGTCAGCACCATCACGTCGTCCGGCAGCGCGGCGGCGAGGGCCGTCCGCACCGCCGCAGGATCAGCCCCGGGGGCGACCTTTACCAGCCCGAACGTCACGTCGTCGGCCGGGCGGAAGGTGAGGGCGGCGAACGTCTCCTCGGACGTGATGAGCATCCCCTTCCAGTTGAACCCGGTGCCCAGCTCGAACTCGCCCACGACCTCCACCCGCCGGCCGTTGAGGCGGGTGCCGCCGCGGTCGGCCGGGAGCGTCCGCAGGAAGTCGTACCGGCCGAACTCGGGCCGCGAGGTCCGGTCGATGAGCAGGGTGTCGAGCCGGGCCAGGCGGTTGCCGCACGCGGCGGCGCTGGCCGCGTCGGGGAACACGGCGTCGGCCCCGGCCGTGCGGAAGACGCGGGGCAGGGCGGCCGGCGGGACGCCGAGCATGAAGATGCTCGACCCCGACCCGGGCACCGCGGGGGCCGATTCCCACCACGCCGTCGGCACCTCCGGGTTCCGCCAGTTGCCGGCCCCGACGGCCATCGGGTCGACGTCCGCCACCCCCGGCACGGCCGCGGCCGCCGCCAGCCGGCCGCGGGGGAACGCCCGCAGGCGGGTCAGGTCCTGGTGCTCGGTACTCGCCACGAGCAGGTCGAACTCGAGGTGGTCGTAGAGCATGGTGGCGGTGCGGTTCACGGACCGGTAGAAGCCGACCTGCATGAAGACGAGCAGGACCGCGAACGCCACCCCCGTGACCGCGATGAGGGTGCGGGTGCGGTGGTGCCGGAGGTTGGCCCAGGCCAGGGCGACGGGCCGCACGGGGCTACCTCCCCTTCGGCGCGGGCGGGGGCGCGGCGGCGGCGGGGACGGGCGACAGATCGGCGCTCACCTGCAACCCGACGTAGAGGGCGGCGACGGCGGCCGAGGCGGCGTCGAGGTCGACCGTCACTTCCACCACCCGGCGGTCGCTGTCCTCCCGCGGGCTGACGGCGAAGGCGGCGTTGCGGGCGATCATCCGCGTCACCTGGTCGTCCCCCCGCACGCTGCCGACGAGATTCGTCCCCTTGGGCAGGGCCGGGCTGCCGACGGCGACGGCGAACGTGCCCCCCTTGCCGAGCCACTCCCGCAGCCGGGCCACGTCCGACTCGTACACCTCGGCCACGGCCACCATCGCCCCCGTGTCGGCCAGGTAGAGGATCGGCTGCTGGGCCCCGGTCGGCTCCCCGAGGTGGGCGTTCACCTTCAGCACGCGGCCGGCGACGGGGGCCTTGACGACGGTGAGGTCGAGAACCTGCTTGGCCAGCGCCACCTTCTTGCGGGACGATTCGAGCGGCACCCGGGCCACCGCCTCGGCCACCTCGGCCTTCGCGGCGGCCACCTTCGCGGCGGCCAGCTCCCGCCCGCGGGCGTACCCGGACACGGCCCGCTCCCGCTTCAGCAGTGCGGCCTCCTTCTCGGCGTCGGCCTTCGCCATCAGCAAGTTCGCCTGCTCCCGCTCCTCGTCGGGCACCCGCACGCCCTTCGCGGAAAGGTCGTCCAGCCGGCGGCCCTGGGCGGCCGCGAACTGGCGGTTCTTCTCCAGCACGGCGACCTGGGCGTCGAGCCCCTTCTTGTCCTGCTCCTCGTCGGCCGTGAGCTGGCTCGCCTCCAGTTCCGCCGCCGCGATCTTGAGCCGGCCCGTCGCCTTCGCCAGCTCCAGTTGCCGGTCGGCCTCCCGCACCTGGAGTTCGGCCACCTCCACCTCCGTCGCCCGCTCCTTGCGGCTGGCGAGGTCGGCGATGCGGTCGCCGGCGTTGAGGGGGGTGCCCGGCTTGAGGTCGGCGATGGCCCCGATGCGGTCGCCGGGCGGGCCGTACACGGGGATGACGCCGCCGCGGGGCTGCAGCCGGGCGAGGGCCGAAATGGTTTCGGGGGTGGGCGGCGAGCCCGGCGTGGCGGCGGGCCGGTCGGCCGTCGGGGGAACGAGGGGGCGGGCGAACCAGCCGACGGCCGCCCCGGCGGCGAGGGCCGCGAGGGTGGCGACGAGGGCGGGGGCCGACACGCGAGCGGGGCGACGCCGCGACATACCGTTCCGGGGGAAGGGGGTTCACCCGCCAAAGGGCGGCACGTCGAATGAGCCGCGGGGGGGTGTCCGTTCCGGGTGTCCACGGTCCACCTTAAACGGCTTCCCCGGCGGCCGCCACCCGTGATGGGGGAAACCGATCGACCTTGGGCGAGTCAAGCCGTCGCCACCGGCCCGTGGGCCGGGTCGGGCGTGGGGGTTCAACGCCGGCCACCAACTCGGGCGGCCGGCCGCCTTCCGCGAGGCGAAGGACCACCTCCGCACGGCGGCCGGCTCCGTGGCGTCGAAGGACGTGCCCCCCGGCGCGGCCCGCGCCTACCGAAAGGCCGCCGCCCGCGTCGCGTCCGACGCCGGCACCCTGGCCGCCCGGGCGTGGGCCGCCTGTCAGCGCCTCGCCCCGTGGGTGAAAGGTTGATGCGAGTCGCCGTCGGCCGACCCCGACGGTGGCGGACAGAAGGACCGCGGGACAATGCGTATGGATTTCGCGCGTCCCAGCGTGCAAACAGGATTAGCATAGCCGGGCTTGAATACGTCTTATCGTTGTCTCCGCGGCTATTCCAAGCAGAATGATCGCAAGTTGGCGGCCGACGTTATGCCTTGGAGGATCACCATGCACCCTCGCATCACATCGGCGTGGATCGCCGTGCTTCTCGCCCTCGGCGGGGTGTGGGCCGCCCCGCCGGCCAAGCAACCGGCCGACATGCCACCGGCTAAGCCGTCGGACGCCCCCCCTCCAAAGGCAAGTCCGCGGTTGCAATTCGATAAATCGGTGGGCCGTGTCGGACTGGATGTTGTCAAAGACGATCGTGGGAAGCGAGTTAACGGTGCTCGGTTGCGGGTAGCCGCCAAGCAAGTGACGGTGGCCGAATCGAACGTGATCCGGGTAACTTGGAAGCTCGACTACAACGGTCGCCGTCCGCCGCTCACTATCCTTGCCCCAACGTTCGACAACGAGACGGACGGGCAGACAGAGGTTATGATTTATGCCAGTGTCAATAACAGGGCGGACGACGGCATAAGCTGGGGCGTCAAAAGCCCGCCATGGCGGCACGACGACATTCTATTAATCGGCCATCGGAAGGACTGGTTCATCGAGGTTCCGGCCGGAACGACAGCCAGCGGTACGTTGGACGTGCCGGTGGCCGAACTGAAGAAGGTGTTACTGAAGGAGTGGCCCGAGGGTTTTGTGGCGGACGCTCCTCCGGCCTGGGTGTATGTGCGGCTTTATCATAAGCCGCGGGAGCGGGCTCCACAGTGGGACCTGGACGCGTGGACGGGAGACCTCCAATCGGACGCCGTCACGGTCGAGCTCTCCAAGTGGTGACCAGACTACTTTCACTTACACAGTCGATGACGGGAACGGTGGTACGGACACGGCGACGGTCGCCGTCACCGTCGCCGCAGTCAACGACCCACCCGCCCTCGCGGATGATTCGGCCGACGCCCGACACGGATCGCCCGTGACCATCCATGTTCTGGACAATGATTCCGACGCGGAGGGGGATCAACCGACGGTCACGCAGATCGGCACGCCGACGGCGGGCGATCCGAGTTACGGCCTTCCGCAACACGGGACGGCTACGATCAACACGGACGGCACCGTCACATACACACCGAGCCCAGGTTACAACGGTATTGACTCGTTCACGTACCAAGCTTCTGATGGTCACGGTGGGGTCAGCTGGGCGAATGTGATGGTCGATATGAGCAACAATGCTCCATACGCCGACAACGACGCGATCGCTGTTTCCGAGGGCACGTCGTACACCGGCACCGTTCTCGGCAACGACTTCGATCCGGACGGCGACCCGCTCACCGTCTCGACCGTGACCAGGCCGGACTACGGTTCGTTGACCCTCGACCCGGACGGCACCTTCACCTACACCCCCGGCTCGACCTACCACCGGACCGACTCGTTCGTCTACCAGGTCGGCGACGGCTTCGCCGTCCTCGGGGCGGCGGGCGGCTGGTACGGCGATTTCTCGGCGTTCGTCGGGTCGGACCCGTTCGCGTCCGACCCTTCCGACCCGCTCGGCTACCGCGTCGTCCGTGTCTGACCCGATCCGCTCGTAGCGTTCCCGTGAGGGCCGCCGATGTTCGTCGCCGTCGCTTGCCTCGCCAGCGTGGGCCTGACGGAGTTCCCCGTCCTCACTCTCTCCGTGGGGAATGCCACCCCGAAATTTGACTATTCCCACCGCAACCCGTGGCTCGACTGGTCTCCGGACGGCCGCTGGTTCGTGACCGCCGATCCTGGGTGGCACGGCACGTTCGACGCATGCCCCCCGGTTCTGGCGCTGTGGGATGCCCGGACCGGCAAGCGGGTCGGGGCGTTCGCCCCGGACGACCCGTGGAGTATCTCGACCGCTCTGTTCGTCGGCAACGGATCGACCCTGGCCGTGAGCGGGTTTGACCCCGCCGAGGTACGGGCGGCCCGCGCCAAAGACATTAGTGCTCCCCAATATTCGGTGCGGCTCGCGCTCTTGAGCGTCCCCGACCTGAAACTAGTGCAGGCTCGATCCTGACGATTTGCGAATCCGTGCGGGGTCGTATCCTGCCCGGATGAACAAGGCACGAACCTTTGTCCGCCCCCTCACGGCCACCGAGCGACACGCCCTGGAGCAGGGCCGGAAGTCGGCCGAT
>JANPKP010000410.1:0-6549 GCA_031426095.1 Gemmataceae bacterium
CATCGGCCGACTTCCGGCCCTGCTCCAGGGCGTGTCGCTCGGTGGCCGTGAGGGGGCGGACAAAGGTTCGTGCCTTGTTCATCCGGGCAGGATACGACCCCGCACGGATTCGCAAATCGTCAGGATCGAGCCTGCATTAACGCTCCCAATCCTCCCGCGTTACCGTGAAATGTGGGAGCGTTTTCCCGATCCCTATCGCGGGCCGTGAGATCGGGGAACTGCGATCGCGATTTGGCGGTAAAATCCGGTAGCGGTCACTCGCCACTCATCATGCGGGCGAGGGGGCGGGTGGCCTCGAACTGGCCCATCACGATCACCGCCACGCACGTCAAAGGCACGGCCAGGACCATGCCCGGGAGGCTCCACAGGAGGCCCCAGAAGGCGAGGGCCGCCAGGATCACCAGCGGGCTCAGGCCGACCGCCCGGCCGAGGATCGTCGGCTCGACCATCGTCGCCGAGATGACGTGGGTGGCGAGCAGCAGCACCGCGACCGTGACCGGCTCCCAGACGAACCCGTATTGGAGGAAAGCGAACCCGACCGGCAGACTGTAGGCGATCACGCTGCCGACGTACGGGACGAAGTTGCACAGGAACGTGAGGATGGCCCAGAGCGGGGCGAAGTGGACGCCGAACGCGACCAGGACCAGCCCGGCGGGGGCCGCCAGGACGAGGCTGGCCTTCACCTTCGCCTTCAGGTAGCTGACCACCGACGAGTTGATCTGCCCGGCGAGGTGGAGGATTTCGTCCGCCCGCCGGGGCGGGTAGGCCCCCCGCACCCGGGCCGGGAAGCGGGCCGCCTCGAGCAGCAGGAAGAGGAGGTAGAGGCCGACCACGCCGGCCTCGAGGAGGGCGTCGGCGGCCCCGTTGATCATGGGCGGGACGGCCCGGGCGACCCGCTCGGCCAGCCGCTCGTCGAGCCCCCGCCCCCGCTCGGCCGCCGACGACAGCCAGGGGGCGTAGTGCGACGCCAGCCGGTCGGCGTCGGCCACCAGTACCTTCGCCCGCCCCTTCAGGAGCGGCACCTCCTCGTTCAACCCCGTGACGCCGGCATAAACGGCTAACGCGAGCAGCGCCAGCCCCCCGGCCGTGGCCCCGGCCAGCAGCCCGATCGACACCGGCGAGCCGACCCGCTTCCGCAGCCGGCTGTGGTACGGGAGCAGGACGTAGGCGAGGAACACGGCGACCAGGAGCGGGCGGAGGACGACGGCGAGCTGCGTGAGGAGGTACCACCCGGCGGCGGCCGCCACAAGAAGGTACGCGGCGGCGACGACGGCCCCCGGGCCGCGCCACCGGGGGGCTTCGGGGAGCCGAGTCGGGATCGCCGGGTCGGGGTCGGTCGCCATCCGTCTCCCTGCCTTCCGGGTAACCGTTCCGGTCGTAGCGAGTTTAGCGATTCGGCCCGCCCGCGGGGCTTCTCGCAACCTTCACGCCGCGGCCCCATGCGGGCAATTTTCGGCGGGAAGTGCCTGAAAAACACGCACCGGGGCGGCCCCCGACCACCGCCGTCGCCGCACCTCGCGTCCAAAATACCGCGTTTTTCAGGGCGTCGCCGCGGGCCGGGGGTGGTTTCGGGAACTCGGCACCCCCCTTGCTTATCATAAAAGGTGCCTACCGCTTGCCCCCGCCTTCCTCGCGGGTCTGACGACGGCCCCCGCGGCGTCTCTCCCGGCGGTCTCCTGTTGGGCGTCCGATGGCGTGTCTCTGAAGGGTGAACGCGGCGGCTGACGGAAGTCACCCGCGACCTTCATCCCCGGAACACGAGAACCACCGGCCGCCCGTTATCCTGACTCTGGTGTGGTCGGACTCCCCCGACCCGCCCCCAATGGAACGGGCCTCGCGCCCGCCCGCCGGGGGCGTCTGCTTCCCGTTCCGGAGACGCACCGTGTTGAAGCTGCTTCTGACGAACGTCCGCCTCACGCTGGCCGGCACCGCCCTGTTCGCGTTCGCCCTGTTGTGTTACGCCGACCCCGCCTGGGCCAAGGCCGCCGGGGTCGACGTGTGGAGCATCCGCGAGTTGAACGACGAGCTGGCCAGCGGCACCGCCCGCCGGCAGGAGTTGGACATCCACGACGAGGTCATCCAGCGGCGGATCGCCCTCAAGGAGGGGATCGTGGGCGACCTTCTGGCCGGCCGCCTGTCGCTGGCCGAGGCGACCTCCCAGTTCGCGGCCCTGAACCTCCCCCGGGCCGACGCCATGGCCGTCATCCGGGCCACCTACCCGGGGCGGACGGACGAGGAGAAGCTGGCCCGAAACGTCATCGAGTACGCCCGCCTACGAGTCGATGACAAGACCCCGCCCGGCGTCATGGCCCGGCTGGAGGCCGAGTTCGACCGCCTCGCCCGGCCGGCGGCCACCACCGTGCATTGAGCCGCCCGCCGTCGGAAAAGCGAAGCCCGGGGACGGCCGTCCCCGGGCTTTTTCGTTTACCGACTCCTGACCTTCCGGCCGGCCGGCGTCGGCGGGTAAACTACACCCCCGAACCACCGCCCCACCCGCCCGACCCACACTCCCCCACACCACGGGGGCGGGCCGCGTGACCCCGGCGGCCGGACCGAGACCAGGAGCCATCATGGCGGACGAGAAAGAGATCAAGACCGGCCGGGAACTCAAGAGCGCCCTGGCCGCCATCGAGAAGGAGTTCGGCAAGGGCTCCATCATGAAGCTCGGCGACCAGATCGCCAGCGAGGTCGAGGGCATCTCGACCGGGGCGTTGAGCCTCGACATCGCCCTCGGCGGCAAGGGCCTGCCCCGCGGCCGGGTGGTCGAGATTTACGGGGCCGAGTCCAGCGGCAAGACGACGATCGCCCTGCACGCCGTCGCCAACGTCCAGAAGAACGGCGGGGTGGCCGCGTACATCGACGCCGAACACGCCCTCGACCCGAGCTGGGCCAAGCGGATCGGCGTCGACCTCGAAGCCCTGCTCGTGAGCCAGCCGGGTTACGGCGAGGAAGCCCTCCGCATCGCCGAGATGCTCATCAAGTCGAACGCCGTGGACCTGATCGTGATCGACTCGGTGGCCGCCCTGGTGCCGAAGAACGAAATCCACAACAACGAGATCGGCGAACCGACGATGGGCCTGCAAGCCCGGCTCATGAGCCAGGCGCTGCGGGTGCTCAACCCGACGCTCAACAAGAGTCGGACGTGCATGATCTTCATCAACCAGATCCGCCAGAAGATCGGCGTCCTCTACGGCGACCCGAACACCACCACCGGCGGGCTGGTGCTGAAGTTCTACGCCTCGTGCCGGCTCGAAGTGCGGCGGGCCCAGGCCATCAAGGACGGGGACGAGGCGATCGGCAGCGAGACGAAGGTGAAGGTGGTGAAGAACAAGATCGCCCCGCCGTTCAAGACGGCCGAGTTCGCCCTGATGCACGACCGCGGCATCGACTGGGAGGCGGACGTGCTCAAGCTCGCCGTCGAGGACGAGATCGTGACCAAGAGCGGGTCGTTCTACAGCTTCGGCGACCAGCGGCTCGGCCAGGGCGAGAAGAACGCCCGGGCCTTCCTGTTCGAGAACAAGGGGATGTGCGAGGAGATCGTCAAGCTCATCCTCCTGAAGCGGAAGCCGCGGGTGCTCGAAGACGCCCGCATCGCGGCCGGCGGGGCCGTGGACGAGGAGGAAGCGATTCCGCCGGAACTGGAGGAGGCCGACCCGGTCCCGCCGCCGACGAAGAAGCGGGGCCGCTCCGCCGCCGCCAGCGCGAACGGGACGGGGGAGTAAAGGCGGCGTGATAAGCAACGCAAAGGGCCGCCGGGGTGGAAGCCGGCGGCCCTTTTGCGTTCGTCCGGGTTCGCCCCAACTCGGGCCGACGCCGACGCACTTCCGCTAGACCCGCCCCCGCCGCTTCGGCTACCCTCCGTGCCACCCCACGCCGGCACGGAGGCCGACGCCTTGACCGACGCCACGACTCCCGCCCCCGCCCGCCGCTCGCTCGCCGTCGGGGCGGCCACCAACTGGGCCGCGTTCGCGGCGGCGCTCGGCGTCTCGTTCTTCCTCGCCCCGTACCTCATGCGCTCCCTCGGCGACGCCCGGTACGGCATCTGGTGCGTCGTCGAGTCCGTCCTCGCGTACTTCACCCTCTTCGACCTCGGCATCGCCGCCTGCCTCGTGCGGTACGTCGCCCGGCACCACGCCACCGGGGAACGGGCCGAGCTGAACAAGCTCGTGTCGGCGTGCCTGGTCGTGTTTTTGGGGGCGGCGGCGTGCGTCCTCGTGCTGGGGGCGGCGCTCGTGCCGCTCGTCGCGCCGGGGCTCGAACGCAAGGCCGGCGGGGCGGGCGACGTGGCCCCGTTCATGCTCCTGATGCTCGCCAACCTCGCCGTCACGCTGCCGCTGAGCGTCTTCCCCACCATCCTCGACGGGCTGCAACGCTTCGGCACCAAGAGCGTCGTCCGCCTGGCGTTCCTGGCGTTGCGCGTGGGCGGGATCGTGTGGGTGGTGGAACACGCCCCCGGGCTGTTCGGGCTGGCGGTCGTGTTCACGGCGACGAACCTGCTCGAACACGCGGTCCTGATCGCCCTGTCGTTCCGCCTCCTGCCGGGGCTGAGCCTCGGCCGGCGGCACGTCGATCGGGCGACTTTGAAGCAGGTGAAGGGGTCGAGCGTCGACGCCTTCCTGGCCATGCTCGCGGGGCGGATCACGGTGCAGACGGGGGCCATCGTCGTGGGCGGCTACCTCACCGCCGCGTCGGCCGCCCACTACGCGGTCGCCGCCCGGCTCGTGGAGATGGCGAAAAACCTTCTCCGCTCCATCACCACCACGCTCACCCCGGCCGTCAGCGAGCGGGAGGCGCGGGGCGACCACGACGGCGTCCGCCGGGTGCTGCTCGACGGCACCCGCGGCGTCCTGTACGTCGTGCTGCCGATCCACCTCGGGCTGCTCTTTTTCGGCCGGCCGTTCCTGGCCCGCTGGCTCGGCGGCCCGGACTACGCCGGGTGGTGCTTCCCCACGCTCGCGGTGCTGTCCGCCACGCTCACGGTGGGGGTGGCTCAGTCCGTGGCCTCCCGCATCCTCTACGGCATGGGCCGGCTGCGACTCTTCGCCCGGCTGGCGCTCGTGGAAGCCGGCGTGAACCTCGCCCTGAGCCTGCTCCTCGTCGGCGCGTGGGGGCTCGAAGGGGTGGCCGTGGCGGTGGCCGGGCCGAACGTCCTGTTCTGCCTGTTCGTCATCGCTTACGCCTGCCGCGTGCTGGACGTGCCGGCCCGCCGCTACCTCGCCGCGTGGGCGAAGCCGACGCTCTGCGCCCTGGTGCCGGCGGCCGTATGGCTAGCGGTCGGCCCGGCGGACGCCTCGTGGCCCGGCATCGCGGCCGGCGTGGCGGCGGGGCTGGTGCCGTATGCGGTGGCGGTGGCGGTGGCCGAGTTCGCCCCCGCGTGGGTCCGCCGACGCCCGGGACGGCGTCCAGGTGCCCCCGGATTCTCCCGCTTTTTAACGGCGCGTTCCGCCCCATCTCGCGGCACGCGAACGACTTACCCGACCCCACTCCCGCCCCCCCTGGGAGAGCGGGAGCGTTCGCCCGTTCCGGCCGCTTTCCCCGCTCCGACGTTGACCACGGCCCCGCGAGGTGGGTCATTCCCCCCCCGGCGGGTATCCTGACGGCGTGACCCTACCCGACTCTCCCACCGCCGCCGTCACCCTCGACAACGGGCTCCGCGTCCTCGTCGCCCCGGTGCCGCAGGCCCGCTCGATCGCCGTCGGGGTCGTCGTCGGGGCCGGGCCGGGGGACGAGCCCGCGGGCAAGGACGGGCTCGCCCACCTCGCCGAACACCTCGTCTTCCAGGGCACCACCCAGCGGGACGCCCGCCAGATTGCCCGCGTGATGGACCTCGCCGGCGGGGAGATCGGCGGGTTCGTCACCCGCGACTACACCTGCCTGTTCGCCCACGTCGTGGACGACCACGGGCCGTACGCCCTCGACCTGCTCGGCGACCTCCTCCTCAACCCCACGGTGCCGGAACGGGCCCTCGAAACGGAGCGGGCGGCCGTCCTGCGGGAGATCGCCGGGCACGGCGACGACCCGGCCCGGCGGGTGAACGACCACCTCAAGGCGGCCGCCTGGCCGAACCACCCGCTCGGCCGGCCGGTCGCCGGGAACGCGGCACCGTCGCCGGGCTGACGCGGGACGACGTGGCCGGCTACCTCGCCCGCCGGTACGTCCCCGGGAACGCGCTCCTGGCCGTCGCCGGTCGCGTGGAGCCGGACGAGTTCGCGGCCGCCGCCAACGACGCCTTCTGGCGCTGGGGCGGGCCGACCCCGCCACGCACGGAACGCCCGCCGCCCGCCTTCGAGGGGGGCGTGGTGGTCGAACACCGGGCGGTGTCGGAGGCGTACTTCGCCGTCGGCCTGCCGGCGCTGCCGTACACCCACCCGGACCGGTACGCGGTCCACATCCTGGCCGACGCGATGGGCGGCGGCATCAGCTCGCACCTGCACCGCGTCCTGCGGGAGGAACGCGGGCTCGTCTACCACGTCGGGGCCGAGTACCAGGCGTACCGCGACGCCGGGCTGCTGGTGGTCGAAGTGGTGGCCGCCCCGGAGGACGTGGCCC
>JANPKP010000411.1:0-18206 GCA_031426095.1 Gemmataceae bacterium
TGGTGCGGGGCCGCCCGCCCGGATAGACCGGCAGGTGTGGCTCGATCAAGGCCCACTGGGGGTCGGTAATGTCGCTCGGGTAAGATCGGCTTCTCATGGGCCATTTTAGGCCCCCAGGCCTCTTATGGGACAGTCACTAAGTCGGCGTGCCCCTCTTTGTAAGGTTCCATCACCCGTGCAAAGCTGCCGACCTCGATCACCCGAAGGGTGTCCGCGGCGGCATCCTGTAATGCCGGATGGCGGATGTCGGTGGCCGCGGTTGCGACCTCGCCGTGGACGTGGCCGCGGACAGTCTGTTCGAACACGGAGAACAGAACGACGACGGCCAAGTCGTCGAGAAATTCCAGGCTGAAAGCCGTCTCGGCGAGAACGGCGGGGCTTTCCAGAAGCCGGAAGTCGTCGTCCCTGCCGAGCGGCCCGTCCCATGGTAGGTACTTCCAGTATCGCCGGGCCAATCGGTTCAGTCGTTGGAGGTTGGTTCGGGTGTCGTGATACCACCTCCAAGCATCGTCGAGCGTCTTCATCGCAGGTAGCTCATCAGAGCCGCCTCGAATGCCCCGCGGTCGAACACCCCCGGCCAACCGTCGGGACCGTCGATGTACCAGACGTCTTGGCCGTTCTCCCTAGCCCGGTATAGGACGTGCCTGCGCGCTTCATCGGTCATGTCGACACGGCCGGCGTCCGGCCCCGAGGCGTCGCGTTTCGACGAAGATGGCGGAACCACGTAGCGGGAGACGGGAAGGACTCCGACCCACGTGCCGAGGCCGCAGATGTTCAACTTGGGAACGGTATATCGCCCGAGACCCTGTTCGTTGAGTTCTCGCTCGCCTTCCTGGATCGACAGTATTCCGTCCGGATCAGCCTCCTTGATCCATGTGCGAATTTGGCCGAGCAGCCGCGACACAGCCTCGCGCCACTCGTTGATCACGGCCTCCGCTTTGACGCCACCGCCCTCCATCGTTGCAGCACGCTCGCGTAGAAACTCGGTGAAGGTGGAAGTCATGTGTATATCCTCAGCGGTTTGAGAGCCACGGAGCCATTCTACTTCCCCTCCCGGACGTTGAACTCCAGCTTCCACTTCTGCTTGCCGTCGCGGGACTGCAGCGACAGCTCCAATTGACCGACCTCCGTGACGCGGCTGTGGAGGTGGACGGGGATCACCCGGGCGGTCGCCCCCTTCGCGTCCGGCTTGCTGTCGAGCGTCGTCCGCACGGGGGCCAGCTCGTCGGCCTGCCCTTCCCAGTCGTCGAGGACGGTGCCGGCGGCGTCGTCGCGGCGGGTCGTCGAACCCAGGAAGCGGAACTCGACCTCCTCGCCGACCACCACGCCGAACTCCTGGGCCGGGAGGTCGGCCTCGGTGCCCTCCTCCATGCCGAACGGGGCCACGCACAGGGCCTTGAGCGGCGGCGGCATCCCGGGCACGGCCGGGGCCGCCGTCTCGACGCCGACGTAGTACGCGCGGGCGGTGCCGCCGCGGATGCGGACGCCCTTGCCGCGGCGCACCAGCCCGTAGTACGCCGCCCCGCGGGACACGGCCTGGTCGAGGTCGGCCCCGGCGAGGTCGCGGACGGGGCTGGCCTTCGCGGCCTTCGCCCAGGCGTTGAGGACGTTCACGAAGCGGACCCGCAGGGCGGTCGCCTTGAAGACGCCGCCGTTGAACAGGATCGCGCTCGGGAGGCCGGGCACGGTGGTTTTCTCCGGGGGCTTACGCCGCCCGGCTCGCCCGGCGGTGGGTTTCTCACGCGCGGCCAGCGACTCCGCTTGCCGGCTCAGGAACTGGGCCAGGTGCCGCGTGATGCCGGGGTCGGAGACGTAAGGGAGGCCGAGTTCCTGCAGGCCGGCGGTGCGGGCCCGGGCCGGCTCGGCGTCGCGGGGGCAGTCGGGGAGGAAGCCGTCGAGCAGCACCTTCTCCACGTCGTCCCGCGGGAGGTCGTGCTTGATCGACCCGCCCACCACCGAGCGGCCCTTGCCCAGCACCGTGACCGGGGCGGACGCCTTCTTGGCGTCGGCCAGCAGTTGCTCCTTGGCCTGCCGGCAGGCGTGCGTCAGTTGCAGCGTCTGGGCGGCGTCGAGCTTCGTGCCGGCCTTGGCGAGGGCCTGCGACACGGTGTAGGCCAGCGTCAAGTCCATGTTGTCGCCGCCGAGCAGGAGGTGGTCGCCGACCGCCAGGCGGGTGAGCGACAGGTTGCCGCCGTCCTCGGCCACCTCGATGAGGGTGAAGTCGGTGGTGCCGCCGCCCACGTCGGCGACGAGGACGAGGTCGCCGACCTCGACTTGTTCGCGCCAGCCGTCGCCGCTGCGGTCGAGCCAGGCGTAGAACGCGGCCTGCGGCTCCTCCAGGAGCGTGAGGTGCTCGAACCCGGCGGCGCGGGCGGCCTCCACCGTCAGCTCGCGGGCGGCGGCGTCGAACGACGCGGGCACGGTCAGCACGATGTCCTGGGCTTCGAGCCGGTCGGCCGGGGCGTCCTTCGCCAGCGTGAAGTTCCAGGCTTCCGCCAGGTGTTGCAGGTAGCGCGTGCTGGCCTCCAGGGGCGACACCTTGCGGCCGTCGTCCGGGGCGCGGAAGGGCAGGAGCGGGGCCCTGCGGTCGACGCCCGGGTGGCAGAGCCACGACTTGGCCGACGACACGAGGCGGGTGGGGACGCGGGAGCCGAAGTCGCGGGCGAACTCGCCGACGGCGGAGTCGCGGGCGGCGTCCCACGGCAGCTTCAGCGCCCCGGCCGGCTGCTCGCCGGGGTTCGGCAGGTAGAGGAACGACGGGAGGAGCGGGCGGTCGTCCGCGGCCCCGGCGGTCACGACCTGGGGGACGGCGAAGGGGGTGACGCGGGCGGCGTCCCCCTGGGTGGTGTCGACGTAGGCCAGGGCGGTGTTGGTGGTGCCCAGGTCGATGCCGACGACGTAGCGGGATGCGGGCATGGCGGTGCGACTCCACGGGGGCGGCGGTGCGGCCATTCTACCCGGGCGAAAACCCGGTTGCCCGCCCGTTCCCGCGCGCGTAGGCTAGCCCGTACACCTTCGACCCGCCCCACCGGCACAGGTCCGCCCCTCATGGGTTCCCCCCCGCCCTCCCACCCGGCCGCCCGGCTCCCCGCCTCCCGGCTCGCCGGCGTAGGGCTGGTGGTGTTCGCCGCGAACGCCGCCCTGCTCGTGTTGCAACTGGTGGCCGGCAAGCTCCTGGCCCCGTTCGTCGGGTCGAGCCTGGAGACGTGGACGGCCGTCATCGGCGTCTTCCTCACCGGCATCGCCCTGGGGAACGGGTACGGCGGGCGGCTGGCCGACCGCTACCCCACGCCGCGGGCGCTGGCCCTGCTCCTGGCCGGGGGGGCGGTGGCGGCCCTGTGGATGGTCGCGTTCCCCCGCCTGCTCGACGCCACCGGCTGGCACCGGGCCTTGCCGCTCGGGCCGCGGATTCCGGTGCTGGCGTTCGCCCTCTGCCTCCCGGCCGGGCTGGTGCTGAGCCTGCTCACCCCGCTGGCCATCAAGCTCGCCCTGCCGGACGTGCGGCACGCCGGGCGGGTGGCCGGCATGGTGTTCGCCCTCGGCACCCTCGGCTGCCTGCTGGGCAACTACCTGACCGGCTTCTACCTCATCCCGGCGTTCACCATCGACGGCATCGTGTACGCGGCGGCGGCCACGCTCGGGGTGCTGGCGGCGGGAACCGCCTTGATTGCGGAATGCGGATTTCGGAATGCGGAATCCGAGCGGAACTCGGAGCCCGAAGCGCCGGGTGTTTCCATTCCGAATTCCGAAATCCGCATTCCGCAATCCCCGGACCTCCGCCGCTGGTGCGTCGTCGTGTTCCTCGCCAGCTTCGCCGGGATGACGCTCGAACTCACGGCGTCCCGGCTGCTCGCCCAGGTCCTCGGGGTGTCGCTCTACACCTGGACCGGCATCTTCGGCGTCATGCTCGCGGGGACGGCGGCCGGGAACTTCCTCGGCGGGGTCGTGGCCGACCGGGCCGGGCGGCGGCCGCGGGGCCCCGACGGCACCCCGGTCGGGCGGGGGCCGCTGGCCGGGAGCCTCCTCCTGGCCGCCGCCGCCGCGACCGCCACCCTGCTCACCTTCTCCGCGTTCACCCGCTTCGGCGCGTTCTACGACTACGGCCTCGTGGGCCAGATCCTGGGCTGGACGTTCGCCCTCTTCTTCGCCCCCATGCTGCTGCTCGGCACCGTCTCCCCGCAGGTCATCCGCCTCGCCGTGCCCGACGTGGCCCACGCCGGCCGGGTCGCCGGGCGGATCTACGGCTGGAGTACGGCCGGGGCCATCGCCGGCACCTTCGCCGCCGGGTACGTGCTCCTGTCCACCGCCGGCACGTTCCGCACCCTCCTCGGCGTGGCCCTCGTCCTCGTCGCCGCGTCCTTCCTCGTGCTCCCACGAATCTGGGAGAACAACACCCTCCTGTACCTGTTCAGCGTCACCCTCGGGCTCGTCGGCGGCGGGCTCATCCTGACGGCCCGCGGCAACATGCGGGCGAACCCGGACGGGTCCGGCGGCGTGATCGCCGTCCGCGACACGAACTACTACACGATCATGATCTCCCACGACCCCGACCACCCCGGGGCCCTCCGGCTCAACCTCGACCACCTCATCCACTCCAGCGTCGACCCCCGGCGGCCCACCTACCTCCACTACGAGCACGAGTGGGTGCAGATCGAACTCCTCCGCGAGGCCCGCACCCGCACCCCCGCCCCGCGGGTGCTGGTCGTCGGCGGCGGCGGGTACACCTTCCCCCGCTGCGCCCGCATCCTGATGCCCGAGACCAGCGTGGACGTGGTCGAGATCGACCCCGGCGTGACGCAAGCCGCCTACGACTTCCTCGGCCTCGACCCGGCCCTCGGCATCCGCCCGCACCACATGGACGGCCGGCAGTACGTGGCCGAGCGGGCCGGGCCGGGCACCTTCGACCTGGTGATGACCGACGCCGTGAACGACTTCTCGGTGCCGTCCCACCTCCTGACGGTGGAGTACAACGACGCGGTCAAGCGGACCCTGGCCCCCGGCGGGGCGTACCTCCTCACGGTCATCGACTCGATCGGCGAGGGGAAGCTCTGGAAGGCGGCCGTCCACACGCTCCGCAAGTCGTTCCCCCACGTCGAACTGCTGGCCTCGACCGCCGGCTGGACGCCGGGCGACCGGCAGGTGTACGTCATCTACGCCTCCGACCGCCCGTTCGACCCGGCGGCCGTGGCGCGGGCGGCCGACGCCGCATGGGCCGCGGCCCGCGACCCCGTCGCCGCCCCCCTGGCGGCGGCCCTCGGCGGCCCCGCCCTCGGCGGCAACCCGACGACGTACACCCACCTGATGGCGGCCGACGACCTGGCCCCGTACCTGAACGCCGACCCGCCGGTGATCCTCACCGACCAGTACGCCCCGGTGGACAACCTGATGGCCAACCTGTTCCGCCTGTCGCGTAAAAAGGAACCGGCGAAGTGACGCGGGGCGGGCGGCCGACGCTCGCACGGCGGCCCAAGGCCCCCGGTTTCTCCCGCTTTTAAACGGAGCGTTCCGCCCGAACCGTCGCCCGGGTAACGGTTTCCGCGTTACCGCTCCCACCCCGTCTGGTAAAGCGGGAACGTCGCCACATTCCGGGCGGAATCGCGGCTCCGGGGTTGCGAATGAACCCGGCTGGTCACCTGTGTTCTTGCCACAGGGACGACACCCCGCGGTACTCGAACTCGGCTTGCTCGTGGGCGAGTTCGAGGGTGGGGTGACAGGTATCGGTGACGACCTCCCACGCGGGGTCGCAGTAAAAAAGGTAGAAGGGCGGGTCGCCGTCGTACCGAGCAATCGCCAGCCCTGCGGCCGGACCGAGAACTACGTCCCCAATGCGATGGGTCGTACCCCCTGTCGGTTCGGTCGAGACGTCGAGGACGGCGAATTTCAGCACGCGGGCACCGTCGAGCATCGCGGGCGGCGGTCGCATCGGAGTGCCCTCTCGCAACGGCTTCGGGGCGTTCTCGCCGCCCCATCGGGGCGTCCGAGAATAGCCAGGGCCGTCAGGCCCTGGAAAGCGTAGGCGGTCGATGATCGTAGCCCCAACGGGGCGACCCGGTGATGCGAATCGGGTCGCCCCGTTGGGGCTACACGCTTCTTTCGCGTGCGTGGTGTCCGGGGGTTCCGCTCCGCTCCACCCCTGGCTATTCTCGGACGCCCCGTTGGGGCGAGCCTGAAAGACCGCCACCCGCCTCTCACCCGACTTGCACTTCGGCCGGCTGCAACACGAACTCGTCGGCACCCTCCGGCGGGGCGGCGAGCTTGAGCGACTTCACGCGCCAGCCGGGGTGCTGGAGGGTGCCCGTGAACGGCGGGGGGCCGCTCACGTTGCCGACCACCCGCACGGCCGACGGGTCGAAGCCGGCCGGCACCGTCACCGTGTCGCCCTCGGTGCCGGCCAGGATCGGCTCCGGATTCGCGTGCTGGAGGAGGGCGGCGCGGGCCTTGTGCTGAATCTCCCGAACCGCTTGCCCGATCTGGTCATCCTTCGCGTTCGTCAGGTCTTCCATGAGGAAGTCGACGAGCCGGGCTTCCGCTTGCAGCAGGGCCAGCGCCCGCAGGGGTGCCCCGGTCGGCTTCGGCGGCGGGGGGGGCGGCAGCGGCTTCGGCGGGGGCGGCGGGGCGACGGCCGCCGGCGTCGGCTTCTTCCCCCGTAGGGCGAACAGGATCGCCACCACGGCGAGGGAACCCGCCACGCCGAACGCGAAGCCCTGGACCATCGGGTCCGACGTCAGGCCCCCCCGCGTCCACGGCGGGGCCACGTCGGCGAAGAGTGCCGCCACGACAGCCATCGGTTCCATCGCCACGCCCCTCGGGTGCCCGGGTCGGTTCTCGTCCCCCTCGTTATAAGGACCGACCGTGCCGGCGGCGTAGGGTCTGCCGGCAGGTGGGCTTGCGGGACGCCCACAAGTTACGCAAGAATCGCCGGTCGCGCCGCCGTCACGACCGCCCGAACCGCTCCGCGAGGCGCGATCCATTGGTTATGCACGCCGGTGGTAGTAAAATCACCGGGTGAGAGCGTCGGGCGAGTTGTGCGAACGCGGCGGATGGATTCAAGGGCAAAGGACGCCGGCATGTGTGGGATCGCGGGGATGATCGACCTGACCGGCCAGCGGCCCGCCCCGAAGGGGGTGGTGGGCCGCATGGCCCAGGCCATCTACCACCGCGGGCCGGACGAGGACGGCTACCTGAACGAGCCGGGGTTGGAACTCGTCAACCGCCGCCTCTCCATCGTCGGACTCGCCGACGGCAGGCAGCCGATCAGCAACGAGGCCCGCACCGTCTGGACCGTGTTCAACGGCGAGTTCTTCGACTACCCCGAGAAGCGGGCCGAGCTGGAGGCGAAGGGGCACACCTTCCGCACCCACACCGACACCGAACTCATCCCCCACCTGTGGGAGGAGTACGGGCTGGGGATGTTCGACCACCTCAAGGGGCAGTTCGCCATCTGCCTGTGGGACAGCCGGACGAACGAGATCGTGCTGGCCCGCGACCGCTCCGGCATCTGCCCGCTCTTTTACACCACGGTCCGGCACGAAGGCGGCGACTGGCTCCTGTTCGCCTCGGAAATGAAGGGGCTCTTCGCGTCCGGGCTGGTGCCCCGCAAGGCCGACCTCCGCGGCCTCAACGGCGTCTTCACCTTCATGGCCATGCCCGGCCCGGTCACGGTGTTCGACGGCGTCTCGATGATCGTCCCCGGCCGCTACCTCCACTTCACGCAGGGGCGGACGACGCCGGCGGACGCCACGAAGCAGAAGACCTACTGGGAGATCAACTACCCCGACGCCGGGCACGAGGACTACGGGGCCGACGAGAAGGCGGTGGTGGACGGCTTCGAGCGGGTGCTTTTCGCGGCGGTGCAGAAGCGGCTGCGGGCCGACGTGCCGGTGGTGTCGTACCTCAGCGGCGGGGTCGATTCGAGCCTCGTCGTGGCGATGGCGTGCAAGGCGCTCGGCCGGCCGATCCCGACGTACACGATCTCGGTGAAGGGGCAGGGGCTCGACGAGTCGCACGAGGCGCTGGCCACCGCCAGGCACCTCGGCTGCGACCCGGTGGTGGTGCCGTGCGCCCCGGACGAGATCCGCACCGGCTACCCGGAGCTGATCGGGGCGGCCGAGTTCCCGGTCATCGACACGTCGTGCCAGGGGTTGTTGAACCTGGCCCGGGCGGTCCACCGGAACGGGTACAAGGTGGCCCTCACCGGCGAGGGGGCCGACGAGTGGCTGGGCGGGTACTCGTGGCACAAGATCCACAAGGCGACGGGGTGGATGAACAAGGTGCCGGGCCTGCCGCTCGGGTACTGGCTGCGGAAGGCGTTCCTGAAGGCGACCGGCCAGCCGTCGTTCTCGTACCGGCAGGTGCGGCAGACGCAAGACCTGCTCGGCGGGCACAACGGCTGGATGGACATGTACGGCCTGATCTCGCTCAACAAGCTCCGCTTCTACGGCCCGGCGATGCGGGCGCAGATGCTCGACCACTCGGCGTACGCGGACCTGGAGTTGTCGGCGAACCTCCGCAAATGGCACCCGTTCCACCGCGAAATGTACGTGGGGGCCCGCATCCACCTGCCGGGCCACCTGCTGGCCAGCAAGGGCGACCGCATCGCCATGCACTCGTCGGTCGAGACGCGGTACGTGTTCCTCGACGAGGACGTGATCGCGTACATGGCCGGGCTCCACCCCCGGTGGAAGCTGCGGGGCCTGCGGGGCGACAAGTTCGTGGAGCGGAAGGTGGCCGAGCGGTGGCTGCCGAAGGAAGTGGCGTGGCGGAAGAAGTTCATGTTCCGCGCCCCGATGGACACGTTCGCGGTGCAGGAGAAGGCGGCCGGGCCGAACGACTCGTGGGTGAACCAGGTGCTTTCCCCCGAGTCGCTGCGGAAGACCGGCTACTTCGACGTGGACGCGGTGACGGCGGCCCGGGCCAAGCTGACGGCCATGCGGAAGGGCGTGGGCCGCACGGGCGTCGAGATGGGGCTGACGGCCGTGACCGCCACGCAGCTGTGGCACCACCTGTACATCAGCGGCGACCTGGCCGACCTGCCGAGCAAGATTCCGCCCCTCGCCGCCGCCGGCTAGCCGGATTCGACGTGACGACTTGATGACGTGACGACTTGAGGACTCGAGACCGCATGGGCTACGCCCTCCAAACCCTCTGGCACGAGCGCTCGCGGTACGCCTCCGGCGTGCTGGCGGTCACGTTCTCGGCCGTGCTGATCGCCCTGCAGTGCGGGCTGCTGCTGGGGCTGTTCAAGATCACGTCCATCCCCATCGACCACACCCACGCCGACGTCTGGGTCGGGTCGAAGGCGGTGCCGAGCGTGGACCTCGGGCGGCCGGTGCCGACGTGGTACGTCACCCGCCTGGCCGCCCTGCCCGGGGTGCGGATGCCCGAGATGTACGTGGCCAACTTCGGGAACTTCGCCAAGCCGGAGGGCGGGACCGAACTCTGCTTCCTCCTCGGGAGCGTCCTCGACGACGGGGCGGCCGGGGCGGCCGACGTGCTGACGGCCGAGCAGCGGGTGGCCCTGACCGAGCCGTTCGCCATCATCGTGGACGAGTCGGACATCGCCCGGTTCGCCCTCGACAAGCCGGGCAAGCCGAAGATCAACGGGCACGAGGTGAAGGTGGTCGGCACCGTCAAGGGGCTCAAGAGCCTGGCCGCCCCGTGGGTCTTCTGCTCGCTCCCGACGGCCCGCCAGCTGCTCTCGTTCCTGGTCCCGCCGGACCACGTCACGTACTTCCTGGCCCGGTGCGACAGCCCGGCCCGGGCCAGGGAGGTGGTGCACGAGCTCCGCGAGCAGTACGGCGACGACATGAGCGCGTATACGGCCGAGGAGTTTTCGACCGGGTCGCGGAAGTACTGGCTGTTCCGGACGAAGGCCGGGGTGGCGATCGGGTACGCGGCCCTCCTCGGGCTGCTGGTGGGCGTGGTCATCACGACGCAGACGCTCTACGCGGCGACGGTGGCCTCCGCGAAGGAGTTCGCCATCCTCCTGGCCCTCGGCATCCCGCGGTGGCGGATCTCGATCATGGTGCTGACCCAGTCGTTCTGGGTCGGGCTGATCGGCATCGCCCTGGCGTACCCGACGTGCCTCCTGCTGAAGTACGCGGCCGCCCAGGCGAGCGCCGACGTGGACCTGCGGTGGGAGGTCCTCGGCGGGACGGCCGCGGTCACGACCGTGATGGCCCTGCTGGCCGGCGTGATGGCCCTGCGGAGCGTCCGCCAGATCGAGCCGATGTCGCTGCTGAGGTAACGCGGAATGCGGAATGCGGAATGCGGAATGCGTGCAAACCCCCGGCCGTCCGCGAATCGCGGGTGCGGCTTCCGTCCGGCCGTCCTTCAATCCGCAATCCGCAATCCGCGTTCCGCAATGGGTGGCCGCTGATGCCCGCGATCTCGACGAACCCGTGCCTCCGCGGGGTCAACCTGGGCCGGACGTTCGGCGACGGGGCGGCCCGCCGGGCCGTCCTGCACGAGGTCTCCATCGACCTGTTTCCCGGCCAGCTGGCGCTGCTCATGGGGCCGAGCGGGAGCGGCAAGTCGACGCTCCTGGCCATCCTCTCGGGGCTCCTCGAGCCCGACAGCGGGCAGGTGATGGCCGAGGACGAGGGCGTGCTCCGGGACGTGTGGGGCCTCACCGCCAAGGAGCGGGAGGACTTCCGCCTGCGGACGACGGGATTCATCTTCCAGGGGTACAACCTGTTCCCCGCGTTGACGGCCCGGCAGCAGCTGGAGATCGTACTCAAGTGGGGCGGGTACGCGAGCGGCGGCGAGGCCCGGCGGCGGTGCGACGACATGCTCGCCAAGCTCGGGCTGGCCGCCAACCGCGCCAAGAAGCCGGCCCAGCTGTCCGGCGGCGAGAAGCAGCGGGTGGCCATCGGGCGGGCGCTGGTGAAGAACCCCCTGTTCGTGTTCGCCGACGAGCCGACGAGCGCCCTCGATTGGGAGAACGGGCAGAAGGTGATCGAGCTGCTGCGGGACGCCGCCCACGAGCGGGGGGCGTCGATCCTGGTCGTGTCGCACGACCACCGCATCCTGCCCTACGTGGACATCCACTACTATTTGGAGGACGGGTTCCTCCAGGTCAAGGACTTGCCGGGGGCCCCGCCCGCGGCCGCACGGGAAGGTGCCCCATGAAGCCGTGGCTCCGACGCGCCGCCCGCCCGCTCCTGTTCGCCGCCGGGGTTCTCCTCGGGGTCGGCACCCTGGTCGGGTCGCGGTTCCTCGCGCCCGGGGCCGGCGGGGCCGACGCCCCGCCGGCGGACGCCCCCAAGGGCAAGCTCCTCGACCCGGCCGCCCCGGCCAAGTACGGGTCCGGGCCGGTCGTCCTGGGGTTCGTGGACACCGACCCGCCGGTCGTCGGGTACGGGCTGCCGCCGAACATGCAGACCGGGCTGGTGGCCAAGCTGTTCGTCCACGAGGGGCAGACCGTGGCCGACGGGGCCGAGCTGTTCGCCTTCGACTCGACGGTGCAGGAGGCGACGTACAAGCGGGCGCTGGCGGCCGTCGAGGTGGCCCGGAAGGACGCGGGCGTGGCCCAGCAGGCGGTCGGCGACCACCAGTCGAAGATCGCCCTGGCCCGGCAGGCGGTGGAGGCCGCCCGGACGAAGGAGACGCTGACCGCCGAGTCGCTGCGGGTGTCGGAGACGGCGTACCGGCAGTCTTACGTCGGGGAGTCGCCCGAGAAGGTCGCCCAGCGGCTGGCCGACGAGCCGAAGTTGCTGGAGCTGCGGACGACGAAGCTGACGGCCGAGCAGGAGCGGAAGCTGAAGGAAGCCGAGCTGAACAGCCTGACGACGAGCGGGGTGCCGGCGGCGATGGCGGCGAAGGCCGAGGCCGGGGTGCTCCAGGCCGAGGCGACGGCCGGGGAGGCGAAGGCGGCCCTCGACCTGTGCGTGGTCCGGGCCCGGGTGCCGGGGATCGTCGAGCAGATCAACGTCTCCCCGGGCATGACGGTGGGGATCAGCTCGCGGACGACGGCCCTGTGGTTCGTCCCGGCCGGCCCGCGGATCGTCCGGGCCGAGGTCGAGCCCGACTTCGCCCAGAAGGTGACGCTCGACCCCGGGCAGAAGGAGCGGCCGGTGACGGTGTACGACAACACCGACAGCAAGCTCACCTACCAGGGCGTCCTCAAGCGGGTGGGCACCAGCTTCCTCAAGAGCCGCAACGCCACCGACGGGCTGATGTCGAGCGAGTCGCGGGTGCTCGAGTGCGTGATCGAGGTCGCCGACTGGGCCCCGGTGAGCGTGCCGCCGAAGCCGCCGCTGCGGGTCGGCCAGAAGGTCCGCGTGAACTTCGGGCAGTGACGGGGGACGGATGAAGTATGAAGGATTAAGGATGAAGGATCAAGGCGGACCTGAACCCGAGGCGTCGCGGCCGGGTGAGCCGGGTTGCCTTCATCCTTCATCCTTCATCCTTCATCCTTTTCGAGACCTTCAGCACTCTCACGCCGCGTGCCTCGCCATCACGCGGCGGGCGAACAGCAGCTTCCCGCTCGCCTTCCGGGTGCTGCCGCCGGCCAAGCGGCGGGCCATGACCGCCCTTTACGCCTTCCTCCGCGTCACCGACGACCTCGCCGACGAACCCGGCGACGCGGACGCCAAGCGGGCCGCCCTGCGGGACTGGCGGGAGGCCCTGGACGCCGCGCTCGCGGGCGAGCCGTCGCACCCCGTCCACCCCGCTTTAGTCGATGCCGTCCGCCGCTTCGGGGTGCCGGTCGAACACCTCCTGGCCGTCCTCGATGGCGTCGAGTCGGACCTCCAACCGGTGCGGTTCGCCACGTTCGCGGACCTGCACCCGTACCTGTACCGGGTGGCCTCGGCCGTGGGGCTGGCGTGCCTGCCGATCTGGGGCTTCCGCCGCGGGGCGACGGCGAAGGACGCGCATGAGTCGGCCGTCGCCGCGGGGGTGGCGTTCCAGCTCACGAACGTTCTGCGCGACCTGGGCGAAGACCTCGGCAACGGCCGCGTCTACCTCCCGGCCGACGAGTTGGAGAGGTTCGGCTGCCCGCCGGGGGCGTGGCGCGACCCGGCCCACGCGGACGCCTTCCGGGCGCTGATGCGCTTCCAGGTGGAGCGCGCCCGCGACTACTACCGGGCGAGCGAGCCGCTCTCGGGGCTGCTCACGGCGGACGGGCGGGCGATCTTCGGCGTGATGCGCCGGACGTACCGCGGGCTGCTCGACGCCATCGAGGCGAAGGGGTACGACGTCTTCACCGCCCGGGTGCGGACGCCGAAGTGGCGGAAGGCGGCCGCCCTGCTCGGGGCGTGGCCGACGAAGTGGGGGTGGGTGTGAGCGGGATTGCGGATTGCGGAATACGGAATGCGGATTCCCGGCACGAGTCGTCCTCGGGTGTCGGTAGCGAAGGCGGTGCGCGGGTTCCGCAATCCGCATTCCGCATTCCGCATTCCGCAATCGTCATCGGGGCCGGCCTCGCCGGGCTTGCGGCGGCCGTGTCGCTCGCCGGGCGGGGGTTCCGCGTCACGGTCCTGGAGAGCCGGCCGCGGCTCGGGGGGCGGGCGGGGTCGTTCACCGACGCGGCCACCGGGCAGATGGTGGACGCCTGCCAGCACGTCAGCATGGGGTGCTGCACGAACCTCGCCCACTTCTGCCGGACCGTCGGCGTCGACCACCTGCTCGCCCCGCAACCGAAGCTCTACTTCACCACGCCGGACCGCCGCACGAGCGTCTTCAAGGCCGACCCGTGGCCGGCCCCGTTCCACCTCGGGCGGGCGCTCATGGGGGCCCACTACCTCACGCCCGGGGACAAGCTCCGCGTGGCGTGGGGCCTGCTCTGCCTGTTGCGCGAGAAGCCGGACGCCGACCCGCCGCTGTTGCCGTGGCTGAAGGCCCACCGGCAGAATAGCCGCACCATCGAGCGCTTTTGGGGCGTCGTGCTGACGAGCGCGTTGAACGAGACGGTGGACCGGGTGGGGCTGAAGTACGCCCGCAAGGTGTTCCGCGACGGGTTCGTGCGGCACCGCGACGGGTTCGTGGTCCAGGTGCCGTCGGTCCCGCTCGGGCGGTTTTACGGCGACGAGTTGCGGGGGTGGCTGGCCCGGCACGGGGTGGTGGTGCGGGAGGATTGTGGGGTCAAAACGTTGGTGGTGGAACCGCGGGATCAGAATCTTGTGGCCCGGGCATCCTTGCCCGGGCTGGTCCACGACCCCGGGCTTGGAAGCCCGGGCCACAAGATCGGGCGGGATGAAGCGCTCGCGAACGGGATCACGGGCGTCCTCCTCCGCGACGGGGCCACGCTCGCCGCCGACTGGTACGTCCTGGCGGTGCCGTTCGACCGCGTCCTCGGGCTGCTGCCGCCGGAACTCGCGGCCGACCCGTACTTCGCGGGGGTGGCGAACCTGGCCGCGTCGCCGATCACCAGCGTCCACCTCTGGTTCGACCGGCCGGTGATGGCGTTGCCGCACGTCGTCCTCGTCGATTGCCTCGGGCAGTGGGCGTTCAACCGCGGCGAGGTGGCCCCCGGCGAGTTCTACCTTCAGGTGGTGGTCAGCGCCGCCCGGCCGCTCAAGGGGCTGGGCCGCGACGAGGTGCGGCGGCAGGTCGTCGCCGAGTTGGGCCGGCTTTACCCGGCGGCCGCGGACGCCAAACTCTTGCGGGCGAAGGTGGTGACGGAGCACGCGGCGACGTTCAGCGCGGTGCCGGGGGTCGACCGCTGGCGGCCGCCGCAGGGGTCGCCGGTGGCGAACCTGGCGGTGGCCGGCGACTGGACCGACACCGGGTGGCCGGCGACGATGGAGGGGGCCGTCCGCAGCGGCTACCGGGCGGCCGAAGCCGTCCTCGCCCGGGCCGGCCGGCCGGCGGCGCTGGTGCGGCCGGATTTGTGATTGCGTAGGGTGGGACGAGTCCGCGCGGCCCCACCGTCTTCGAGTGAGCCCCATGTGGTGGGACTGCGCGGACTCGCCCCACCCTACAAAACGACAAGCCGCTGGCGTTCCGCCCCGTCCCGCGTCAGAATGAACGACGGTCGCCCCCCCGCTCCTCCTTCTCCCGCGACCCCGCCGAGGTTCCCCGCCATGTTCGGGCTCGTGGCTCTCGTCCTCGCCGCCCCGGCGGTCTCGCCCGACCCCCGGCACCTCGCCGTCCCGCCGGCCGCGGCGGCCCGCGCCCGGGCCCTCGTCGGCCTCCTCGGTAGCCCCCGGTTCCCGGAGCGGGAGGAGGCCCAGAAGGAACTCGCGGGCATGGGCCGGCTGGCGGCCGCCGCCCTGTCCGACGCCGCCGCGACGAGCCCCGACCCGGAGGTGCGGTCGCGGTGCGGGCGGCTCCTGCCCGCGGCCGCGGCCGCCGACCGGGACGCCCGGGTGGCCGCCTTCCTGGCCGACGCGGCGGGCGAGTTCGACCACGACGTGCCCGGGTGGGCGCGGTTCAAGGCGGCCGCCGGGACCGACCCGGCCGCCCGCGGGCTGTACGCCGAGGCCGTCCGCGAGCGGGCCAACGTCGCCCTGCTCGACGCCCTCGACGGGCCGCCGGCCGACTTGGGGAAGATGGCCGCCGCCCGCTGCCGGGAACTGACGTTCGGCCGCCACCCCCGGCCCGGTACCCCCGCCCGCGAGCCGACCCCGGCCGACGTGGCGGTCGTCCTGGTGGCCGAGGCCGGCGGCCCCCGGGCCACCGCCCCCCGGGGGCTGCCGATGACCTCGCTCGTGAGCGTCGTGTGGGTGGCGAAGGCCCTGCCGGCCGACCACCCCCGGCGGCCGGCCTTCGAGCGGGTGCTGGCCCACTGGGCGGACTCGCGGACGGACGCGGCCGGGGCGTACCAGGCGTACGGCCTGGCCGAGCGGGTCGGGGCGGGGCCGCCGGCCAAGTACGCGGCCCGGCTCCTGACGACGCCCGGGGTGGCGACGCACCAGAAGGCGGTGGCGGCGATGAACGTGGCCCGGCTCGGCGGGCGGGCGTACCTCTCGGCCCTGGAGGCGGGGATGGCCGACGAGGGGTTCGTCGTCCGCGGCGGGGGCGTGGGGGGGGCCGTTCGCGAGATCCGGGTGGGGGACGTGGCCCTGGCGGCGGCCCTGCTGCTGACCGGCCAGGAGCCGAAGGAGTACGGGTTCCGCGAGAACGCGGCGGGCGGGGCGACGGGGCGGTTCACGTTCACCCGCTTCGACGTCCCGCCGGGCGACCGGGACGCGGCGTTCGCCAAGTGGAAGGCGTGGCGGGCGAAGAACCCGGACCCGCCGGCGGCCGGGGGGCCGTGACGGTTCGGGAGTGATGCGTCGCCCGTCCCGGGCTCGGGACGGATGCGGCACCGCTTCCTCTCGGTCAAGGGGCCGCCACCTACCCCGGTTGGGGAACGCCCCGTTGCCGCAGCAAGCCCCACCCCACGCGGCCGACCACCAGCACCGCCAGCCCCGCCGCCGGTCCGACGCCCGCCAACACGCCGCCGAGGGCCGCCAGCAGGGCGAGCTGTTCGGGCCACGTCGAACGCGGGAGGCGGGCCGCCAAGACGGCCACGGCCAGCAGCACCGCCACCCACATCAGCGCGGCGGCCGTGCGGACCGGGCCGGGGTCGCGGGCGGCCGGCGTGCCGGCGGTCGGTTTCGGAAGCGGCGCGGGAGGCGCGGCCGCCGGCTTCAGCTCCCGGGGCGGCGGGGCGACGGCGGCGGGCGGTGCGGCCGGCGTCGAAGGTCGCACCACCGCCTTCACGGCGGACGCGGCCGGGCGGGTGGCGAACAGCCAGCGCGGCGGCGGGAGTGCGGCTTCGGCCCGGTACGCCCACTCGCGGCCGGCCGTCGCCAGCGGGGGTACGGCCGCCCACCCGCGGTCGCGTTCCACCTTCGCCCCCCAACCGTCGGCCTGCCGCACCCGGAGCGTGGTCGCCACCGGCCCCGCGTTCGCCGGCCGGGGCACCGCCGGGTCGAACGCCAACGGGTCGGGCAGGGGGGCGGTCGGGCTCACGCCCACGGGCACGCCGCCGGCCCACTCCACGGCCGCCTCCTTCACCCCCTTGCGGAACCAGACCTGCACGCGGCCGGCGTGCCGGCCCCACCCGGCCACGTCGGGGCCGCGGACCTCGAACAGCCTCACCGCCGCCGGCAGGTCGAACTCGGCCGCCGACAGCAGCCCGTCCTTCGCCACCCAGCGGACCGCCCCGGCCCCGTCGGCGTGCCCCTTGCCCACCCGCCAGACCACGTCCTGCGTCGCCGCCGGCGGGTCGGCCGAGGGGCGGAGCGTGGGCCGCAGTTCGGGGGCGACCCCGCCGGCCGGGCGGAACACGCGGGGGGGCGACGCCGGGTTCCACTGGAGGTCGGAGACGCCGGCGAAGTCGCGGCCGAGGGCGTCGGCCGGGGCGTCGATGAGGCCGGCCTTCGCCACGTCGTCCACGGTCACGCGGCCGGGCCGGAAGGCGTACACCGCGTCCACGTCGGCCGCCCCGCCCACCTTCGGGAACCGCAACACCGGCTGGCGGGTGGGCGACGTGCGGGGCACGCACTCGAGCACCACCAGCACCCGCCCGTCGGCCGGCCCCTGGAAGCGGACCCGCAGCGGCCGGGTGCCGCCACGCTCGGGGCCGAGCGTCCAGTCCCGCAGCACGGCCGACGGGGCGGCGGGCGTGTCCGGCGGCGGGCGGACGGCGACGCGGACCGGCTCCAGGTCGGCCGGCAGGTCGAACCTGACGCCGGCGGCCGCCCCGGGGTCGAAGCGGAACAGGTAGCAGGCGGTCAGCTCGGCGGCGGCCTCGCCCACGTCCCAGACGCACGCCGCCTTCACGCTCGCCGCCGCGGCCGGCCCGCCCCCGGTGCCGACCCGCCACCGGGCCACCACGGTTCGCCCACCCCCCAGGTCGGCGGTCAGTTTCGGGCCGGACGCGGTCGGGGTCACGGTCCGCGTGCCGTGCGCCCCGCCGAGTTGCAGTTGGCGGGCGGCCGGCGGGGCGGCGAAGGCGAGCCGCGACGCGGGCACGTCGGGCACGCCGAAGCGGACTTCCCGCTCGGCCCCGGCGGCGGCCACGGGCACGGCGAAGCGGACGGCGACGGCGTGCGTACCCTTCCCGGGGAGCGGCACGGTGTAAACGTCCGCCCCGCCGGCGGCGGGGAAGGCGGGGGTGCCATTGACCGCGACCCGTTCGAGCCGCACGTCGCCGAGGGGGAGGGCGAGGTCGGCCGGCCCGTCGGCGAAGGCCCGCACGGTGAACGTGGCGTCGACGCGGGCGAGCGTCTCGTCGGCGGTGGCGTCGTAGCTGGCGGCGGTGACGACGGCGG